>CAMDTB010000008.1 GCA_945907245.1 Rhizobium sp. Q54
CTGTTCGAGCCCTATGCGGGACAGGAGACCTACCGCGCCGTGCTCAATCCGGTGCGCCAGCCGGCGTTCGAGACCTTCAACAGCATCGCCGGCGGGTTTGCCGTGCTGTTCGGCCTGACTGGCTTCCTGGCGCTGCGGCTGCGGCGGCAGGCCGGATTCTGGTCGGGCCTGTCGGCGGCGGTGCCGGTGCTGATCCTGTTCATCTCCTACTGGCGCTGGACCGAGTTCCGCTCCGATCCGGGCTGGGCGGCCATCGGCCTGGCGCTGGCCGGCCTCGCCACCTTCGCCGCCGAGCGCCGCCAGCTGACGCCGGCCGCGCTGGGGGCCTATGCCACCGGCGCCGTCGCCGCGCTCAGTCTCGCGCTGGCCATGGTGCTACGCGAAGCCTGGCTGACGGCGGCGCTGTCGCTGCAGCTGCCGGCCATCGCCTGGATCTCGCTACGGCTGAACCTGCCGTTCCTGCGCCGGGTGGCGCTGGCGGTGGCGGCGGTGGTGCTGGCACGGCTGCTGCTCAACCCGTCGCTGCTGGACTATCCGCTGGATGGCTGGCCGCTCCTCAACTGGGTGCTGTATGGCTACGGCATTCCGGCGGTCGCGTTCTGGTACGCGGCGCGGCGCTTCCTGCCACAGCGCGACGGGGATCACCGTGAAGGTGCTGGAAGCCGGCGCCATCGCCTTCGTGACCCTGCTGGTGACCTTCCAGATCCGGCAGCTGTTCGCCGGGAGCCTGGGCGCGCCCTACACGCGGCTGACCGAGACCAGCGTGCAGACCGCGGCCTGGCTCGCCATCGGCTACGGCCTCTATGTCCGGCGCAATCTGGGCGACCGCAAGGTGCTGGACATCGCGGCCATGGTGCTGCGCGGCATCGGCCTGCTGCACCTGGTGTTCGTGCAGGTGCTGTTCCAGAACCCGCTGTGGTGGCATGTGGACGTGGGCGCGCTGCCGGTGTTCAACACGCTGGCGCTGGCCTATCTGCTGCCCGCCGTGTTCGCCGCGCTCTATGCGTGGTCGGCGTCGGCGCGCGGCGACAGGATCACCTTCTACGTCTCGGCCGTCGCGGCGCTGGCGCTGACCGTGCTGTGGCTGAGCCTGGAGGTGCGCCACGCCTTCCACGGCCGCTTCCTCGACAGCGACATTGTCACCAACGCCGAGCAATACACCTACAGCGCCGTCTGGCTGCTGTTCGGCGCGGCGCTGTTCGCGGCGGGGCTGAAGCTGGGCAACCGGCCGCTGCGGATCGCGGCGCTCGCCATCTTCGCGCTCACAGTCGCCAAGGCGTTCCTGTTCGACATGTCGAACATGACCGGCCTGTTCCGGGCGCTGTCGTTCCTCGGCCTGGGCGCGGCGCTGCTGGGCGTCGGCTACCTCTACCAGCGCTTCGTGCTGAAGCCCGAGGAGGATGAGGATGGAGGCGGCGGGGAGCCGCCAATGGAAGCGTCGCCGCCGGCCGAGTCGCCGCCCGTCCCATAATCTTTCATGTCATCCCCGCGCACGCGGGGACCCATGTCCATGCCGGATACGGGGTGGCCTGCACGGCGATGGATCCCCGCGCAAGGCGGGGATGACAAAAATAGGGGGAGTGCTGTTCCCTACCGCCCCGTGAACACCGCCTTGCGCTTCTCGACGAAGGCGCGCATGGCCTCCTTCGAGTCCTCGGTCTTGCCAAGCTGGCCGGTCATGCCCTGCTCGAAGCGATAACCGTCGCGCAGGCTCATTTCCTCGATCTGGTTGAGCGCGTGCTTGGCGAGGCGGCTGGCGATGGGGCTCTTCGACGCGATCTCGCGCGCCAGGCCCATG
Organism: Rhizobium sp. Q54; assembly: GCA_945907245.1. GTDB lineage: Bacteria > Pseudomonadota > Alphaproteobacteria > SMXS01 > SMXS01 > RI-34. Next base: position 1,799 of record CAMDTB010000008.1, read on the forward strand.
GCGACATCCATCAGGTTCTCGGGCGTGGTGCATTCCTCGACGATGCCGAGGCGGTAGAGCTCGGGGCCGTAGACGCGCAGGCCGGTCAGCATCATCCGGCGCAGCCGCGAATGGCCGAACAGCCGCTGGGCATGACGGCCGCCGCCGAGCAGGCCGACGTCGATCTCAGGCAGGCCGAGGCAGCCCTTCTCCGACGCGACCAGGATGTCGCAGGACGCGGCGATGGCGAGGCCGCCGCCCAGCGCCGGGCCGTTGATCGCGGCGATCACCGGCTTCTGGCATTCCATGATGCAGTGATAGGCCTCGCGGGCGCGCCGGCTGCCCTGCCAGTGGTCGCCGGGCTTGCGCTCGACGCCGACCCGCGACTTGATGTCGGCGCCGGCGCAGAACACCTTGCCGGCGCCGGTCAGCACGGCGACCCGCACCTCGTCGCGGTCGCTGAGCGTGTCGAACGTCCACATCAGCTCGTCGAGCACCTGGGTGCTGTGGGCGTTGACGGGCGGATTGTCGATGGTGACCAGCGCGATGTGGTCGTCGACGATCTCGGTCTTGATGAGCTGCGGTTCCATGATCTCTCCCCGGGGTTGCGGCGCGTTCTGTTCCGGCATCGGACTTGCGCCTTCATGCGTGATTGGTACGTTAGCCACCTCGTCCTGAAACGAGAAGAGGTCATGAACATCAAAACGCGCAGCTTTCTCAGCGACAACAGCGCCGGCATCTCGCCCGAGATCCTCGCCGCCATCGGCCGCGCCAACGAGGGTTCGGCGCCCGGCTATGGCGCCGATCCGCTGACCGTGTCGCTGACCGAAAAATTCTCGGCGCTGTTCGAGCGGGACGTCGAGGTGTTCCTGGTCGCGACGGGAACGGCGGCCAACGCGCTGTCGCTGGCCGCGTGCTGTCCGCCCTGGGGCGCGGTGCTATGCCACGAACACGCCCATGTCATCCGCGACGAATGCGGCGCGCCCGAGTTCTACTCGGCGGGCGCCAAGCTGTTCGGCGTCGCCAGCGCGCATGTCCTGCTGACCCTGGAGACGCTGGAGAAGGCCTACCGGAACTTCCGCCTTAACGACCAGCACCAGACCCAGCCCGGCGCGGTCAGCCTGTCGCAGGCGACCGAGGCCGGCACGGTCTATTCGGTCAGGGAGGTGGCCAACATCACGTCCTGGGCGCGCGAGCGCAAGATGCGGGTGCACATGGACGGCGCCCGTTTCGGCAACGCCGTCGCCAGCCTGGACTGCACGCCGGCCGAGATCACCTGGAAGGCGGGTGTCGACATCCTGTCGTTCGGCGCGACCAAGAACGGCGCGCTCGCCGCCGAGGCAGTGATCGTGTTCGATCCGGCGCTGGCGAAAGACATGGCCTATCGCCGCAAGCGCGCCGGCCAGCTGCTGTCCAAGTCGCGGTTCTTCTCGGCCCAGCTGCACGCCTATCTGGATGGCGATCTGTGGCTGAAGAACGCGGCGCATTCGAACCGCATGGCCTCGGCCCTGGCCGACGCCTTCGACGCGCTGGGCTTCGACCTGGCACATCCGGTCCACGCCAACGAACTGTTCGTGCGCATGCCCGACGAGGTCGCCATGCGGCTGCGCGACGCCGGGTTCCTGTTCCTCGACTGGCCGACCGCGGGACCGGACGGACGGCGGCTGGTGACCAGCCCGGCGACCTCGGAAGACGATGTGGAAGCGTTGATCGAGCTGGCCGCCTAAAGGTCCAGGGGCGCGCCCTGGCGCGGGTGCAGCTTGCCTGCCCTGGCCAGCCGGGATTCCCGGTAGGTCAGGTAGACCGTGCTGGAGAAGATCACCGCACCGCCGATCCACACCCAGACGTCCGGCACCTGGCCGAATGCCAGGTAGCCGATCAGCGCCGCCCAGACCAGCTTGGTGAAGTCGAACGGCATGACGGCGCTGGCCTCGGCCAGTTTCATCGACTGGGCGACCGCCATGGTGCCGGCGGTGCCGAGCAATCCGGTCAGCGCCATCCAGGCGAACTGCTCGCCGTCGGGCGCCTTCCAGACCAGCAGCGCCGGTATGGCCGACAGCAGCGCCAGCATGATCGACGACCACAAGGTGATGTTGAGCGACGTGTCGGTGCGCGACTGGACCTTGATCACCATCAGCGCCAGGCCCCAGATTGCCGTGCCGCCGAGCACGATCAGGTTGCCCAGGTTCATGTCATCCGATCCGGGCCGGATGATCAGCAGCGCCCCGACCACGCCGATGCCGAGCGCCGTCAGCCGCCGGGAATGCAGCCGCTCCTTCAGCATGAAGGTGGCGTAGAGGGTCACGAACAGCGGCAAGGTGAAGCCCAGCGAGGCAACGCTGGCGAGCGGCGCGACCGTGACCGAATAGAAGAAGCACAGCATGGACACGACGTTGATCACGCCGCGCAGCAGGTGCAGGTCGAACCGGCTGGTGCGCATCACGCCGATGCCATAGCGCATGACCAGCGGCACCAGCACCAGGATGCCGAAGACGTTGCGGAAGAAGGCGATCTCGAAGGGATGCAGGCCCAGGTCCGACACGTGCCGGATCACCGCGTTCATGGACTGGAACATCAACGCCGAGAAGATCATCAGGCAGACGGCCTTGGCCGTCGGCGGCATCAGCGTGATGGCGGCCTGAAGCTTCTGCAGTCCGTTGGCGGGCGCGGCTGGCGGCTCGTCGGCCATCTCAGCGGATGACGCCGTAGACCTTTTCCGGATGGATGCGGAGGATGACGCGGTCCTGCTTGTCCAGCCAGCCCGGCAGATCCTCGGGCTCGGTCCAGCCGGTGCCCTCGATGTTGGCGAACACCTTCTTCGTCATGGCAACGAGATTGTCCTTCTCCACCGTCGCCCGGCCCTCGACCGTCACGAAATTGAACGGCTCGCTGTTGGTGCAGCAGCAGACCGCGACGCGCGGGTCCCGCTCCAGCGACTTGCGCTTGAACGTGTAGCCGGGCGTGCTGATCACCAGCGTGTCGCCGTCGCGCGCATAGGCCACGAAGGTGCTCGACGGCGTGCCGCTCTTGCGCAGGGTGGTGACGACGGCCCAGCGATGGTCGGTGATGAATTGATCGAACTTCGGATCGTTCCCGATCATGCTGATTCCCCGGTTTTGTTACCGGCGCAGACTAACCATTCATGCGTGCTGGAAAAAGTGAAAGTTCCGACATGCGCTGGCGCTGAAAAAACCAGAAAAAATTTATTGTCTCGAATACCGGGGGAGTCATACTGGCCCGACGGCGCGACGGGAAACGCGCCGCAGCCGAACCGGGACGTTGAAAGGAAGCTGGGGAAATGAGCACCGCCGCCAAGGAGCCGTCGAGCGTCGACGACATCAACCTGTTCGATCCGGCCGTGCTGGTCGATCCGTGGGACGCCTATCAGCGGCTGCGCGACGATTCTCCGGTCCACTTCATGCCGGCCGCCAACATGCACGTCGTCACCCGCTACGACCTGCTGATGCAGGTGCTGCGCGACACCGACACCTATTCCAGCAATTTCGGGCCGTTCCTCAACGGCACAAGGCAGCACTGGCTGGAGAACGCGGCCGCGCCGGTGCGCGAGAAATTCCTCGCGATCGCCAGCCAGATGCATCCGCCGGTCAATACCCTGCTGACCGCCGATCCGCCGACGCACCGGAAATACCGCTCGCAGGTGGACCGGGTGTTCACGGCCGGCAACGTGCGCAAGATGGAACCCTACATCCAGCAGATCATCGACGAGACCATCGACAGCTTCATCGACAAGGGCGAAGTGGACTTCATGGAGGCCTTCGCCCTGCCCGTGCCGCTGCGGATCATCGCCGACCGGCTGGGCGTAGCGCCCGAGGACCGGCCATTCTTCTACGAGGGCGCGACCGTGGCCGCGTCGGGCCTGCGCCTCACCATGCATTCTGACGACGAGCTGCTGCGCCGGGCGCAGGTGATGGTGGATCTGCAGAACTTCATGGTCGGGCTGGTCGAAGCGCGCCGCAAGGACCCGCGCGACGACATGTGCACCATCCTGGGCGAGGTGCGGCTGGAGGACGAGGACCGGCCGCTGAACCCGGCCGAGACCTGGAGCATCCTCAACCAGTTCCTGGTCGCCGGCCACGAAACCACCACCAGCACCTTCGGCTGGGGCATGCTGCTGCTGTGCCAGAACCCGGAAATCCAGGAACAGCTGGTCGGCGACCCCAAGGCCGTGCGCACCTTCTGCGAAGAAGCACTGCGTCTCGAGGCGCCGGTGCAAGGCCTGCCCCGCGTGGTGACGAAGGACACCGAGCTGGGCGGCTACCCGCTCAAGGCCGGGTCCATGCTGATGCTGCGCTACGGCGCGGCGAACCGGGACGAGCGCCATTTCGAGTGCCCGGTGCAGGTGGACATCCACCGCAAGAACGCCGGCTCGCAGCTGGCCTTCGGCTCGGGCATCCATCACTGCGTCGGCGCGCCGCTCGCCCGGCAGGAGCTGAACCTGGGCTTCCCCGCGCTGCTGTCCCGGATGAAGAACTTCCACCTGACACCCGGACACCCGGAGCCCAAGGCCGAGCCCAGCGTCATCCTGCGCAGCCTGCCGGAGCTGTATGTGCAGTTCGACAAAAGGTGACGTCGGATAAAAACCCGGGTTGACCTCCGGTCACCGAGACATCGCGGCCGGCTGCCGGGATCACCGACAATTTTTACGTGGATTTAACGCTTCCGGCGCCGCTTTCCCATGGCGAGCTAACGCGCGATTACGGCACGAGAGGGTTCTGTTCGAAAAGGACCTCGATCATGCCAAACGAAGCTCCGGAATCCCGTTCGCGGTTTGCCGCCCTGACCCTCGGGGCCATCGGTGTCGTTTATGGCGACATCGGGACTAGCCCACTCTATGCATTCCGCGAAGCGCTTGGGCAGGCGGCCGCGGGCGGGATCACGCGCGGGGAAATCCTCGGCGTGCTGTCGCTGGCGCTTTGGGCGCTGATCATCGTCGTCACCATCAAATACGTGCTCTTCCTGACCCGGGCCGACAATCATGGCGAGGGCGGTGTGCTGTCGCTGATGGCGCTGGCGAGCCGAGCCACCGGCGGCAGATGGACCATAGTGCTGGTGCTGGGCGGCATCGGCGCGGCCATGTTCTTCGGCGACGCCATCCTCACCCCGGCACTGTCGGTCCTTTCGGCGGTCGAGGGTCTGGGCACCGTACCCGGCCTTTCGGGCGTCATGTCCAGGCCACTCATCCTCGGGGTCACGGTCGGCATCCTGCTCGGCCTGTTCCTGATCCAGTACCGTGGCACGGAGAAGGTGGGGCGCCTGTTCGGGCCGGTCTGCGCCGTCTGGTTCGCCGTGATGGCAGGGCTCGGGCTTTGGCACATCGCCGATTCGCCCGATGTACTGCTGGCGATCAATCCGCTCCACGGCGTGCGCTTCCTGTCGGAACACGGCGTCACCGGCCTGTTCGTGCTCGGCGCGGTCTTCCTGACGGTGACCGGCGCCGAGGCGCTGATCGCCGACATGGGGCATTTCGGCCGCCGCCCGATCCAGCTCGGCTGGCTGGCCTTCGTCTGGCCGGCACTGACGCTCAATTATCTGGGCCAGGGCGCATTCGCGCTGTCGGCTCTGCACGCCGCGGAAGCGGCCGGACAGCCACTGGCCAACACCGACTGGTTCTTCCTGATGGCGCCCGATGCGCTCCGCGCGCCGCTGGTGATCCTGGCAACCTTCGCCACGATCATCGCCAGCCAGGCGGTGATCACCGGCGCGTACTCGCTGGTTCAGCAGGCCATCGCGCTGGGCTTGCTGCCCAGACTCACCATCCTGCGGACCTCCGAGGACAAGATCGGTCAGATATACGTGCCCGCAGTGAACTGGCTGCTGCTCGCCGGTGTGCTGGCGCTGGTGTTCTCGTTCAAGAGCAGCTCGGCCATGGCTATCGCCTACGGCATCGCCGTCACCGGCACCATGGTCGTCACCACCTGCCTCGCCTTCATCATTATCTGGCGGGTATGGAAGTGGCGCTTCGCATGGGCGGTGCTCTTCATCGTGCCGTTCCTGGTCATCGACCTGATCTTCCTCGGCGCCAACCTGATGCGGATCGCCGAGGGCGGCTGGGTGCCGATGCTGGTGGCGGGCCTCGTCGGCGTGGTGATCTATGCCTGGATGCGGGGGCGACGGCTGGCGATGCGCGGCTTCACGCAGGGCGTGCCCATGGACGAATTCGCAGGCAACCTCGAGCGCCGCCCGCCGACGGTCATCCCGGGTGTCGCGGTCTTCCTCACCCAGGACCAGGCGAACGTACCGCCCGCGCTGCTCCATAACCTCAAGCACAACAAGGTGCTGCACGAAACCAACATCCTGCTCTCGGTGGTGACCGAGGAAGCGCCCCACGTGCCGGCGCCGGACCGGCTGCGGATAAGCGGCTCCGGTCAGCGCTTCATGCACGCCACGCTGCACTATGGCTACATGGACAAGGTTGACGTGCCGAGCGACCTGGCGCGCAATGAGACGTGGCTCGCCGCGCGGGGCGGCACCTCGTTCTTCGTCGGGCGGAATGCCATCCGCAGATCGGCACGGCCGGGATTGCCGAGATGGATGACCATGCTCTACACGTTCCTGCACCGCAACGCCGCCGACCCGACCGAATTCTTCGGCATCCCGGCCAACCGCGTCGTGGAACTGGGGACCCAGGTGGAGATCTAGCCATGCGGCGCGCCGGCCTCCTGCGCGACTATGCCATCGCCGCCGCCACGGTGGCGGCGGTCACCGTCGCGACCCTCCACTGGCCCGGCACGCTCGGCCTCCCGTCGGCGGCACTGCTGTTACTGCTCCCGGTACTGCTGGTATCCGCACGCGGCGGGATCGGGCCGAGCCTGTTCGCCGCCGCAGCAGCGGCCCTGGCCTATAATTTCTTCCTGCTCCCACCCCAGTTCACGCTTCGCATCCATGGCGCGGACAACGCGGTGAGCTTCATCGTCCTGTTCGCGGTCGCGCTCGTGACCAGCCGGCTTGCCACGGCGCTTAAGGCCCGCGAGCGCCAGGCGCAGCAGGAAGCGCAGGCCAGTGCCGAGACCGCCAAACTGGCGGCTCTCATGTCTGGCCAGGAGGATCTCAACGCCGCGCTCGCGAAGGGCCTCGTTTTCATCGAGGGCCGCCAAGGCGCAACGCGCATTGTCTCGCGCGAGGCGATGCCAAAAGACGATCCAGCCTTCGGCCCGCTCGATCTTTCCGCCGCGGCCTGGGCGATCCACAATGGCGACATGGCAGGCCATGGCACCAACATCTTTCCCTCCGCCGACTGGACCTTCTTGCCGCTGGGACAGCGCGGCGCCGCCGATGTGGACGTGGTGGCTGTCGCGCGGCCGCTGCAGGGAACCCGGCCGCCGCCGGGTGCGTTGCGTGCCCAGGTGGCACTGCTCGCGCAAACGCGCGACCGCCTGATCCTGCAGGAGGAGCGGCGGGAGCGGCGGATGCTCGAAGAGCGCGACACGCTGCGGCGCACGTTGATCGCCTCGCTCGCCCACGACTTTCGCTCGCCTGTCACGGTGCTGCGCGGCGAGTTGGAGGCGCTGCGGCTGGAATCGCCCGCGGCAGATCGCGCGCTGGCGCAGGCCCAGCGGCTTTCGCGGAAGATGGACGACCTGATCGGGATCGCGCGCATCGAAGGCGGCGCGGTGAGGCCAGCGCCGGAGCCAGTCGACCTGGTCGATGTCGTCACCGGAGCGCTGGAAGCCAGCGGCGCGGCGACGGCGGAATTGCGGATCGCTCGCCACGTTGCCGCCGACCTGCCGCTGGTCAGCGCCGACCCCGTCCTGTTGCGGCACGTCCTCATCAACCTGATCGACAACGCGGCAAGGCACGCGCGCGCCATGATCGGCATCGCCGCCGATGAGGGTCGCGGCTCCGTCGTGTTGACCGTGACCGACGACGGGCCGGGCATCCCGGAAGGCGAAGAGGAAGCCATCTTCGACCGCTTCGTCCGGCTGGAGGGAAGCGACCGCAGCGGTGGAAGCGGGCTGGGGCTCGCCATCGTCAAGGGATTCTGCCAGGCGATGGACATCGATGTCCAGGCCAGCACGCGCGCGTCTGGCGGGGCATGCTTTACGCTTACCTTCCCCGTTTTCGGGGCAACGCCGTCATGAGCCGGATTCTCGTGGTCGATGACGAGCTGGCGATCCAGCGCCTTGTTTCGGCGGTCCTGGCGAGGGACGGTCACGCCGCCGTCGTCGTGGGAACGGCCCGCGCGGCTCTCGCCGAGATTGATCGGCTGGCGCCGGACGCCGCCATCATCGACCTCGGCCTGCCCGACAGGGACGGGCTGGAGCTGATCGCGGCCATGCGCTCGCGCTTGTCGATCCCCATGCTGGTGCTGAGCGCCCGGGACGCGACGAGCGAAAAGATCGCGGCGCTCGATCTCGGCGCGGATGACTACGTCACCAAACCGTTCGACGGAGACGAGCTCCTGGCGCGGCTGCGGTCCGCGTTGCGGCGCGCCGGCGCCGCGCCCGCAAGGGACGCGGTCGTGCGGCATAAGGGCATCGCGGTGGATCGGGGGCGCCATAAGGTGTCGATGGACGGACGCGACATCGCGCTGACACCGCGCGAATTCGCCGTTCTCGCGGCTTTGGTGGAAGCGGGCGGCCGGGTGCTGACACACGGGGCAATTCTCGAGCGCGTGTGGGGCCGCGCTCATGTCGGCGACGTGGAATACCTCCGCATCGTCATACGGGCGCTTCGGCTCAAGCTCGAAATCGACCCCTCCCAGCCGCTACTGATCCGGAACGAGCCCGGCATCGGCTACCGCATGGGCGGGTGACGCACTGGTCACCGAGGCCAGCGGAGGCAAGCCAATGCTCTGGACGCTATGCGAGCAGAATGTTCCCGACGGCGAGGCGGTAGACGAGGACGTCACCGTGACATGCCCGGCTTGTCTGCATGAACTGCCCGTCGAACCCTGAGCGTGGATGCCCCCACGAACGGCTTCCGCTAATCTCGCCAATCATCCATTCGAAACGGGGGACTTAACGATGGGATATGCGATCGGGACCATGGCGATGAACGTGCCGGCGGCGAAAGCGTGGGCGGCGATCGGCGACTTCGGCGGGCTGCTGACCTGGATGCCGCCGCTCGAAGGCTCGAGCCTGTCGACCACGGGCAGCGGCGTCGGCATGGTGCGCACCCTGTCGCTGCCGGGCCTGGGCGCGGGCGACGAGAGGCTCGACGCCAACGACCACGACAACATGATCCAGGTGCTGTCGATCACCACCGGCGGCCCGTTCGGCGCCAGCCGCTACCAGGCGCGGCTGTCGGTGCGGCCCGAAGGCGCGGATGCCTGCACCTGCTTCTGGGAAGGCTTCTTCGACGCGCCGGCCGGTGTCGACGAGGGTGAAATCCGCACCCAGCTCCAGGGCGCCTACGCCTTTATGCTCGGCGGGCTGAAGGCCCATCTGGGCGGATAGCCTACTCCGGCATCAGCCGCCAGCCGCGAACACCCGTGAGGAACGCGTCGCTGCGCAGTTCCACCGACTTGCAGATCGTCTGGGCCGGGTCCTTGGGATCGTTGACCCGCGCGTACTTGTATTTCTCCAGCGGGCAGAGGTTGCGCTGGAAGACGCCGACGAACTCCATGCGCTTGCGGTTGTAGGCCGGGGCCATCTTCATGAAGTCGGCGGGATAATCCATGCCGATCATGGCCCGGCCGCACGAGCCGACGTTCCGCGGGAACAGGTCGAAATAGAGATTGTTGTTGCGGGGCTCGATCAGCGCGATGCCCTGCACGCGCACTTCCTTGCCCTCATAGGTGGCCGGATTGCAGACCAGATCGTGCAGCGTCACCAGCGGCACGTCCGGGAACGGCGATCTGCCGTCTTCGACCGTCGCCGGGGCGCGGGCGTAATCCGACTTCTCGATCGCCTTGACGTCGTCCTTCACCGCCTGGCCGATACAGCCCGACAGCAGCATCCCGCCGGCCATCGCCGCCAGCAGCCCCCAAAGCTTCATCATCGCGGTTGGCACCTCAGCCAGTAGAGAGCGATCAGCGTCTTGGAATCATGGAACTGCCCCTGGTCGAGCCAGGCATAGGCCTCGTCATGGGTCAGTTCCACGAGCCTGATGTCCTCGTCACCGTCGCCGGGCGCCTCGCCCGGCTCGCCATCGACGTCGATCAGGTAGAGGTGCATGCGCTCCTCGGTGTAACCCGGCGAGACGAAGTAGGAGGCGACGGGCGTCAGGGCGACGGCCTCGTAGCCGGTTTCCTCCTTCAGCTCGCGCACCATGGCCTCCTCGGCGCTCTCGCCGTCGTCCAGCTTGCCGGCGCAGATCTCGACGATCCAGCCGTCGGACTTGCCATGGGCGGCGATGCGGAACTGCTCGACGAAGATCAGCGTGCCGCGGCCGCGGTGGCGGACCAGGCCAACGGCCGCGTCCTGCCGGCGCACGATGTCGCGGGTCACCGGCTCGCTCATGGCGCCGGAGAAGGTCTCGAACCGGTAAGTGAGCCGGTCGACCTTCAGCCAGCCGTCGGCGACGCGGCGGCTGCTCTCAAGCTCGAATCTGTGGGGGCGTTTCTCGGTCATGCCAGAGGCTTAACATACCGGGAAACGCCGGACCACCATGACGCCAAAAGCCCGCGCCTAGCTCTTCTGCTGCTGCGCGGCCTTGTATTTCTCGATGTTGCTGATGGTCTCGCGGAAATTGTCGTGGGCCTGCTCCTTGCGGGGACGGCGGCGCAGCGACTTGTCGGTGATCTCGGGCGCCACATAGCCGTCATCGTCGTGGCTGATGTTGGAGCCCGGCGGCACGATGGCGTCGATGGCGTCGAGCGTCTCCTCCGACAGGATGACGTCGGCGCCAGCCAGCAGTCCTTCGAGCTGGTCGAAGGTGCGCGGGCCGATGATTGCCGAGGTCACCGCCGGATGCGCGGTGGTGAAGGCGAGCGCCATGTGCATCAGCGACATGCCGGCGTCCCCGGCGACCACGGCCAGCTTCTCGATCAGGTCCAGCTTGCGCTGGTTGTCGGCACGGTTCATGTCGTAGAGGTGCGGCTGCAGGTTCTGGCGCTGGGTGTCGTTCGGCGTGGCGCCGCGCCGCCATTTGCCGGTCAGCCAGCCCTGCGACAGCGGCGACCAGACGATGGCGCTCATGCCGTAGCGCTGGATGGTCGGCAGCACGTCGGCCTCGATGCGGCGGGCGAAGATCGAATAGGGCGGCTGCTCGGTGCGGAACCGCTCACGGCCCCGGTTCTCGGACACCCAGTGGCTCTCGACGATCTGCTCGGCCGGGAACGTCGACGAGCCGATGTAGCGTACCTTGCCCTGGCGGATCAGGTCGGACAGCGCGCCCAGCGTCTCGTCGATGTCGGTGGCGCTGTCGGGCCGGTGCACCTGGTAAAGGTCGATGTAGTCGGTGCCGAGGCGGCGCAGGCTGTCCTCGACCGCCTTGATGATCCAGCGCCGGGAATTGCCCTTCATGTTCGGGTTGGCGCCGCCCATGGGCAGGCTGAACTTGGTGGCCAGCACGACGTCATCACGCTTCTTGCCGAGCGCCTTGCCGAGGATGGTCTCGGATTCGCCGTGGGAATAGACGTCCGATGTATCGAAATAGTTGATGCCGGCGTCGAGCGCCCGGTCGACCATGCGGCTGCACTCGGCCTGGTCGCTGTTGCCGAAATAGCCGAACATGCCGGCGCCGAAGCAGAACTTGCTCACATGCATGCCGGTGCGGCCCAGAACCCGCATTTCCATCGCGTCTCTCCCCTTGGTCATTCACGCGTGATTGTGGGCGGGGATTAGAGCAGGTCGCGAACCGGCCCGCAATGGCCGCGACCGGTTCCCCTTGCCATTGGACAGGTGCAGGTCTCTAATTTCACGGGTTCAACTCGGGTGGGGGACGAAAGTCATATGGACGCATTAAACGACGTGCCGGTGGCGGCGATCGTGCTGATCATCCTGCTGGTCATGCTGTCGTTCATGACCATCAAGATCGTGCCGCAGAGCGAGAAATACGTGGTCGAGCGGCTGGGCAAGCTGCACGCCATCCTGGGTCCGGGGCTCAACGTCATCGTGCCGTTCATCGATTCGGTGAAGCACAAGATCTCCATCTTGGAGCGCCAGCTTCCCAGCATCGAGCAGGATGCGATCAGCAAGGACAACGTGCTGATCAAGGCCTCGATCGTGGTGTTCTACCGGATCGTCTCGCCGGAAAACACGGTATACCGGATCAGCAACATCGACGCCGCGGTCGCCACCACCGTCGCCGGCATCGTCCGGTCGGAGCTGGGCAAGATCGACCTGGACGAGATGCAGTCGAACCGGGCGCCGCTGAACGCCTCCATCAAGGCGCAGCTCGGCGACGCCACCGACGACTGGGGCATCGAGGTGACCCGCGCCGAGGTGCTGGACATCAACCTGGACAGCCAGACGCTCGACGCCATGCTGCAGCAGCTGAACGCCGAGCGCGCCCGCCGCGCCGCCGTCGCCAAGGCGGAAGGCGAAAAGCGCGCCATGGAGCTGAAGGCCGAGGGCGAACTGTTCACCGCCCAGAAGGTCGCCGAGGCCAAGCGCATCCAGGCCGACGCCGACGCCTATGCCACCACCACCCTCGCCGCCGCCATCCGCGAAAGCGGCATGGAGGCGATCCAATTCGAGATCGCCAAGCGGCAGATCGAGGTGATGGGCCATATCGCCAGCGGCAACAACAGCCGCACCATCATCCTGCCCACCGACATTGCCGACGCCTTCAGCGCGGCGGCCAAGATGTTCGCCAAGAAGCCGTCATGATCGAGAGCATCCTCAGCCGCGACTTCTTCCTGCACCCGGCGGCATGGCTGGCCATCGCCTTCGCCATGGGCGTCGTCGAACTGGTGATGCCCGGCTACCTGTTCCTGGGTTTCGCGACCGGGGCCATCGTGGTCGCGGGAGCGCTGTTTCTCGGACTGGAAGGATGGTTCACGGGCGCAACGGGCCTCGCCTACCTGGTGAGCTGGTTCGTGCTGCGCAGGGTGCTGAAGGCCGGCCCCAACATGCGCAAGGTGGACCGGGACATCAACGAGGACCCTTACAAGGGCGCGAAGGATTAGCTGAAGAAATCCCCGATCGCCTTCGCCGTCTCCTCGGGCGCTTCCTCCGGGCAGAAATGGCCGCCCGGGACAGCTTGGCCGCGCACGTCCGACGCCCAGCGTTTCCAGGTGCCGACCATGCGGTCCTCGTCCCATTTGCCGTCGCGGTCGCCCCACAGGATCAAGGTCGGGCAGCCGATCTTGTCGCCGGCCTTCCGGTTCGCCTCGTCGATGTCGCAGTCGACCGCCGGGCCCGCCCGGTAGCAGTCGCAGGTCGCGCGGATGGTCTCCGGATCGGAGAAGCAGCGGATGTATTCCGCCATGGCCGCCGGATCGAAGCGGGCGTTCTGGCCCGCCCAGGTCTCCATGGAATGGCGCAGGTAGTATTCCGGATCGGACCCGATCAGCTTCTCCGGCAACGGCGTGGGGCTGGCGAGGAAGAACCAGTGATACATGCCCACCGCGACCTTGCGGTTCTTGCCCGCCGCCTCGTACTGCTCGATGGTCGGCACCACGTCGAGGATGCACAGCTTCTCCACCCGCTCGGGATGATCGAACGCCATCCGGTAGGACACGCGGGCGCCCCGATCGTGGCCGGCGACGCACCACTTCTCGAAACCGAGCGAGCGCATCACCTGCACGTTGTCGCGCGCCATGGTGCGCTTGGCATAGGTCATCTCACCGCCCGAGGGCTTGGAGCTGTCGCCATAGCCGCGCAGGTCGGGCACCACGACGGTGAATTTCTCCGCCAGCACGGGCGCGACCAGGTGCCACATCACATGGGTCTGCGGGTAGCCGTGCAGCAGCAGCACCGGCGGTCCGGAGCCACCGACGACCAGGTTGATCTCGGCGCCGTCGGTGGCGACGCGCTGCTTCTCGAATCCGGGGAAGAACATCAGACGTTCAGGTAGAACGCGTGGTTCGGGTCCAGAATCTCCTGGAGCTCGATGACATTGCCTTCCGGGTCTCGCCCATAGGTCGCGCGGATGGAGCCGTGGCCCAGCTCTTCGCGGGTGGGCGGCGGGCAGTTGAAGGTCATGCCCAGCGTCTTCATGCGCTCGTATTCATAGTCGATGTCGGTGACGTCGACGCAGAAATGGGTGTAGCCGTGATCGCTCACCGGCCGCCTGGGATCGACCGGCTTACCCACGGGCGTCTTGTACTCGAAGATCTCGATGTGGGTGTTGCCCGCCTTCATCATCACCTGCCGGCAGGACGAGTCCTTCAACCCGACGATGGTGTCGATGCGGGTCGAGCCCACTTCCCAGCCCATGGTGGCGACCACCTCGAAGCCGAAGCCTTCCTGGTAGAACTTCACGAGACGGTCGATGTCGCTGGTGGCCAGCGCCACATGGTGGATGCCGCGAATCATTTTATGCTCCCCTGACGGAAATTCCGGTGGACAAGTCTTGGACGGGCGGCGGCGGCGGGTCAAGCCGGGTGTTGGCGGCTATGCCTCTCAGAAGATCAGCGTCCAGAACATCGCCAGCACAGCCACCGTCATGACTGCCGTCGCCAGCCAGCCCATGATCCGCAGATAGCGGGGCAACGTGAATCCTCCCATCACCGCCGGGCGGGCGCTCATGGCCATCATCACCGCCATGAGCGGCACGGAAACCACGCCGTTGATGACCGCGGCCCAGAACAATCCCTTCATCGGATCGATCGGCAGCAGGTTGATACCGATGCCTAGCAATGTGGCCACCGCGATGGTGCTGTAGAACGCCTTCGCCTCCCTGGGCTTGTAGCCAAGGCCGGTGGGCCATTGCCGCGCCTCGCCGACGGCATAGGCGGCGCTGCCGGCCAGCACCGGTATCGCCAGCATCCCGGTGCCGACGATGCCGAGCGCGAACACGGCCGACGCGAAGGGACCGGCGATCGGCCGCAGAGCCTCGGCCGCCTCGGCGGACGTCCCGATGTCGGTGATGCCGTGGACGTGCAGCGTCGACGCCGTGGTGACGAGGATGAAAAAGGCGATGAGGTGCGAATAGCCCATGCCCGCATAGGTGTCGATACGGATGCGGCGGAGTTCGTCTTCCGCGCCGTCGGCCGACTCGATCAGCGGCTTGGCGTCTGGATTGACCCGTTCGTCCTCGGCTTCCTCGGACGATTGCCAGAAGAACATGTAAGGGCTGATGCTGGTGCCCAGCACCGCGACGAATCCGACGATGTAGGCCTGCTCCCAGGTGATGGTCGGTACCAGCGTATGAAAGGCGACCTGCCCCCAGGGTACATGCACCGCAAGGACGGTGGCGACGTAGGCCAGCAGGGAAAGCGTCGTCCATTTCAGGATGGCCACATAGCGGGCATAGCTGAGGAAAACTTCCAGCCAGACGCAGGTCACCGCGAACGCCACCACATAGACCAGCGCCGGACCGCCGATCAGCAGCTTCACCGCATCGGCCATGGCGGCCAGGTCGGCACCGATGTTGATGACGTTGGCGACCACTAGTAACCCGACGATCAATCTCAGGAGCGATGCCGGGTAGAACTGGCGGATGTTGCCGGCGATGCCTTTACCGGTCACGCGCCCGATGCGGGCGCTGATCTCCTGAACCGCCGCCAGGAGCGGATAGCTGAACGGCAAGCTCCACGCCAGGCCGTAGCCATACTGGGCGCCGACCTGGGAATAGGTGGCGATGCCGCTCGGATCGTCGTCCGACGCGCCGGTGATCAGGCCAGGACCGAGCAGCTGCCAGAAGCGGCGGGGTCGACGGACCGCGGGGTCGGGCCGCAGGTGCGCGGGATCCGCCGTCATCGGGTCGCGGGGTTTGTCGTCCATGTCCAGAATTATCCCTGCGCCCGAAAGGGCGGCAGGCAGAAGATCAACGCAGCAGCCGCCTAACGCAAGCAGCGATAGTTGCCTTGACGCATCGACCTAGACCGGCGGCTTCTTTCGCCGGACGTTGCCCATGATCACCCAGACCGCGAAGCCCTTGATGACGATGGCGACGAGGAACATCACCGTATAGGACGTGGCCTCGGCGAGCGCGCCGCCCAGGATCGGGCCGGCGGCGAACATGGCCGAGGCGACCATGCTGGCCAGCGCGATCATCATCGGCTGGTCGTCGCGCGAGCCGTATTCCAGCAGCAGGTTCTGCCCCGCGATCTGCAGGCCGCCGATGCCCACGCCCAGGCCGCTGAACACGATGGCCAGCCAGAAGAGACTGGTCGGCGCGATCAGCAGGATCAGCAGGAATACCCCCCACACGGCGATGGATCCGGCGAAGGTCCAGGAATTGCCGAAGCGGTCGCCGAGGATGCCCCAGATCGGCGCAACGAACGTGGGCAGGAGCATGAACGAGATGGTCAGCACGCCCAGGCCATATCCGCCCAGCACCTGCCCCGAAGCGTCGAGCTCGTGCTTGACGTGCAGGATGTAGAACGGCGCGGCGGCGATGGCGAGCGAGGCCAGCGTGCTGCCGACCAGGTAGCGCTGGAACCCCGGCGTGCGCGTTTGCCGCGGCAAATCCTTCAGCCTCTGCATCAGCGGCGCCGGCGCCTGCACGTTGGGCGGCTCGGGCTCGCGGATCTGCTTCAGGCCCAGGAGTCCGATGGCGGTGAGGATGAATGCCAGGAAGAAGGTGCTGGCATAGCCGTTCCCGAGCAGATTGTGCTCGATGAAATAGCCGCCGCCCATATAGGCGACCGCGGCCGCGACGATGCCGGCGAAGAAATTGCGAAAGCCCATCAGCCGCCCTCGGACGGCGACCGGAATCAGCTTCGACACGGTGAACTGGAACGCCACCGACTGCATGCCGTTGAACGCGCCGAACAGCAGCAGGCACAGGCCGATCGTCCACAGCGCGAAGGTCTCGTCGGGTACGAAGCTGGGCACCTTGTAACCGAACAACGTCAGCCCGGTCACGCCGAAGCCGGCGATGGCGATGCCGAGCACGGCGACGCGCATGGCGCCGCCCACCCACATGAAGATCGGCACCACCCTCTTGCGATGCGAGATCATGTTGCCGCCGGGCAGCGAGGCCAGCGTCGCGCCGATATGCTGGGCGGCCAGCACCAGGCCGACGGCGGTCGGTGAGTTCGACAGGACGAAGAGATAGGCGGGGAGGAAGGTGGGCGCCTGCAGCAGCCTGAAACCGGTCATGCCGAAGACACCGTGCAGCAACAGCGCGAAATAGTTTCGCTTGAGGTGCCGGTTTACCTCGACGTTGAAGGCCTCTTCCGCGGCGCGCTGAAGATCGGCGTCATCCGTGCCGGCCTGCACCTGCTCCTCGCCCCGTGACTCGAGCACCCGCGAAATTCCCGAACTGGCCGCCTTCGTTGTATGCAGCGGCTTATGGATCGCTTACTTATCGCACAAACCGTTCTCGAGTAAGCCTGAATGTCCACCGAAACCGTCCCGGCAGCCCGGCGCCCTACGCCGGGCGTAAGGTTGACCTTGATGCTGGGGTCGCTGACCGCATTCGGTCCCATGGCGATCGACATGTACCTGCCGGCCATGCCGGCGATTGCCGCCGACCTGCACACCGATCCCGCCAGCGCGCAGCAGACCATGTCCGTGTTCCTGATCGGCATGGCGCTTGGGCAGCTCCTTTATGGACCAATTTCCGACCGTGTCGGGCGACGGCCGCCGCTGATGATCGGCATCGCCGTGTTCATTGTCATGAGCATCGGCTGCGCCTTCGCCCAGACCATCGGCTCGCTGATCGTGATGCGGTTCCTGCAGGCACTGGGCGCCTGTGTCGGCCAGGTGCTGGCCCGCGCCGTGGTCACCGACGTCTACGACCGGCGCGAGGCGCCGCGGATGTTCTCGCTGCTGATGCTGGTGATGGGCCTGGCGCCGATCCTGGCGCCGATCGCCGGCGGCTGGGTGCTGGCGGTCGCCGACTGGCAGGCCATCTTCCTGGCGCTCGCCGTGTTCGGGGTGCTCGTCGGCGGGCTGGTGTTCTTCCGCCTGCCCGAATCCCGGTCCGAGCAGGTGGCCGCCCACGCCAGGACCGAGTCGCCGTTCCAGGGCATCACGGCGGTCGCCCGCAACCGGCACATCGTCGGCTATGCGATCGCCGGCGGCATGGGCACCGCGTCCATGTTCACCTACATCACCTGCGTGCCGGACCTGCTGATCGAGCACTACGGCATATCGCCCGAGCACTTCGGCTGGTTCTTCGGCATCAATGCCGCCGGCCTGATCGCCGGGTCGCAGATCAACCGCCATCTGCTGAAGCGCCGCACCAGCCACGACCTGCTGAAGATTGCGCTCGCCATCGGCCTGGGACTGACGCTGATCCTGCTGGTATCGGCGCTGACCGGCATCGGCGGCCTGCCCGGCCTGCTGATCCCGCTGTTCCTGGTGATCACCTGCATGGGCTTCGTGCTGCCCAATGGCGGCGCCTCGGCCATGGTGATCGACCTGAAGCGCGCCGGTAGCACCTCGGCGTTCACCGGCAGCATGTCATTCGCGCTGGGCGCCAGCGGCTCGGCCATCGCCGGCCTGCTCTACGACGGCTCGCCGATGCCCATGGCCGTGGTGATGACGGCCGCGCTCACCCTGGGCGTGCTGGTGCTGAAATTCGTGGTCGGCAAGCCGCCGGCGCTGTTGGCCGACTAACCGCGGCCCCACGACGGCGGGCGGACCGGATCGGTCTTGCCGTCCCATGTTTCCGACGCATTCTTGATGACATCGAACATCTCGATGTGCAGCGGATCGGTCGGCATCAGCTGGATCATCACGCCCGGCGCGTCGAGCAGGTCGATATAGGCGTGCGAATTGATGTAGCGGTGGCCAACCACATAGTTGACGCCGTCTTCCTTCAGCGACCTCAGCTTGCCGTCCACGTCGTCGCACCACACGGCAAGATGCTGCAGGCCGCCTTCCGGGTTCTGCTTCAGGTAGTCGCCGTAGATGGTCGGGCCACAGTCGTCATAGGGCGCGATCAACTCGATCTGCTGGTCGCCCGAATAGGCGAAGGCCGCCTGGATGTGGCAGTCCATGCGCTCGCCGTAATGCTCGGCGGGCAGCTTGATGTCCTCGATCAGGTAGAAGGGGCCGACGCCGCGCGCCAGCCAGTGTTCGATGCCCTTCTGCATGTCGGGCACCACGTAGCCCTGCTGCACCACAGGACCGAAGATCTTGCTCATGTCGCTCTCCCCGTTTGACGTGGGGTAAGCCAAGCACTTTCCGGGGACGCTGTCACGCGAGACTGTGGGCGAGCATTGAGCCCGTTTGTTTCATCAATGAAAACCGTCGTGATTCTGCGAGCATCGCGAAGCAGTCCAGCCCAGCCGCTCCACACCCATCAACGGCACGGCTGGGCTGCTTCGCTTCGCTCGCAGAATCACCGAAGGAAAAGGAGAACTAGGCCTGCCGCTGCATGGCCTCAAGCTGGCGCTCCACCGCGTGCGGCGAGCGGGTGTAGGGCGCCAGCAGCCGGTAGAACACCGGCACCACGACCAGGGTCAGCACCGTCGAGACCAGCACGCCGGAGCAGATGACGATGCCCAGGGTGACGCGGCTTTCGGCGCCGGCGCCCGACGCCACCGCCAGCGGCAGCGCGCCGATGGCAAGCGCCAGGCTGGTCATGATGATCGGCCGCAGGCGGATGTGGCAGGCCTCGAGGATCGCCTCGTCGATGCTGCGGCCCTCGTCGCGGAGCTGGTTGGCGAATTCCACGATCAGGATGCCGTTCTTCGCCGCGATGCCGACCAGGATGATGATACCGACCTGGCTGTAGATGTTGAGCGTGCTGCCAAAAATCCATAGGCCCAGCACCGCGCCCAGGATGGCGAGCGGCACCGACAGCATGATCACGAAGGGGTGGATGAAGCTCTCGAACTGGGCGGCCAGCACCAGGAACACCACCAGCAGGGCGATGAAGAAGGTGAAGATCACCGCGCCCGAGGAGTCCTTGAATTCCAGCGACTCGCCCTTGTAGCCGATCCGCGCGGTGCCCGGCAGTTCGGTCCTGGCGGTGTTCTCCAGGAAGGTCAGCGCCTCGCCGAGCGGATAGCCCTGTACCAGGCTCGCCGAGATGGTGATGGCGCGCATGCGGTTGTAGCGGTTGAGCTCCTTGGCGTCGGCGCGCTCCTCGAGCCGGACAAGGTTGGACAGCGGGATCAGCGCGCCGGTGGTGCGTGACCGGACATAGATGTTCGACAGGTCCGTCGGGCTCTCTCGGTCCGACCGCTGGGCCTGGATGATGACGTAATACTCCTCGCCCTCGCGGGCGAAGGTGTTGACCTTGCGCGATCCGATCATGCTTTCCAGCGTCGCGCCCACTTCCTCTGCCGGCACGCCCAGGTCGGCGGCGCGGTCGCGGTCGAGGATCACCTTCATCTGCGGCCGGGTTTCCTTGTAGTCGACATCGACGCCGATCAGGTTCGGGTTGGCGCGAATCTTCTCCAGCATGATCTCGCGGTAGCGGGCCAGTTCCTCGAAGGTGCTGGCGCCGATCACGAACTGCACCGTCTGGCCGCGTGCGTTGCTGATGCCCTGGCGCATCATCAGGTAGAGCTGGATGCCCGGCATGGTGGCGGCGAACTTGCCGCGGATTTCGTTCATCACCTCGAAGGTGTCGCGGTCGCGGTCGGCCCAGTCGCTCAGCACCATCATGCCCGAGCCTGTGTCGAACGCCGTCAGACCGCCATAGGACGGCGCCCGCAGCATGACGCGCCGGCCCTCGCCGCTTTCCACATAGGGCAGCAGCTTGGCCTCGATCTTCTCCATCTGCGCCTTGCTGTAGTCGAATCCGGCGCCCTGCGGACCCTGGAACGTCAGATAGAACGCGCCCCGGTCTTCGGGCGGCACCAGCTCTTCCTTGACCTGGCTGCCGATGAGCACGATCAGCGCGAACACCGCGACGACCACGCCGCCGATGATCACCGGCAGCTTGATCGCCCGCTGGAGGAAGCTGGTGTAGCGGTCGGCGAGCCAATCCATCCTGTCATCGACGAAGGCCTGCAGCCTGCCTTTCTTCTCGCCCATGGGCTTCAGCAGCTTGGACGACAGCATGACGCTGAACGTCAGCGCGACCAGCGCCGAAAACGCCACCGCCGAGGCGACCGCAACACCCAGTTCGGCGAACAGGCGGCCCACATTGCCTTCGAGGAAGATGATCGGCACGAACACCGAGATCAGCACCGCCGTGGTCGCCAGCACGGCGAAACCCACCTGCCGGGCGCCCTTGTAGGCCGCGACCAGCGGCGACTCGCCTTTCTGCACCCGGCGATAGATGTTCTCTAGCACCACGATGGCGTCGTCGACGACGAGGCCGATGGAGAGCACCAGCGCCAGCAGGGTGAGCAGGTTGATCGAATAGCCGAACGCGTAGAGCACGCTGAAGCTGGCGATCAGGCTCACCGGCACGGTCACCGTCGGGATAATCGTCGCGCGGATACTGCCGAGGAACAGATAGATGACGCCGACCACCAGCAGCACGGCGATCGCCAGGGTCACGTAGACCTCGTGAATCGCCTCCTTGATGAACACTGAGCCGTCATAGGTGTAATGCAGCGAGGTGCCGGCCGGCAGCGTCGGGTTGATCTGCTGGATCATGGCGTTCGCCGCGTCGGCCACTTCCAGTGTGTTGGCCCGCGACTGGCGGACGACGCCGAGGCCGATCTGGGTCTCGCCATTGCCCTTGAAGAAGATTCGCGGCTCCTCGGAACTCAGCTCGATCCGCGCGACTTCGCCCAGACGGACCATGTGGCCATCCGAAGTCTTCGCGATCACCAGCTTGGCGAAGTCGGTTTCCGTGCTGTAGGCGCGTTCCAGCCGCAGCGTGTAGTCGCGGTCGGTTGATTCAAGCGCGCCGGCCGGCAACTCCAGGTTCTGCGTGCGCAGCGCCTTCTCGATGTCCGCCGCGGTGAGTTGGCGGGCGGCCAGCGCCACCCGGTCGACCCAGATCCGCATGGCGTAGCGCTGCTCGCCGCCGATGATCACGCGGGCGACGCCGTCCACCGACGACAGCTGGTCGACGATGTAGCGGTCGGCATAGTCGGACATCTGGGTGACGTCCATGACCGTGCTGGACAGATTGTACCAGACGATCGGATCCTCGTCGGAATCGACCTTGAAGATCTCCGGCGCGTCCACCTCGTCGGGCAGTTCCTCGACCACGCGGGAGACGCGGTCGCGCACGTCGTTGGCGGCCGCGTCCACGTCCCGGTCCAGGTCGAACTCCATGACCACCGTGGACATGCCGTCGTTGCTCTTGGACGAAACCCAGCGCACCCCCTCGATACCGGCGACCTGGTCCTCGATCAGCTTGGTGACGCGGGCCTCGACGGTGGCGGCCGACGCGCCCCTGTAGACGGTATTGACCGACACCACCGGCGGATCGATGTCCGGATATTCGCGCACCGGCAGGCGCTCGATGGCCACCAGGCCGAACGACAGCAACAGCAAGCTGACCACGGTCGCGAAGACCGGCCGCTTGACCGAGATGTCGGACAGCATCATGGCTCAGGCGCCTCCGCTTTCGCCATCGGGCAGCTTGTGCTCGCCGATGCTCTGGACGGTGGCGCCGGGAATCATCCGGCCGACGCCCTCGACCACCACCTTCTCGCCCTGCTGCAGGCCGGTCAGCACTTCCGCCGCGCCGGGACGCCGGCGGCCTATGGTCACCTCGCGCTGGACGACCGAGCCGCCTTGTTCGATCACCCAGACGAACTGACGCGTGTCGCGCGGCATCAGGGCGCCTTCCGGGACCAGCAGGACAGTGCTGCGCGACCGGATCACCTCGACGGTCGCCAGCATGCCGGGACGCAGAGCGCCATCCGGATTGGGGATCAGCGCGCGCACCGAAATGGCGCGGGAGATCGGATCGACCCGGGCGTCGATGGTCTCGACGGTGCCCTTGAACGCGCGGCCCGGGTAGGCGGCGGTGCGCGCATCGACGTCCTGGCCCGTCGAGACCGCGCCCAAGAACGTCTCGGGCACCGAAAAATCCAGCTTCACCGGATCGATGTCGTCGAGGGTCGCCACCACCGTTCCCGGCGTCACCAGCGTGCCGGGGCTGACCTGGCGGAACCCGAGCACGCCCGAGAACGGCGCCCGCAGCACCCTGTCGGACATGCGCGCCTCCACCGCCCGGGCGCGGGCGCGGGCGCTGTCGACGGCGCGCGCCTGCTCATCGAGTCGCGCCTTGGTGGCATAGCCCTTGCCCGACAGCTCCTGCACCCGCTCGAGTTGCTGCTCGGCCTCGCGCTGGGTCGCGCGGGCTTCGGCGAGCATGGCACCCTCTTCCTCGTTGGTGAACTCGATCAGCACCTGGCCCTGGGTCGCCGCCTGGCCATCCTCGAAATGCACGCGGGCGACCTTTTCGGTCACCTTGGCCGACAGGGTGACGGATTCATTGGCGTGCAACGTGCCGATCGCCTCGATCCGCTCGACGAACTCGCCAGGCTGGATGGTGTAGGAGACAACGGGGACCGGCTGCGGCGCGGGCATCTTCTGCGATGCGGAATCGCAGGCGCCCAGCGTCAGGCACAGGCCCACCAACCACCACTTGCCTCTCACCGCATCCCCCACCGGCCCGACGGCCGTGTTTACCAGACGGACAATTACCTGCGCCCGTGCATAATTAAGTCCATAAGGATTGCCGGTTGCAAGGACTTGGTGAAAACGTTGTCAGTGAGCGTCCACGTCGACCGGATGGGTCCAGTCCATCACGCGAATGGGGTCGGTCCTTCCGTCCCATTTGGCCGATGCCGCGACGCCATTGTTGTAGAGATCCAGGTAGCGCTGGATCGTCGGCATGAGCTGGATCATCACCCCGGGCGAACCGGCCACGTCCAGATAGGCATGCGAGCCGGGATAGCGCTGGGCGACCACGAAATCCACGCCCGCCGCCTCGAGTTCGGCCAGCTTGGCGTCGACGTCATCGCACCACGCCGCCAGGTGCTGCATGCCGCCTTCCGGATTGGCCGCGAGGTAATCGCTGTAGATGTTGGGACCCGAGCCCTCCAGCGGCGCGATCAGCTCGATCTGCTGGTCGCCCGAGCAGGCGAAGGCAGCGGTGATATGGCAGACAGTAGGCTTGCCGTAATGCAGTCCGTCGATGGTGACGGCCGGGATCACGTACCAGGGACCGACGCCGCGCGCCAGCCAGTGCGCCATGCCCGCCTGCAGGTCGGGCACGATATAGCCCTGCTGGATCATCGGTCCGTAGATCTTGCTCATGGCGGTTCTCCTTTTCCCCGGCGGCGAGCCTAGTCTCCGCCGCACCCGAGAGGCAACCGGTTACGGCACGATCCAGGTGGCAGACAGTGCGCCCGCCCCGTCCCACTCGAATCGGGCCGAGACATTGCCGGTGTGCGCCAGACGCAGCCACTCCACCCGCCGGACGCCGATGACGGCCACGAGGAAGTTCACGAAGCCCGGCTCGACATCGTTCACGGCGCCGGGCAAACCGTTGCCAGGCGCCTTGAGCGGCAGGCCTGGCCCGGGCGCGGACAGGTACGGTCGGCGCGTTACGGCCGGCGCGGCGTCCCAGTACGAACGCGCGACCGCATCGCCGGCGTGCAGCGCCGCCTCGCCCCAGGCACGGAGCTGGACGCCGCTCGCCGGATCGTAAAACACCATGCAGACCCGCGGATCGGCCCGCAATTGGGCCGCTTTCGCAGAGCGGGCGTCGGTGAAAACCGTCAGCGTCCTCGCCGTGGCATCGGCCGCGCGGAGCACGACCGTGCGCGCGTCTCCAGGGCCGCTGGCCAGCACCGGCGTACGCAGCGGTGAATCGCGTGAGTCCGGCGCCGCCACGAGCAGCCTCCAGCAGTCGGCGGCGAGGTCATGCAGATTCATGGCGTGCGTCCGGTTGACGATGATCGGTGGCTCGACCCTAATATCTCGCGATGGAGACCGGAACCGAGATCTGTCCTCTGTGCGCGCGCCCGCTTGGGCTCGGGCGCGAGCGGCATCATCTGGTGCCCCGCCTCAAAGGCGGCCGGCAGACCGTACTGCTGCACCCGATCTGCCACCGCAAGATCCACAGCCTGTTCAGCGAGGCGCTGCTGGCGAGGTCCTACGCGACGGTCGATGCCCTGCGCGCACATCCGGAAGTCGCACGGTTCACTGCCTGGCTCGCCGGCAAGCCGCCGGATTTTCATGTCTCGACCCGCGGCGCGCGAATCCAGCACCGCTGAACAGGCCCATGCTATTTGCGCAGCACCGCCATACTTTTCCATGGGATGTCCGGATGTTGCAGTGCTGTTTCGACACGCCATATATAGCTCATCCGGAATAACTCTGTTACGGCATGGGGCTACAGGAAAAATGGCTAAGGCTTTCGGTCTGATCAACGCGTTCGCGCTGCTTGCTGGTGCAATGTCGCTGGTGCTCTGGGGCTAGCCGCCGTCCCTGCCCCCTTCCGCTAGAGCGGAACCACGATCGATCCCTCGAGATACAGAACGCAGTCGCCGGACACCCGTACGGCCCCGGGCAGCACCGTGCTGCGCAGCAGGCCGCCGCGCTTCGACGCCTGGCGGCAGGTCAGAGAGTCTCTGCCCAGCCTGCCGGCCCAAAAGGGCGCGGTGACGCATTGGGCGGAACCGGTGACCGGATCCTCGTCGACGCCGACGGCCGGCGCGAAGAAGCGCAGCACGAAATCGGTGCGCTCGCCGGGCGCGGTGGCGATGACGTAGGACCGATCGAACCCCAGGAACGCCCTGATGTCGGGTTTCAGTGCCCGGATTTCGGCCTCGGTTTCGTAGACGGCGACATACTCACGCTCGCCCGCCAGCCACGCGGCTGGCACGCCGCCCAGCGCCTCGGGCAGACCGGCGGGCGGCGTGACCGGATCCAGCGTCTTGCGCGGCAGGGTCATGGCAAAACCATCGCCCTCGGGCACCACCTTCAGCGGGCCGCTCAGCGTGTGGAACGTCACGGCCTCGCGCCCCGCCTCGAGCAGCGTGAGGATCACGAACGCGCTGGCGAGCGTGGCATGGCCGCACAGCGGCACCTCGGCGCCCGGCGTGAACCAGCGCAGCCGGTAGTCGCCGCCGTCGCGGACGAAGAAGGCGGTCTCCGACAGATTGTTCTCGGCCGCGATCGCCTGCAGCACCGGATCCGGCAGCCACGCGTCGAGCGGACAGACCGCCGCGGGATTGCCGCCGAACAGGGTCTCGGTGAACGCGTCCACCTGGAAAATCGGAATTCTCATTATCGCCTCGCAAAAAACGAAAGGAGCCGCCCGCATATCCTCCATGGCCCCGAAGGACACTGGCGGATGGCGGACGGCTCCCTGAAACGGTCGCCCGGCGAACCGGGCGATTATTCGATCAGAACGGCAGACCGCCCATCGGCTTGGTCATGTCGTTGAGCGCCTTCACGTCTTCCGCCGAGAGCTTGGCGCCGGCGGCGGCGACGTTCTGTTCGATCTGCGCCGGCTTGGTCGCGCCCGCCATCACCGAGGTCACGCCCGGCTGCGCGAGCAGCCACGCGACGGCGATTTCCAGCACCGACAGGTTCCGCTCCTTGCCGAACGCCTCGATCTTCTCGACCAGGTCGAAATTGCGGTCGTTCATTTCCAGGCCGCCCAGGCCGGCCATGTTGCTGCCCTCGCCGAAGCGGGTGCCGGCGGCCGGTTTCTCGCCGCGCTTGTACTTGCCGGTCAGCATGCCCGAGGCCAGCGGGAAGTAGGGCAGGAAGCCCACGCCGACATATTTGGCGGCGGCGAGGCGCTCGTCCTCAACGTCGCGGCGCAGGATGTTGTAGAAGTTCTGCACCGAGATGAACTGCGGCACGCCCAGTTTCTGGGCGGTGCGCACGGCGTCGACCAGCACGTGGCCCTTGAAGTTGCAGCAGCCGATGTAGCGGACCTTGCCCTGCTGGACCAGGTCGCCCAGCGCCAGCAGCGTTTCCTCCAGCGGCGTCGACGCGTCGGGGAAGTGCATCTGGTAGAGATCGATGTAGTCGGTGCCCAGGCGCTTCAGGCTGGCCTCGACCGCGTTCATGATGTAGCGGCGCGAGCCGCCGTTCATGTACGGGCCGGCGCCCATCGGCATGCCGAACTTGCTCGCCACGACGACATCCTTGCGGCGGGCGCCAAGCGCCTTGCCCAGGAATTCCTCGGACTTGCCCCACAGATGCGGATCGGTCGGATAGGCGTCGGCGGTGTCGAACATGGTGATGCCCTGTTCGAGCGCCTTGTCGATGACGGCCTGGGTCTCGGCCATGTCGGTGCGGCCACCGAAATTGTTGGTGCCCAGGCTGATGGTCGAAATCTTCAGGCCGGAATTACCCAGATTACGGTATTCCATTGTGCGGTCTCCCCTGTTTGCGAAACGGTTGCGCGCACGATGCCACGCCCCCGGCGGGCTGTCCACCAGACAGCAAGCGTGCTGTTTTGTCTGGCCGCTAAGCCATGATGTTGTAGCCGGCGTCGACGTAGATCGTGCCACCGGTCATCCGCCTGGCCGCGTCCGAGGCAAGGAACGCGGTGACGGCGCCGACGTCCTCGATCCCCACCAGCTGCCGTGCCGGGGCGCGGGCGGCCGCCTGCTCCATCAGCGCATCGAAACGGTCGATGCCCGAGGCCGCGCGGGTGCGGATCGGGCCTGGCGAGATGGCGTGGACGCGGATGCCCTTCGGACCCAGCTCGGCAGCGAGGTAACGGACGGTGCTTTCGAGCGCCGCTTTCACCGGCCCCATCACGTTGTAGTGGTCCACCACCCGCTCGGCGCCGTGATAGGTCATGGTGAACAGCGCGCCGCCATCGGCCATCAGCGGCTCGGCGAGGCGCGCCATGCGGATGAAGGTGTGGCACGAGATGTCCATCGCCATCAGGAAGCCGTCGCGGGAACAGTCGGTCAGCCGGCCCTGCAGGTCCTCGCGCGGCGCGAAGGCGACCGAGTGCAGGAGGAAGTCGAGCCGTCCCCAGCGCCGCGAGATCTCGTCGAACACCGCGTCGATCATGCCGTCGATCCGCAGGTCGCAGGGCAGGAACAACGCGGCGTCGAGCTCGTCGCGCAGCGGCTCGACGAACGGGCGCGCCTTCTCGTTCAGATAGGTCAGCGCCCGGTCCGCGCCCTGCGTCCGGAAAGCCCGGGCGCAGCCATAGGCGATTGAGCTGGCGTTGGCGATTCCGACCACCAGGCCCTTGCGGCCGTCGAGCCGGAATGACTGGCTGTCCTCAGCGCTGGTAGACATAGGTCCCCGGCGCGGCTTCACGAGGCGCCAGGCCTCTCTCGGGCGCGCCCATCGCCGGCGGGTCGGCCAGCTCGACCGAGCCGTGGGCGACGAGCCAGGCATGCCACTCTTCCCACCACGATCCCTCCTGCGCCGGTGCGACAGACGCCCAGCTGTCCGGGTCGAGATAAGACTGGCCCGGAATACGTTCCATGATCTGGAAGTGGCGATGCGGATGACCCGGCTCGCTGACGATACCAGCATTGTGCCCGCCGCTGGTCAGAACGAAGGTCACCGGCGTATCGACGAACAGTGTGATCTTGTAGACCGAACGCCAGGGAGCGATATGGTCCTTCGTAGTTCCGACAGCGAACACCGGGGCGCGAATATCTCCGAGGTGAATGACCCGCCCGTCCACGGCATAGCGCCCGGACGACAGGCGGTTCTCCAGGAACAGGCCGCGCAGATACTGGGCGTGCATCAGATAGGGCATGCGCGTCTGGTCCGCATTCCAGGCCATCAGGTCATTGGGCGAGTCACGTTCGCCGAGCACATAGGTCTTGATGATCCGGGACCACACCAGATCATTGGAACGCAGCGCCTGGAACGCGCCCGACATCTGGGATGCTTCCAGGTAGCCTCGCTCCCACATCATGTCTTCCATCAGCTTGACCTGTGACTCGTCGATGAACAGCATCAGGTCGCCTGCTTCCGTGAAGTCGGTCTGGGCAGCCAGCAGGCTGACGCTGGCGAGGCGGTCGTCACCGTCCCTCGCCATCGTCGCGGCGGCGATCGACAGGATCGTTCCCCCCAGACAATAGCCGCAGGCGTGGACGCGCCGTGCCGGCATGATCGCCGAGATCGTATCGAGCGCCGCCATCACACCGTCGCGGCGATAGTTGTCGATGGCGACGTCGCGGTCGGCGGCAGTCGGGTTCTTCCACGAGATCATGAACACGGTGTGTCCATGCTCGACGAGATAGCGCACCAGTGAATTCCGCTGCGACAGGTCGAGGATGTAATACTTCATGATCCAGGCGGGCACGATCAGGATCGGTTCGGCCAAGACCCTCGGGGTCTGCGGCTCGTACTGAATCACTTCCATCAGGTCATTGCGGTAGACGACACGTCCGGGGGTGACGGCGACGTTCTCGCCAACCCGGAACGCTTCGGTCCCCGCTGGCGGACGCTCATTCAGCATGCGGTCCAGATCGTCGAGCCAGTAGGAGAACCCGCGTGCAAGGTTCTCGCCCCGCTCGTTCATGGTTCGTTGCACGATCTCCGGATTCATCCACGGCACATTGGTCGGCGACATCATGTCGAGCATCTGCCGGGTCAGTGACCAGACCTGCCGGGCGTGGGGAGGCGTGGTCCCCCTGGCGCCGAATATGGCGTCTTCCCACCAGCCTTCGGCAAGGCGAAAGCCCTGTTCCATGACATTGTATGGAAATCCTGACCATTCGCTGGCCGCGAACCGCTGGTCGGCGTCTTTCGCAGGCGCGATAGGGGCTGGCGCGCCGGCGGCGGCGGCCTTCGCCGCGTAGGACGCCAGCTTCAGGGCTCCGCGCGCGGCATCGGACGCGAGCGCCGCCTGGCGTCCGGGCGCCACGGAAAGGTGGAACGCCCAGTCGGCAAGCGCCGAGCCGACCGACCATGGCGATAGCCCGCTTGCCGCGCGACCGCGCATGGCCCGCAGCAGGCGATCGAGCGCCTCCAGCTTGGTCCCATCCACATAGGGCTTCATTTCCGGGCGCGGATCGGTGTGGGAGTGTACCGCCGGAAAGGCACCGGGCGCTGGCGCGGAAGCCGCCGTGGGGACCGGCGGGACGTTGACGATGTTGGGCATGGACTGTCCGATCTCCGTGCAGGGCCAGACCGAGACGGACGCGTCCTTGTGTTCCTTGCGGAACGGGATGTCGCGCCAGCGCAACCGGGCCGAGGAGCACGGATACTATGAAAGTGGTGTTACGTTGGCGTGACGCGCCGGAAAAGCCTTTGCCATGAGCCGGAGCCTGCAGGCGCTTTATCCGATCGCGTCCCTGAACCGGCGCAAATAGGCCAGGTGCTCGTCGGCCGTCTTCAGCCCCGCACCCATGGTGTGGATGGTGAGGTGCGTCGCGCCGGCCTGCTTCCATGCGGCGTGGTCGGCGGCGGCATCGTCGGGGGTGCGCACCGGCCCGCCCAGGGTGGCGCCGACGAAGATGATGTTGTCGATGCCGACGGCGTCAGGGTCGCGGCCGGCCTGCTTCACCAGCGCGCGCATCTCGGCCACCTTGTCGGCGGCCTGCGCCGCGGGCAGCACCGGGATCCAGCCGTCGCCGGTGCGGGCGACGCGGTCCATCGACGCCTGCGAGGCGCCGCCGAACCAGACCGGAATCGACTTTCGCACCGGCGCGGGATTGATGCCGGCGTCGGTCACCTTGTGGAAGCGGCCGTCATAGGAGATCGGCTTGCCGGTCCACAGCTTGCGCAGCAGGTCAACCTGCTCGTCGAGCCGCGCGCCGCGGGCCTGGAATGGCGTGCCCAGTGCCTCGTACTCGATCTGGTTCCAGCCGATGCCGAAGCCCAGCCGCAGCCGGCCGCCCGAAAACACGTCGGCATTGGCCGCCTGCTTGGCGAACAGCGTCGCCTGGCGCTGCGGCAGGATGATGATGCCGGACGCCAGCTCCAGCGTGGTCGTCACGCCGGCAAGGAAAGCGAACAGGGTGATCGGCTCGTGGAACGGCGTGTCGTGGTTGTAGGGCATCTTCCAGTCCGGCCGGCTGGCCAGGTTGGCGCCCATCACGTGGTCGTAGGCGATGACGTGGTCGAAGCCCATGCCCTCCACCGCCTGAGCCCAATCCCGGATGACAGCCGGATCGGCGGCGATCTCGGTTTGCGGAAAAACGACACCCACGCGCATGCAATCCTCCCCAATTTTGATGCGTATTCCACTTTTCAGGTGAAATGCAGCCGTGTCAAGCCAACGCGGCCGAGACTCCGCAAAAAGAGTGACAAGCCGGATACGCAACCCTTGACGGCTGCGGCCTAGCGCCTATTCTCTAGTGATCCTATCGGGAAATAAATGCTCTCGCAAAAAGCCAAATACGCCCTGAAGGCGCTGCTCGTCCTGTCCGAGCGGCCTGCGGGAATTCCCGTCCAGGTCGTCGAACTGGCGGAGCAGGGCAATATCCCGCGCAAGTTCCTCGAGTTGATCATGCTGGAGCTGAAAAAGCACGGCATCGTCTACAGCCAGCGCGGCAAGCATGGCGGCTACATGCTGGCCGCGTTGCCGTCGGAAATCACTTTCGGCCAGATCGTCCGCGCCATGGACGGTCCGCTCGCGCCGATCCCCTGTGCCAGCTTGACCGCCTACCGCAAATGCGCCGATTGCACGAACGAGAAGACGTGCGCCGTCCGGATCATGATGCGCCGGGTTCGCGACGCCGCGGCGGCGGTCCTCGACGGCACATACCTGTCGGATATGTCCTCGGAAGACATGGAAAGCCTTTCAGATCAGAAGCTTACCGCCTAGCTATTTTTTTTGTTGCATAACACTACTATTTTGATAGGAATTATATGTCTACTTCTGAGGAGTCGCCCATGAATATCCGTGCAACCGCCGTGGCCCTGGCCGTGGCCCTTGGCCTGGTCGCTTCGCCGGCGCTGGCCAAGAACATCAAGCTGCTCAACGTGTCCTATGATCCGACGCGTGAGCTCTACAAGGATTACAACGCCGAATTCGCCAAGATCTGGAAGGCGAAGACCGGCGACACCGTCACCATCGAGCAGTCGCATGGCGGCTCGGGCAAGCAGGCCCGCGCCGTGATCGACGGCCTCTCCGCCGACGTGGTGACGCTGGCGCTCGAGGGCGACATCGACGAAATCGCCAAGGGCACCAGGAAGCTGCCGGCCAACTGGGTCCAGGCGCTGCCAAACCATTCCAGCCCCTATACCTCGACCATCGTGTTCCTGGTCCGCAAGGGCAACCCCAGGAAGATCAAGGACTGGGACGACCTGATCCGGCCCGGGATCGAGGTCATCACGCCGAACCCGAAGACCTCGGGCGGCGCCCGGTGGAACCTGCTGGCCGCCTATGCCTACGCGCAGAAGAAGTACGGCAGCGAAGCCGCGGCGAAGGACTTCGTCGGCAAGCTCTACCGCAATGTCCCGGTGCTCGATACCGGCGCCCGCGGTTCCACGACGACCTTTGTCCAGCGCGGCATCGGCCATGTGCTGCTGGCCTGGGAGAACGAGGCATTCCTGGCGATCGAGGAGCTGGGTCCTGACAAGTTCGAGATCGTCACGCCCACCCTGAGCATCCTTGCCGAGCCTAGCGTCGCGGTCGTCGAGGGCAACGCCAAGAGCCACGGCACCACCGCCGTCGCCAAGGCCTACCTGGA
This sequence comes from Rhizobium sp. Q54, assembly GCA_945907245.1. GTDB lineage: Bacteria > Pseudomonadota > Alphaproteobacteria > SMXS01 > SMXS01 > RI-34. The sequence continues at coordinate 34,257 of CAMDTB010000008.1, forward strand.
GAACCTCTACACCCCGGCGAGCCAGAAGCTGATCGCCGAACACTATTACCGTCCCTCCAGGCCCGACACCGTCGATCCGGCGGTGCTCAAGCGCTTCGGCAAGCTGGAGCTGGTCAACATCCGCGACGACTTCGGCGGTTGGGCCAAGGCGCAGCCCAAGTTCTTCGGAGACGGCGGCATCTTCGACCAGATCTACAAACCCGGCCGCTAACACGATCCGGGGCGGCGGCCGAGGCCTCCGCCGCCCCCAACGAAAAGGCCTCACCGGGAATCGCGTCGCCGTCTGCGCCCGCGCCTTATCCCCAAACGATGAACTCACGAGGAAACATCATGAAACGCCCAGTCATTCTGGGCGGAGGGGTCGCTTTGGCTCTTGCCGCCCTGCCCACCATCGCCCTTGGACAGACATCCGAAGATCGGCTGCGCGCCCTCGAGGACCGTCTCATCCAGGTGGAATCCGAACTGTCGGCCTACAAGGAAGCAGCCGTGCAGCAGCGCCTTGCGGAGCTCGACGCCGAGAAGAACAAGAAGCCCGGCGGTACGTTCACCTTGAGCCCCAGCCCGCGCTTCACCTCGGATGACAAGAAGTTCTCGTTCCGACTGCGCGGCCGCGCCGAGATGGACTTCGCCGCGTTCAACATCCGCAAGGGTCCGCGCGACTTCAACAGCGGCACCGAGCTGCGCCGCGCCCGCCTGGGCATGGAAGGCACCATGTTCGGCGACTGGGCCTATCGCCTCGAAGCCGACTTCGCCGGCGGCGGACGCGACGACAGCAACACCCAGGAAGTCGACATCAACGACGCCTATATCCGCTATGCGCCGAAGGATGCGAAGTACTTCGTCACCGTCGGCCAGCACAAGACGCCCAATGGCCTCGACCAGCTGGCGTCCAGCCCGAATTTGACGTTCCTCGAACGCGCCAACGTGCTGGGCGCTTTCCTGGACCGGCGCACCGGCGGCGGCGACCGCAAGTTCGGCCTGTCCTACGCCTACAACGCCGACCACTGGACGGCGAGCGTCGGCGTGTTCGGCCAGAACCTGGCGATCACCGGCGCGCCGGTGGGCGCGACGCCGATCCCGGACGAAAGCTACGGCGTTCACGGGCGGTTTACCTATGCGCCGATCCAGGAGGAAACAAGCTGGGTCCATTTGGGCGTATCGGGCTTCTACCGGGAGACCGCCGGCCAGAAAGCCATCCGGTTCGGCGACCGTCCCGAGGTGCGCGTCGACAACGTCCGTACCATCGACACCGGCAATGTCACCGCCGACAGCTACTATTTCGTCGGTGCGGAAGCCGCGGCGGCGTTCGGCGGCTTCAGCGTCCAGACGGAATACGCCAACACCTGGGTCAACCGGCCGACCGGCGGCAATGTCAGCTTCGACGGCGGCTACGTGGCCATCGCCTATGTGCTGACCGGAGAAACGGTGAGCTACAGGAATGGCGTGGTCGAGGGCATCAAACCGAAGGCCAATTTCTCGCCGTCCGGCGGCGGCTGGGGTGCCTGGCAGATCGCCGCGCGCTACAGCTTCATCGACCTCAACGACCTGAACGTGCTGGGCGGCAAGGAAGAGAACATCACCGTCGGTCTCAACTGGTGGATCAATCCGAACCTGCGCACCTCGTTCAACTACATCCGCTTCGACGCGAAGCGGCAGGGTGTCCAGACCGCCGGTGACGCGTTCGCCCTCCGTTTCGGCGTGAACTGGTAAGGACGGACACATGACGACGACCGGGCGGCCCTTCGACGCGCGAAGGCCGTCCGGTTCGTCGTTATCCGTCCGACCGCGGCGACGGGTCAGGGTAAAAAAACCGGCGACCTACGCATTTACCCCATTTTCCCTATTAATCTTATAGTCTAAGTTCCTGTTCCACGGGTTTCGGTCCAGGCAACCAGTCAGAAAGTTCTCACGCGCATGGCGTCCGCCGGTTCAACGAACAGCAGACGGGTCATTCCCGGGTTCGGGATCTCGATCGGCTTCACGATCGTCTATCTCGGCCTGATCGTGCTGATCCCGCTCGCCGGGCTGGTGCTCAAGAGCGCCGGACTGGGCTGGAGCGAGCTTTACCGGAGCGCCACCGACCTGCGTACCGTCAACGCCATCTGGCTCAGCGTGTGGACCGCGTTCATCGCCGCCGTCATCAATGTGCCGTTCGGCGTGTTGGTCGCCTGGGTGATGGTGCGCTACCGGTTTCCCGGCCGGCGTATCCTCGACGCCGCCGTCGACCTGCCGTTCGCGCTGCCGACGGCGGTCGCGGGCATCGCCCTGACGGCGCTCTATGCGCCGAACGGCTGGGTCGGCGCCTATCTGGAGGAATGGGGTATCAAGGCCGCCTACACGCCGCTGGGCATCGTCATCGCCCTCACTTTCATCGGTCTGCCGTTCGTGGTCCGCACCGTCCAGCCGCTGATGGAGGACATCGACAAGGAAGTCGAGGAGGCCGCCGCCACCCTGGGCGCGGGACGCTTCCAGACCGTGCGCCGGGTGATCCTGCCGGCGATCCTGCCCGCCGTGATCACCGGCTTCGCCCTCGCCTTCGCGCGCGCCATCGGCGAGTACGGCTCGGTGGTGTTCATCGCCGGCAACATCCCCTACGTGTCGGAGATCGCCCCGCTGCTGTTCATCATCCGGCTGGAGGAATACAATTACGCGGGCGCCACCACCGTGGCGACGCTGATGCTGATGATATCGTTCACCCTGCTGATCTCGATCAACTGGATCCAGGCCATGACGCGGCGGAGATTCGGCAATGGCTAATCTGTTCGGCCGCGTTCCGATCGGACTGCGCAGCGCCGTCAACGAGGGCGCGTTCACCCGCCTGACGCTGATCCTGATCGCCGTCGTCTTCCTGGCGCTGTTCCTGATCATGCCCCTGATCCTGGTGTTCGTGGAGGCGTTGCGCCAGGGCGCCGGCGCGTATTTCGAGGCACTGAAGGATCCGGACGCGCTGTCGGCCATGCGCCTGACGCTGACGGTCGCGGTCATCGCCGTACCGTTCAACATCGTGTTCGGCCTGGCCGCGTCCTGGGCCATCGCCAAGTTCGATTTCCGCGGCAAGAACCTGCTGATCTCGCTGATCGACCTGCCGTTCTCGGTCTCGCCCGTGATCTCGGGCCTGGTCTGGGTGCTGCTGTTCGGCTCCCATTCGGTGCTGAGCCCCTGGCTGCAGGCGCACGACATCCAGATTCTGTTCGCACTGCCCGGCCTGGTGCTCGCCACCATGTTCGTCACCTTCCCGTTCGTGGCCCGCGAACTGATCCCGCTGATGCAGGAGCAGGGCACCACCGACGAGGAAGCCGCGCTGAGCCTTGGCGCCAGCGGCCTGCAGACCTTCTGGCACGTCACCCTGCCCAATGTGCGCTGGGCGCTGGTCTACGGCGTCCTGCTGTGCACGGCCCGCGCCATCGGCGAATTCGGCGCGGTTTCCGTCGTCTCCGGACACATTCGCGGCCAGACCAACACCATGCCGCTCCATGTGGAGATCCTTTACAATGAGTACAGTTTCGTCGGCGCCTTCGCTGTCGCCTCGGTCCTTGCCCTCCTTGCTCTCGTCACACTCGGAATCAAGGCTGTCCTGGAGTGGCGCTACGGCAACCAGCTCGCCTCAGGCCACCGGCGCTAGGAGTTCAAGCGTGCAGATATCGATCAGGAACATCACCAAGCAGTTCGACCGGTTCCCCGCCTTGGGCGGCGTGTCGCTGGAAATCGGCTCGGGCGAACTGGTGGCGCTGCTTGGTCCCTCTGGATCCGGCAAGACCACACTGCTGCGGTCCATCGCCGGCCTGGAGCACCCATCCTCGGGGCAGATCCTGTTCGACGGCGAGGACGTGTCCAATCTGTCGGTGGGCGAGCGCCGCATCGGCTTCGCGTTCCAGTCCTATGCCCTGTTCCGCCACATGACGGTGCTGAACAATGTGGGGTTCGGCCTGAAGGTGCGGCCACGCAAGACCCGGCCGAGCCGCGCCGAAATCCGCGAACGCGCGCTCGAGCTGCTCGATCTGGTGCAGCTGGGCGGGCTGGAGAACCGGTTTCCGTCGCAGCTTTCAGGTGGCCAGCGTCAGCGCGTGGCGCTTGCCCGCGCGCTGGCCATCGAACCGCGCGTGCTGCTGCTCGACGAGCCGTTCGGCGCGCTCGACGCCAAGGTCCGCAAGGAGCTGCGCCGCTGGCTGCGGCAGCTGCACGACCGGCTGGGGCTGACCACCATCTTCGTCACCCACGACCAGGAAGAAGCGCTGGAGCTGGCCGACCGCGTCGTGGTGATGAACAAGGGCGAGATCGAGCAGGCGGGCCCGCCGGTGGAAGTCTATGACGATCCCGCGACCGCCTTCGTCAGCGAGTTCCTCGGAACCGTGAACACCTTCCAGACCACGCTCAGCGACGGCATCGCCGAAGTGCTGGGCACCGACTTCCCGGTTGCCGACGCCGACATCGGCGAAGGCCCGCAGCGCCGCCACGGCCCGGCCATCGCCTATGTCCGCACCCACGAGATCGAGCTGCTGTCGCGCGAGCGGGCCGAAGGCATCCCGGCAATCGTCCGGGCGGTGTTCCCGTTCGGTGGCTCCGTTCGCGTCGAGCTGGCAGTCGAGGGCTACGACACGCCGATCCAGGCCGAGGTGCCGCGCGCCTTCTTCGAGGCCGGCGAGGTGCGGGTCAATTCGGGCCTGTTCGTGCGCGCCACCAACGCCCGGGTGTTCCCGCAATACAACTAGCGCGGGGGCATAGCCTCGTGCGCAAACGCTGCTATCATCCGCCCTGAACAGGGAGGATCAGCATGTCACTCAAGGGACGTGTCGCCATTGTCACGGGCGGCAACAGGGGAATCGGCAAGGGGATCGCGCTGGGTCTGGCGCAGGACGGCGCCGACCTCGCCATCAACTACCGCGGCAACGAGGACGAGGCGCGCAAGACGCTGGACGAGGTGCGCGCGCTGGGCGTGCGCGCCGAGATCTACCAGGCGGGCGTCGACGATTACGGCGCCGTGCGCGACATGGTGGCGAAGGTCGCCGCCGATTTCGGCCAGATCGACATCCTCGTCAACAACGCCGGCATCGCCAGCAAGGGCCGCTCGGTCGCCGATACCGACCCGGAGGAGTTCGAAAGGGTCGTGCGAACCCACGCCTTCGGCACCTTCTACGCCACCCACGAGGTGATCCCGCATCTGCGCAAGCGGCCGCGCGGCGACATCATCATGGTGTCCTCGGCCGCCACGCGCCGCTGGATGGCCAACGGCGCGCCCTACAATGTGGGCAAGGCCAGCATCGAGGCCCTCGCCTTCGGCGTCGCCAAGGAGGAACGCGCCAACAACATCCGCGTCAACGTGGTCGCGCCCGGCGTGGTCGAGACCGACATGGGCCGCCGCCTGCTGAAGGCCCGCGGTATCGCCGATCCGCGCGACGCCGACGCGACGGCGCCGTTCGGCCGCGTGTGCCAGCCCGAGGATTTGTCGAACGTGGTGCGGTGGCTTGTGTCGGAGCAGAACAGTTACGTCACCGGCGAGCGGATTTACGTGGATGGCTTGGCGGGGGTTTAAACCCGCTCAACCGTGATTTTGCGAGCGCAGCGAAGCAATCCAGCCCTTCCGCCACACAGCTGTCAACTGCGCGGCTGGATTGCTTCGCTGCGCTCGCAAAATCGGCATTGTTTCAGGACACAGGATTCAGCGTTTCAGCGCCTCTTCCACGAAATCCAGCCGGTCCTGGCCCCAGAACATCTCGCCGTCGACGAAGAAGGTCGGTGCGCCGAACGCGCCGCGGTCGGCGGCTTCCTGGACGTTGGCCTTCAGCTTGTCCTTGATGTCCTCGCGCGCGATGCCGGCCTGGTAGGCGGCCACGTCGAGGCCGGCCTCTTCGAGCAGCTGCGGCCAGACATCGTCGGCGCCGATGTTGAGGCTCTTGAGCCACATGCCCTCGAACATGGCTTTCGCATAGGCCTCGAACTCGCCCCGCTCCTGCGCCACCAGCGCGCCGCGCAGCGCCGGGACGATCTTCACCTCGGCCATGTGCGGGTTGGGGTTGAGCGTCACGCCGTAGCGGCGGGCGAATCGCTGCAAATCCATGCCGCCATACTTGCCCTTGTTGGGTACGGTCATCGGCGGCCGGTTGCCGGTAAGCTGGAACAGGCCGAGCGTCAGCATGGGCCGCCAGACCACGGTGCAGCCGGTGCGCTCGACGATGCCGGGAATCCGCGTCCACGCCAGATAGGTGGGCGGGCTCATGAAGTCGAAGAAGAATTCGAGGGTCTTGCCCATTACCAGGGTTCCTTCCAGGGACGCAGCTCGGTCTCGTGGGTCCAGGCGCTGCGGTGCTGCGAGTGGATGGCGAAATAGGTGTCGGCGATGGCCTCGGGCGCGAGCACGCCGTCGGCCGGCCGCTCCTCGAACACCTTCGGCATCATCTTGCGGATCAGCGGTGTGTCGATGGGGCCGTCGATGATGACATGCGCGACGTGGATGTTCTTCGGGAACAGCTCGCGCGCCATGGACTGGGCCAGCGCCCGGAGCGCGTGCTTGGAGCCCGAGAACGCCGCCAGGTTGGCCTTGCCCCGCAGCGCCGACGTGGCGCCGGTGAACAGGATCGTGCCCTTCTCGCGCGGTTCCATCACCTTGGCCACCTCGCGGCCCATCAGGAACGCGCCGAAGGCGTTGACCCGCCAGACCCGTTCGTAATCCGCCGCGGAATGCTGGGCGATGGGCGAATGGGTGCCGATCGCCGCGTTGTAGACCGCCACCTCGATGGGGCCGACCTCGCGCTCGATATGGGCGACCATGTCGACCATCTGGGCCTCGTCGGTCGAATCGACGCCGTAGGCATGGGCGGTGCCGCCCTCGGCGACGATCTCGCCGACCAGGTGGTTCAGCTTGTCCTCGTTGCGCCGGGCGACGCAGGCTGTATAGCCGGCGCGGGCGAAGCGTTTGGCGATGGCGCCGCCGGTGGCGACGCCCGCGCCGACGACGAGCACGACGGGCTTCATGACGGGATCCGGTCGCCGTAGAGTTCCAGCAGGCCGCGCGGGTCGCAGTAGTCGACCCATTTGCGGATCTTGCCGCCCTTCAGGGTGAACACGCTGCACACCGGGAGCCTCAACACCTCGGCGCCGCTTTTGTCGCGGTAGCTGTCGACATGCTCGACGAACACCAGGTCGTCCATGGCTTCCTGGGTGCCGAGCTTGGGGACGATCTTCACCACCGGCGCGTTGCCGCCGATATCGCTGAACAGGATCTCCTTGACCTGCGCCTTGGTCATGGTCGGGAAGCCGGTCAGGCTGTAGCTGCCTTCCTCGGACAGGTAGAGGTCATAGCCGTCCCAGACATGCTGGCGCGTGCCGCCCTCGAACGCCTTGTACAGCGCGATGATGATGCGAAGGTTGGTAAGGGCTTTCGGATCCCTTGGTGGCATGGGTCTCTCCTGCTGATTGCCGGCGGGACCACGGCTCTCCCCTTCCCGTCCGGCGAATGAGCGGGCATGATAGGAAGGGTCTGGACCGCAAGTCCAGCGGGGCCGACGGAGGAAACGACGAATGTCACGACTGGCCATGTGCTGCGCGCTGGCCGTGCTGCTGCCCGCGACCGCCTGGGCCGGCAGCTACCGCGCCGGGCCGCTGGGCGCCTGGGACCAGAACGGCGAGTTTTCCTGCGAGGGCGGCGACCTGCTGGTGTTCCCCGGCGGCGACTACGCCGTGGTTCCGCATGAGACCGACGAGATGACCTTTGCCCTGATCGACAGCCGCACCGGCCGCGCCAAGGTGGGCGGCTCCGCCGCCGCCGACCTGGAGAAGCTGAGGGCCGATCCCGCCCTCTGCGCCGGTCCCGTCGACTGCGAGGACTGGGACGCGGTCGGCAACGCCATCAGGCAGTGCTGGCAGGACGACGGCCCGCTCAACTAGAGCAGCCTGCGTTCACTTGAACGCAGATAAGCTGCTCTAGCACTTTAGAATCGATAGAATCGATCATCTTGTCTGCCCTCAGGTGAGACCGCCTGAGGGCAGGATGATCTAGGTAGATAGCAGCTTGAGCCCGGCGATTCCCGCCGCGATCAGCCCGATGCAGCCCAACCGCAGCGCCGTCGCCGGCTCGCCGAACAGCACTACGCCCGCGACCACAGTGCCGACGATGCCGATACCGCTCCACACCGCATAGGCGGTGCCCAGCGGCACATGCCGCAGCGCCAGCCCCAGCAACCCCAGGCTGATGACGATGCTGGCCACCGTGAACACCGACGGCCACAGCCGGGTGAAGCCGTGCGACTGCTTCAGCCCGAGCGCCCAGCCGATCTCGAACAGCCCCGCAAGGCCCAGATACACCCATCCCATCGCAGACCTCTTCGGTCGTAGCGGGGCCGTCCCCACGATGTCGATGAAACGCCGGGTCGTCCCGGCCATCCTGAACATAGGCGGGAGCCCGGCGCCGGTCTATTGGCCGGGCGGAATATCCGCCATGCGCTGGCACACGAGCGCAGCACGCCGGAACCGGTCGTCCCAGTCGCCACCCTCGATGGTCTCGAACCGGAAGCCATGGTCCCGAAGCAGCCGCTCGCAGAACCCGTGAAACCTCAAACGCTCGCGCATGTCGCCGAAATAGCGCGTGCCGTCGTTCACCCAGGCGACCTCCGGCGACAGCAGCAGGTAGAGATCGGGTCTGTCCATGGTATCGAGGATCGCCTGCAACGCCGGATCGATCTCATCCATCAGCATCAGCGACCAGACGGCGGTCTGCAGCGGATCGGTATCCTCGAAGAACAACGGGCCGGCGCTGCTCGCCAGCGCCTTGCGCATGGCCATGTGCGTCACCGCCAGATCGACGAAATGCCGCAGCTCCCAGCCGCTGCCCTGACGGTAATGGACATCGTAGGCTCTGCCATATTCAGGCATGCAACGAGTCGAGAAGTGCGCCGCGAGCCGGGCGGCGAGTGTCGATTTGCCGGTACTTTCCGCCCCGGCCAGGCAGATGCGCTTCTGGAAATAGGGCCGCACCGGGCCGGGAATCATGTCCCAGTGACGCACCGGATCGGCCCGCACCGCGGTTCCCGATATCGGGAATATCTCACGCTCGGGATCGATCAGTATCGGGCTGGCCTCCAGCGCCGCCGCGAGCCGGAACACATAGGGCTCCGATCCGTAGACCTCGTCGATCGGTTCGGGATGGAATTCCCGGATGGCGGCGCGCCATATGGCCCAGAAGTCGGGATGGTCCGCCGGCTCCTGCGGAATCTCGCGGTGCATGTGCAGAACGCGGCACCCGGGCAGCAGATCGGCCATCCAAGCAGCGCGAAGAACCCCGGAAACGGGCTCGGCATCGATCGAGCAGACCAGAACGGTCAACTGGTCGCACAGGTGCGCCGCCGTCTCGCACATGAAGACGTGCCCGGCATGCGGCGGCAGGAACTTGCCCAGCAGGAAGCCGCGTTTCGTCATGCGGCTGCCCCGCCGCCGGCAGCACGCCGCCAGGACCGCAGCCCCAGCAGGCAAAGCGCGAGGAAGATGCCGTAGAGCACGGCGGTGGGCACCAGCCCCTTGACGACGAACAGGGAGATGGCCAGCACATCGACCACGATCCAGAAATACCAGCTTTCGAGATAGCGGCGCGATTGCAGGTACTGGGCGATCACGCTCAGCACGGCGACCGAGCCGTCCCAGAACGGATAGGCGGCATCGGTGAAACTGTGCATCAGGGTGCCCCAGACGGCGATGCCGACCAGCCCGCCGGTCAGCCACCCCGCGACGGCCGGCGACGAAAGACGCGCGACCAGGACCAGTCCACGGTGATCCTGCCGGTGGCGCCAGTGCCACCAGCCGTAGAGTTGGATGGCGAAGAAATAGACTTGCAGGAGCGCGTCGCTGTAGAGCTTCTCGCCGAAGAACACCCAGGCGTAGAGCGCGACCATGAGCAGCCCGAACGGGTAGTTCCAGATCGACCGCCTGACCACCAGCGCCACGTTGACTAGCCCGAGCAAAGCCGCGACGATCTCGATGGTTCGGCTCCCAAGCATGTCCATCAGAAATCCCAGGGCCGTCTCCCTCGCCTCGTCTACCAAACCGTGCGACGATAGTTGCACAGGCGATGCTGATTGAAATCAGCATTATGACCTCGGCCGCCGTGCCACTCGCCGCTTGACTTGCCGGCTTCCGGCGCTATGGTCGCGCCCTTCAAATCGATGCGCCTTGCGCAACCAGGAGTCGTTACCATGGCGAAGCCGACCACCATCAAGATCCGGCTGGAGAGCACCGCGGACACCGGCTACTTCTATGTCACCAAGAAAAATCCTCGGACCATGACCGAGAAGATGAAGGTAAAGAAGTATGATCCGGTCGTGCGCAAGCATGTCGAGTTCAAGGAAGGCAAGATTAAGTAATCTTGCCTCCTGCGCCCGCCGGGGCGTGAACCCGGCCATTTTCCACCGATGAACACCGACCGCGCCGAAACCATCGCCCTGCAGGCTCTTGCCTTCCTGGCGGCGGATGACGAGGCGCTGGGCGGCTTTCTGCATTTCACCGGCCTTGGCATGGACGAGCTGCGTTCGGCCGCGTCCAATCCCGAAATCCTCGCCGGCGTGCTCGACTATGTCCTGCAGGACGAGGCCATGCTGCTGGCGTTCTGCAAGGCGGCGGACATCCGCCCGGACGAACCCATTCATGCCCGCGCCTACTTGCCGGGCGGCGACGTTCCCCACTATACCTGACGTCATGACCGTTCATCCCGATGTGCTCGCACAGGCCGACCGGATCGCTATCGATCCGCGCAGGCCCCTGATCCTTTCCGACGCCGACGAGGTGATCGTGCAGTTCGCCAGCGTGCTGGAGGAGTTCCTGCACGAGAACGAGCTGTACCTCGACCTGGTGAGCTTCGCGCTGACCGGCAACATCAGGCGCAAGTCCGACGACGTGGCGATCGCCGCCGAGGAAGTGACGGCGCTGATCGGCCAGTTCTTCGTCGAGAAGACCGAGCACCAGCCCGCCGTTCCCGGCGCGCCGGAGGCGCTGAGGGCGCTGTCGGCGAAGGCGCAGATCGTCATCGTCACCAACGTGCCGCTGCAGCAGCGCGAGGCGCGCGTGCGCTCGCTGGAGAAGCTGGGCATGGGCTATCCGCTGATCGCCAATATCGGCCTGAAGGGCGCGGTGGTGAAGCACCTGGCCGACAAGGTCGAGGCGCCGGTCTATTTCATCGACGACATCCCGCCCAACATCGCCTCGGTCGCCAAGGCCTGCGAGCGGGTGCACTGCCTGCACTTCGTCCACGACGTGCGGCTCGGCAGCCTGCTGGGCCCGGCAGAGAACAGCCGCCACCGGGCCGACAACTGGCCCGACGCCGCCGCCTGGCTGTCGGCGCACATGGCCGAACAGGGCTACTGATTTCCATGCTGCGCCTGGGCGTCGATCTGGGGGGCACCAAGATCGAGGCAGTCGTGTTGGGCGACGATGGCGAGGTGCTGTTCCGCAAGCGGGTGCGGACGCCGTCCCACTACGATGACCGGCTGGGCGCCATCGCGGCGCTGGTCGCCGACGGCGAACAGGCCGTCGGGCGGTCCTGCACGGTCGGAGTCGGCACGCCGGGCTCGATCTCGCCGCACACCAGGCTGATGCAGAACGCCGAGAACCTGGAAGGCAGGCCGCTGCGCGAGGATCTGGCGGCGACGCTGAAGCGCGAGATCCGCATGGCCAACGACGCCGACTGCCTTGCCCTGTCCGAGGCCAGCGACGGCGCGGGCTCCGGGCATGAGGTGGTGTTCGCCGCCATCCTCGGCACCGGCGTCGGCGCCGGCATCGTCGCCCATGGCCGCCTGCTGCACCGGGGCCCCAACGCGACCACCGGCGAATGGGGCCACAATCCGCTGCCCGCCCCGGAGGACCACGAGCGGCCGGGCCCCGCCTGCTATTGCGGGCGGACCGGCTGCATCGAGACCTTCATCAACGGCCGCGGCCTGGCGCTCGCCTACCGCGAGGTGACCGGCGAGGACGCCGCGCCCGAGAACATCGCGCTGGGCGATTCGCTGGCGCGCGTCATAGCGCTCGACCGCTACGCCCTGCGGCTGGCCAAGTCGCTGGCGACGGTGATCAACATCCTCGACCCGGACGTGATCGTGCTGGGCGGCGGCCTGTCGAACGTGGCGCGGCTCTACGATTCGGTGCCGCCGCTGCTGCCGCGCTTCGTGTTCTCGGACGGGGTGAAGACGCCCATCGTGAAGGCAAAGCACGGTGATTCAAGTGGTGTCAGGGGTGCGGCGCGGTTGTGGGACGCGGGCTAAAGCTCCTGTGATTTCGCGAGCAACGCGAAGCGATCCAGCCAGGCCGGCACGCAACCATCAACGGCACGGCTGGGCTGCTTCGCTTCGCTCGCAGAAACACATCGGGACAAGAAACTACCCCGCAAAACTCTTCACCGCGATCAACACCAGCAGCGCGATCTGCACGCCGTAGAACATGAAGCGCAGATAGACCGCCGGGATGCTGGTCGAGGCCATGTGCACCATGGACTGGAAGATGCGGGCGTACAGGATCCACAGGGCATAGCGGTCGGCCATGGCGCTGTTGCCGGCCAGGATGGCGACCAGCAGCACCGCGATGACGATGGGCAGGTTCTCGTAGCAGTTGGCGTGCGCCCGGGCGAGCCGGCGGGAAAAGCCGCCGACATCCTCGCCGGTGGGCGAGAAGTCGTTGGCCGCGCGTTTCCCGCGCATGACAAAAACGGTGCGCGTCATGGCGATGGTGACGCTGAGCAGCAGCGTCCACATGGCGAAGCCCAGAATGGCCATCAGCGACGGCGTCATGAATCGTTCCCCTCGTCATTCACCCCGGCGCAGCATAGCCGTGAACGCACCCCGCTTGGAACGGCGATCCGCTCTGTTACACTCGTGGCCCGAAACAGGCAGGAGACCTTCATGAGCGGACGGATCGCGGCGCGGCTTCAGGAACTGGGTATCGAGCTGGCCGAGGCGCCCAAGCCCGTCGCCGCCTATGTGCCGTTCGTCGTCACCGGCGGGCTGATCTTCGTGTCGGGCCAGGTCTCGGCGGTGCCGAGCGGCGTGCGCTATGCCGGCAAGGTCGGCTTCGACCTCACCGTCGAGCAGGGCCACCAGGCGGCGCGGCTGTGCGGCCTCAACATCCTGGCGCAGCTCAATGCCGCGCTCGACGGCGACCTGGACCGCCTCACCCGGATCGTCAAGCTGACCGGCTTCGTCAACTGCGCCGACGGCTTTACCCAGCAGCCGCAGGTGATCAACGGCGCCTCCGAGCTGATGGTCGACGTGTTCGGCGACGCCGGCCGCCACGCCCGCGCGGCGCTGGGCGCCAATGCGCTGCCGCTGGGCATGGCGGTCGAAGTGGACGCGGTCGCGGCCTTCACGTGAGATCTGCCTCGTGAGCGCCCCGGTCACCGCATCCGCGATCCCGTCGCTTGCCGCCGTCAAGGCGGCGGACTGGGACGCCTGCGCCGGAACGGAGAATCCGTTCGTCTCCTACGCCTTCCTGTCGGCGATGGAGGACAGCGGCTGCGTCGGCCCGGGCACCGGCTGGACGCCGACCCACATTGTCATCGAAAAAGCCGGCGGCGGGCCAGATGGCGGGGGATTGGCCGGCTGCGTGCCCATGTACCTGAAGTCCCATTCCCAGGGCGAATACGTGTTCGACCACAGCTGGGCGCACGCCTGGGAGCGCGCCGGCGGCGACTATTACCCCAAGCTGCAGGTATCGGTGCCGTTCTCGCCAGTGACCGGCCCGCGCCTGCTGGCGTCCGACGAGGGCACGCGTGGCCTGCTGCTTAACGCCTGCGTCCAGGCCGCCGACAAGATGGGCGTGTCGTCGCTGCACATCACCTTTCCCACCTTCGAGCAGTGGAGCGAGATGGGCGACGCCGGCCTGCTGCTGCGCAAGGACCAGCAGTTCATCTGGCGCAATGACGGCTACGCGACCTTCGACGACTTCCTTGCAGCGCTGAGCTCGCGCAAGCGCAAGAACATCCGCAAGGAGCGCGCCCAGGCGGTCTCGCCCGGCATCGACATCGAGGTGCTGACCGGCAAGGATCTGCGCGAGGAGCACTGGGACGCGTTCTACCGGTTCTACGTCGACACCTCGTCGCGCAAATGGGGCAGGCCCTATCTCAACCGGACATTCTTCTCGCTGATCGGCGAGCGCATGCCGGAGAAGATCGTGCTGGTGCTGTGCAAGCGCGCCGGCCGCTACATCGCCGGCGCCATCAATCTGCTGGGCTCCGACGCGCTGTTCGGCCGCAACTGGGGCTGCGTCGAGGACCATCCCTGCCTGCATTTCGAGGCGTGCTACTACCAGGCCATCGAGTTCGCCATCACCCACGGCCTCAGCCGTGTCGAGGCCGGCGCGCAGGGCCAGCACAAGCTGGCGCGCGGCTACCTGCCGCAATTCACCTGCTCCGCCCACTGGATCGCCGACCCGGGATTCAGGCAGGCCGTCGCCCGTTTCCTCAAGGAGGAAGGCGCCTATGTGGAACACGACCAGGAAGTGCTGGCGGCGCATGGGCCGTTCAAGCGGGTTCCGCAGGCCGACGGCGAGGAATAGAGGCCGCGCGCTCGTCCTCCCGCGCAAGTCACAAACGAAAAGGGCCGGTGTCTCCACCGGCCCTTCCGTTAACCCATAATCGAAAGCCTCAGTCGGCCAGCGCCGGCTCGTCGGTTTCCTTGTTGGTGGACGAGCGCGGGGTCACGGCCAGCGGGGTGATGTCGAACTTCAACTCGTCGTCCTTCACCTTCACCTTGATGTGGCCGCCCTTGGCCAGCTTGCCGAACAGCAGTTCGTCGGCCAGCGGCTTCTTGATGTATTCCTGGATGGTGCGGCCCATGGGGCGCGCGCCGTACAGGCGGTCGTAGCCCTTGGTCACCAGCCAGTCGATGGCCTCCTGGGTCAGCTCGAACGTCACATGACGGTCGCTGAGCTGGGCCTCCAGCTGCATGATGAACTTCTCCACAACGCGGCTGACGATCTCGGTACTGAGGTGACCGAAGGCGATGGTCGCATCCAGCCGGTTGCGGAACTCTGGCGTAAACATCTTCTTGATCGCGTCGTCGTCCGCGTCGTCCTTTGTGCCGCGCCCGAAGCCGATCGAACTCTGGCTGAGCTCGGCCGCGCCGGCGTTGGTCGTCATGATCAGGATGGCGTTGCGGAAGTCGACCGACTTACCCGAATGATCCGTCAGCTTGCCGTGATCCATGATCTGGAGCAGCACGTTGAACACATCCGGATGGGCCTTCTCGATCTCGTCGAGCAACAGCACGCAGTGCGGATGCTGGTCGACCGCGTCGGTCAGCAGACCGCCCTGGTCGAAGCCGACATAGCCGGGCGGTGCGCCGATCAGCCGCGAGACCGAATGCCGCTCCATGTATTCGGACATGTCGAACCGCACGAGCTCGATGCCCATGATGATGGACAGCTGGCGCGCCGCCTCGGTCTTGCCGACGCCGGTCGGACCCGAGAACAGGTAGGAGCCGATCGGCTTCTCCGCCTCTCGCAGGCCGGCGCGGGCCAGCTTGATGGCCGACGACAGCGCCTCGATGGCCCGGTCCTGGCCGTAGACGACCTGCTTCAGGTCGCCGGACAGGTTGGCAAGCGCCGCCCGGTCGTCCCGCGACACGGACTTCGGGGGAATGCGGGCGATCTTCGCCACCACTTCCTCGATCTCGCGCACGCCTATGGTCTTGCGGCGGCGGCTTTCCGGAAGCAGCATCTGCGCCGCGCCGACCTCGTCGATGACGTCGATCGCCTTGTCGGGCAGCTTGCGGTCGTTGATGTACTTGGCCGCCAGCTCCACCGCCGTCTTGATGGCGTCGTTGGTGTAGCGGACCTTGTGGTGCTCCTCGAAATAGGGCTTCAGGCCCTTCATGATCTTGATCGCGTCCTCGACCGACGGCTCGTTGACGTCGATCTTCTGGAAGCGGCGCAGCAGGGCCCGGTCCTTCTCGAAGTAGGAACGGAATTCCTTGTAGGTGGTCGAGCCGATGCAGCGCAGCCCGCCCGACTGAAGCGCCGGCTTCAGCAGGTTGGACGCGTCCATGGCACCGCCGCTGGTGGCGCCGGCGCCGATCACGGTGTGGATCTCGTCGATGAACAGGATCGCATTGTCGTGTTCCTCGATCTCCTTCACCACGGCCTTCAACCGCTCCTCGAAGTCGCCGCGATAGCGGGTGCCGGCCAGCAGCGCGCCCATGTCGAGCGAGAAGATGGTGGCGCTCTGCAGGATTTCGGGCACCTCGTGGCGGATGATCTTGCGGGCCAGGCCTTCGGCGATGGCGGTCTTGCCGACACCGGGGTCGCCGACCAGCAGCGGGTTGTTCTTCTGGCGCCGGCACAGGATCTGGATCACCCGGTCGACCTCGTCATGGCGGCCGATCAGCGGGTCGATCTTGCCGTCGCGGGCCTTCTTGTTGAGGTTGACGCAGTAGGTCGACAGCGCCTCGCCGCCCTTGGCCGCGGGCGCGGACTCGGTTTCTTCCTCGGCGCCGCGCGGGGTGCGCGTCTCGGTGCGCGAGGCCGCCTTGGCGATGCCGTGCGAGATGTAGTTCACCGCGTCGAGCCGGGTCATGTCCTGCTCCTGCAGGAAGAACGCGGCGTGCGATTCACGCTCGGAATAGATCGCGACCAGCACGTTGGCGCCGGTGACTTCCTCGCGGCCCGAGCTCTGCACGTGGATGATGGCGCGCTGGATGGCGCGCTGGAAACCGGCGGTCGGCTTGGCGTCCACCTTGTCGGAGACACGGATGCCGGCGAGTTCGCGCTCGAAATAATCCAGGATGGTCTGGCGCAGCTTGTCGAGATCGACGCTGCAGGCGCGCATCACGGCGATGGCGTCGGGATCGTCGGTCAGCTTGAACAGAAGGTGCTCCAGGGTCGCGTATTCGTGGTGGTGCTCGTTGGCGAGAGCCAGGGCACCGTGAAGAGTCTTTTCCAGATTCTGCGATATGGCTGGCACGGTCTGTTCCTCTTTCTACTCTTTTTCGAGAGTGCACTGCAGCGGATGTTCGTGCCGCCGCGCGTAGTCGATGACCTGGGTCACCTTGGTTTCCGCAACTTCGAACGTGTAAACGCCGCAGACACCGATGCCCTTCTGATGGACCATCAACATGATATGGGTCGCTTCTTCGCGGTTCTTATTGAAAAAGCGTTCCAGCACATGGACGACGAATTCCATCGGGGTGTAGTCGTCGTTCAGCAGCAGGACCTTGTAGAGGGACGGCTTCTTGGTCTTGGGCTTGGTCTTGGTGACCACACCCGTGCCGGTGCCCCCATTCCCGCCTTCGTTCTCGTTGCTCATACAGACCGTATCCGCTCATGGTGCCGCCGCGCCCGGGTTGGGGCTGCTGAGCGCAGCGGTCGACGGACCTATTAAATAGGGAATTACGGTCGGTTTCAAAGGCCATTTTATCTGGGTGCTGCCAGGCGTTCCTCCAACTAAAAAGGCCCGGTACATTCTCTGCACCGGGCCCTTTCTTCATCTCGTCGCTCCGCGCTCTAGAGCGCGAGAGGCTTTGAGAGCTTTTCCATCGCCGCGCTTAGCCGGCTCTGGATCGGGGCCATGGCGTCCTTGGAATATTCGCCCAGCATCTCGCCGATCTTGGTGGTGTCGGAAACCATGTGGTCCAACGACATCTTCATCAGGTCGGACTGCAGCTCGAAATATTCCTTGGGGCTTTTGGCGGCGGCCAGCGCCTTCACGGCCGCGACACTGTCTTCCAGGTTGCGCTTGGAGATGGCGGCGATCTCGGCGTTCACCGCCTCGATGCCCTTGGCGAATACGGTGCCGGCGCTGACGACGGCATCCATGTTTTCCCGCCCGACGGCGGAGATGTCGCTGAAGCTCTGCATGACTGTCTCGTACTTCTCTTTGCTGGTTGAGAACGCTTGCTCGAAGGTCTTGGTGATCTTCTCGGTGCCTGCCTTGACAGCCTTCTCGGCGGTCTTCTTGCCGGCTTTCGCGGCATTCTCGACCGACTTCAGGCTGGTCTCCGCGGCCTTCACCGCCTTGACCGCAGTCGCCTTGACGGTCGAGGCCGTCTTCTCGGCGACGTCGGCAACCGGCTCGACAGCGGCTTCAACGAGGTCGACGGCGGCTTCCACGAGGGGAGGCGCTTCAGCCGTCGTCGTCTCGATGAAATCGGCGGTCGCCTCGGCAGCCTCGGGGGCTGCCTCGATCACCGCCGGAACGGTCGCGACAGAGGTCACCGGCTCCGCGGGGACCGGCTTCACCGCCTTCGCCCTGGGCTTGCTGGCGGGCGCCTTCGCGGCCTTGGGGGCCGGCGCGGCGTCGGCGGTCGCGGCGGGGGGAACCGCTTTCGCCTTTACAGCAGGCTTGGGCTTGGTGGTGCGGGTCGTGGCCATTTGCTTCCTCATTTCGTAACCAAGTCACTCGCGGCGCCGCTGGGAGAGGTTTAACCGGGAGAGGGTTATTGCAGCGCAGCGTAACCAGAGTATGGGAAGGCGTGGTTGGACCGTCAAGGAGATTTTTGTGCACTGCAACAAGGAATGTTGCGGTGCACTTATAAAACCGTTTTACGCCAATGTCTTGGATATTGACGAAAAGTTCAGCGCCCAAGCACCGCCGACACACCCGCACCGCCGGCGATGGCGGGGACTGCCCGGCGGATCGGCACCAACGGCCTGAAACCTAGAGGGAATCCGGCGGTTGAATGCCGCTCTGCCGCAGCTGCGACACCAGCTGGTCCTTGAGCCGGCCAAGCCCTGCCTCGGTGCCGGATTCGCAGCGCGCGACCAGCACGTCCTGGGTGTTGGAGGCACGCAGCAGCCACCAGCCGTCACTATTGGTGACCCGCACGCCGTCGATGTCGTTGACGTCGTCGCCGGAGCCGGCCAACCGGGCGCGGATTTCACCGGGAACCGCGAATTTGCGGTCCTCGGGGCACGGAAAGCGCAGCTCGGGCGTGTTCATCATGCTGGGCAGGCTGGCGCGCAGTTCGTCGAGGCTCTTGCCCGAGCTGGCGATGGCGCCAAGCAGGCGGACCGCCGCGTAGATGGCGTCGTCGAAGCCGTACCATTTGTGCGCGAAGAAGATGTGGCCGCTCATCTCGCCGGCGAGCGGCGCGCCGGTCTCGGCCATCTTCTGCTTGATCAGCGAATGGCCGGTGCGCCACATCAGCGGCTTGCCGCCGTGGGCGGCCACGTCGTCGAACAGCACCTGGCTCGACTTGACGTCGGCGACGATGGTGGCGCCGGGCACGTCCTTGAGCACGTCGCGGGCGAGCAGCGCGAGGAGCTGGTCGCCCCAGATGATGTTGCCCTTGCCGTCGAGCGCGCCGATGCGGTCGCCGTCGCCGTCGAAGCCGAGCCCCAGGTCGAGGCCGTTGTCGAGCGTGGCGGCGCGGAGCTGGTGCAGCGTCTCCGGATCGGTCGGATCGGGATGATGGTTCGGGAAGGTGCCGTCCACCTCGGCATTGATCACCACCTGCCGCCCGCCGATGCGCTTGGTGAGCGCCTCGATCACCGGGCCGGCGGCACCGTTGCCGGTATCCCAGGCGGCGTTGAGCGTGCCGCCGGTCCAGTCCTTCAGCAGCCTGTCGATATACGCGTCGAACACCGGCGCGTCCTCGGCCGAACCCGAACCGGACTCGTAGTCGCCCGCCGCGGCGATGCGGCCCAGATGCAGGATCTGCTCGCCGAAGAACGGCTTCTTGCCGATCATCATCTTGAAGCCGTTGTAGTCGGGCGGGTTGTGCGATCCGGTCAGCATCACGCCGCCGTCGGCGTCGTGATGATACACCGAGAAGTACAGCATGGGCGTCGGACCGAGGCCGACGCGCTTGACCGCCAGCCCGCAGTCCTTCAGGCCCTCGACCAGCGCCGCCTCCAGCGTCGGCGAACTGACCCTGCCGTCGTAGCCGGTGCACGCGGTCTTTCCGCCATTGCGCCGGACGAGCGTGCCGAAGCCGCGGCCGACAGCATAGGCGTCGGCCTCCGACAGCGTCTTGCCGACGATGCCGCGGATGTCGTATTCGCGCAGCACGGTAGGATCGAATGTATGAGCGGTCATCTCGCGGCTCCCCGGCCGATGGAGTGATAGGCGAATCCGGTCCCGTCGAGTTCCTCGGGCCGGTAGATGTTGCGCAGGTCGACCATCACCGGCTGCTTCAGCAGCGCGCGGGCGCGGTCCAGGTCGAGCGCCCGGAACTGGTTCCATTCGGTGATGATCACTACCGCATCGGCACCGTCCATGGCGTCATAGGCGTCGGCGCAGAACGTGACATCATCGAGCAGCCTGGCGGCCTCCTTCATGCCTTCCGGATCATAGGCCCGGATGGTGGCGCCGGCATTCTGCAGCGCGGGCACGATGTCGAGACTGGGACTGTCGCGCATGTCGTCGGTGTTCGGCTTGAAGGTCAGGCCGAGCACGGCGATGGTCTTGCCTTCGACCGAGCCGCCGCAGGCGGCGATGATACGCCGCGACATGACCCGCTTGCGCCGGTCGTTGGAGGACACCGCCGCGTTCACGATCCCCAGCGGCACGTCGGCCTCCTCGGCTGTCGCCAGCAGGGCGCGGGTGTCCTTCGGAAAGCAGCTTCCGCCGTAGCCGGGGCCCGGATGCAGGAACTTCCCGCCGATCCGCTGGTCGAGGCCGATGCCATGCGCCAGATCCTGGACGTCGGCGCCGACCTGCTCGCAGAGGTCGGCCATCTCGTTGATGAAGGTGATCTTGGTGGCGAGGAAGGCATTGGCCGCGTACTTGATCAGCTCGGCCGTCTCGATCGAGGTGAACAGCATGGGCGTCTCGCGGAGCGACAGCGGCCGGTAGAGACGCTGCATCACCGTGCGCGCCTGCCCGTTGTCGATGCCGCAGACCACGCGGTTCGGCCGCATGAAGTCGTCGATCGCCGAGCCTTCGCGCAGGAATTCCGGATTGGACGCCACGTCGAAGGTGGCCGCCGAGCCGATCTCCTTCAGCCGGTCGCCGACGACCTGCTGGACCCGGGCCCCGGTTCCCACCGGAACCGTCGACTTGGTGACGATCAACGCATGGCCCTGGAGCGCGTCGGCGACCTCGCGCGCGGCGGCGAACACATAGGTCAGGTCGGCGTGGCCGTCGCCGCGCCGCGACGGCGTGCCGACGGCGATGAACACGGCGTCGGAGCCGGGAACGGCCTTTGCAAGATCGGTGGTGAAGGTCAGCCGCCCCGCCGCCATGTTGCGGGCGACCAGGTCGTCGAGGCCCGGCTCGTAGATCGGAATCTCGCCCTTCTCCAGGGCGCCGATCTTGGCCGGGTCCTTGTCGACACAAACCACGTCATGGCCGAATTCCGAGAAGCATGCTCCGGAAACGAGGCCCACATACCCGCTTCCGATCATCGTGATACGCATTCACCCGTCCTGGTGCTAGAGGCCCAACTTCTTGATAAAGGCGATGACGCCGTCGCGCAGGTCCGGACGCTCGAGCGCGAAGGCCAGATTGGCCTCGAAGAAGCCGACCTTGTCGCCGCAGTCGAAGCGGGTGCCCTCGAACCTGTAGCCATGGAAGGGTGCGCCGCCGATCATCTGGGCGAGCGCGTCGGTCAGCTGGATTTCACCGCCGGCGCCTTTCTGCTGCCCGGCGAGATGCTTGAA
Organism: Rhizobium sp. Q54; assembly: GCA_945907245.1. GTDB lineage: Bacteria > Pseudomonadota > Alphaproteobacteria > SMXS01 > SMXS01 > RI-34. Next base: position 55,818 of record CAMDTB010000008.1, read on the forward strand.
CACCTCGGGCTGCAGGATATAGCGGCCGACGACGGCCTGATCGGACGGCGCGTCGGCCGGTTTCGGCTTCTCGACAAGCCCGGTCACCTCGGTCAGCCGGCCGCTCACCGCGCCCGGCGCGATGATGCCGTAGCGTGAAGTATGGTCGTGCGGCACGTCCATCAGGGCGATCATGTTGCCGCCGGTTTCCGCGTGGGCGTCGACCATCTGCTTCAGGCAAGACACGTCCGCCTTGATCAGGTCGTCGGCGAGCAGCACGGCGAACGGCTCGTCGCCGACCAGATAGCGTGCGCACCATACCGCGTGGCCCAGGCCGAGCGGATCCATCTGCCTCGTGTAGGAAACCTGGCCCGGCTGGGGAATGGAGCCGAGCAGTTCCTTGAGCGTGTCGCCCTTCGCCTTCTCGGCGAGCAGCGCCTCGAGCTCGGTGGACCGGTCGAAGTGATTCTCGATGGCCGACTTGCCGCGGCCGGTAACGAAAATGAACTCTTCGATGCCGGCGGCCTGCGCCTCTTCGACCGCGTACTGGATCAGCGGCTTGTCGACGACGGGCAGCATTTCCTTGGGCATGGCCTTGGTGGCGGGCAGGAAGCGGGTCCCCATACCGCCGACGGGGAATACGGCTTTGCGAACAGGTTTGATCATGATCTCGGGCATCAGTTGGAAGGAGTTTTCGGGTGGTAAGTCTATGCCGGAAGCGGCGCGGCTGTATATGCGGCAACCTAGGCGGAAGTGTGTTGCAGCGCACACTTGGCCGGCGGCCCCCCGGACGCGTCAGGTCTTCAATAGCAGGTCCTTGGCTTGATTGATGCGAGCGGCAAAGTAGTTCGTGCCGCCCTGGTCTGGATGGAATTTCTTCATCAGGCGATGGTGAGCCGCCTTGATATCGGACTGTGTCGCACCTTCCGCAAGGCCCAGGATCTCGAAAGCCTCCTCTCGGGTCATCGGTCCGCGGTCCGACTGGGCGGCGGCCGCCACATCTTCCTGCCAGTCTCCCGGGAACGCCCGTGCCAGATAGGCGTCGAGCAGCCGGGCGCCTTCCGGATCCTCCCGGCTCAGTTCGTCGTAAAGCGCGGTCAACTCCTCGCGGGTCATTTCGCCAAGCCGCCGGCCGGCGAAATCGCCCACCAGCACCTCGCCGTCCATGTCGCCGGTATCGTGGTTCAGCGTGACCCGGAGACAGGGCGTCTCCACTTCGGATTGCTGTTTCGCGGACTTGCGCCCACCGCCCAGCATGGTGAGCCTGCGGCGCGACGCCAGCACAACCGCGGCGGTGACCAGCGCCAGCGCCACGCCAGCCTGCCCGCGCGCGAACAGAAAGAGCGCGAGCGCCCCAACGAGGAACGCCCCGAAATAGCGCATGGCACGCCGCACGGTAGCGCGATCGGCCTTGGCGGCCCAGTTCACCAGCAGCAGGACAAGGACGACGATGATCGCCCCAAAGAACAGCCAAGGCACCCGGTTTACCCTATTGTTGTCGGTTCGGCGGTCATCATGGCCCAGCTTGGCGGCGCAGGCCATAGCCGATGGCGCAACAGCACATCACGCGCCCGGCAGCAAGCGCGCCAACTGCAGCACGTGGCCGCCCTTGCGGGCGCCATGATCCGCCAGCGCCTTGCGGCCGCCGGCGGCAAAGATGGCCACCGCGGCCAGCAGATCGCGGAGTTGGCCGGCGCTTCCCAGGTCGAAACCGCACCAGGCGCCACCCGACAGCCGGGTAACCTCGCGGAACACGGATTCGGCATAGGGATCGCCGCCTTCCTGGAACATGAAGGCCGGTACGCCGGCCAGCCCAAGCTCGCCCGCGACAGCGCAGACGGCGTCGATCTCCTCCTCGCAGCTGTCGCCCACATAGACAAGGGCGTTGACCTTCCCCTCCCGCGCCTCCTTGACGGCGCGCTTCAGCACCCGTTCGATCTGGGTGTATCCACCCTGGCAGGCGATCGACGTCATGGCGCGGGTCAGCGGCTCGGACCGGGCGTACCAGCGGCTCGCCTTGCATTCCCGGTAACCGCGGAAGAACACCAGCTTGATGTCGAGGCCGCCGACCGCCTCGGCCTCGCGGAACATGTCGGCCTGGATGTGGCAGGCACGGTCCCAGGTGGGCTGCCGGCTGAGGGTCGCGTCGAGCGCGAAGATCAGCCTGCCGCGCCCGGCCGAGGCCGGCGCAGGCGTGAGGGCCAGATTGCGCAGGAAGGCGTCGACCTCGCCCGAGCCGCCGACAATTTTTGGTGTCTTGCCCACCATGCTTGAGTATCGTCCCGTCATGCCGAATGAACCCGTCATTCTACGTGGCGTCGCCGACCTCCGCGGACAAGTGGAAGATTGGCGAAAGGCCGGACAAACTGTTGCCCTGGTGCCGACCATGGGCGCGCTGCACGAGGGTCATCTGTCCCTCATGACGCTGGCCGCGACCCAGGCCGAGCGGGTGATCGCCAGCATTTTCGTCAACCCGGCCCAGTTCGGCCCGGGCGAGGACTACGAGCGCTATCCCCGCACCGAGGCCGAGGACGTGGCCAAGCTGGCCACCGTCGGCGTGGATGCCGCCTTCGTGCCCACCGCGCGCGAAATGTATCCCGAGGGCTTCGCCACCAGGGTGCATGTCGACCGGCTCGGCGACGTGCTGTGCGGCGCCCACCGCCCGGGCCATTTCGACGGCATGGCGCTGGTGGTGGTCAAGCTGCTGACCTCGGCGCTGCCGGACGTGGCGATCTTCGGCGAGAAGGACTACCAGCAGCTCCAGATTATCCGCCGGTTCACCGCTGACCTGAACATCCCGGTGCGGATCATGGGCGGCGCTATCGAGCGCGAGCCCGACGGCCTCGCCCTGTCGTCGCGCAACCGGTATCTGAGCCCGGAACAGCGGCAAATCGCCGTCGCCCTGTCCGGGGCGCTGAAGGCGGTGCGTGATACGGTGAACGCGGGCGGCGACCCGTCCGAGGCGTCCGCCAAGGCCCGCGAAGACATTGTGAAGGCCGGCTTCGACAGTGTCGATTACGTGGAAGTCCGCGATCCGTCGTCGCTGGAGCTGGTTACGGAGCCCGGCAAGCCCGCGAGGGTGTTCGGCGCGGCGCGGCTGGGGACGACGCGGCTGATCGATAACTGGCCGGTGAATTAAGTCCGGCTAAAGCAGCCCCAGCTCCCGCAACTCCGCAATCATTTCCGGCGGCATGTCGCCGGTGTCGCCTTCCCGCAGGTCCGGCGGCGCGTCCTCGGGCTTGAGGTAGCGCCAGCCCTGGTGCGGGCGGCGCGGCCAGGGATGCACCGGCACCACAGTGCCGTCCAGGTAGATGCGGCAAAAGGCGCGGCCATTGTCGTCCTCAAGGCGCTCGATGGACGTAAGCAGCTGCCGCGCCAGGATCTTGCGGGTGATGATCCAGTAAACCGAGCCGCCCTCGAGCAGCTCGTCGGCGCGCTTGGGGATGTTGCGCGTATGGATGCAGCGTTCGTCGCCGCGCGCCTGCATCACCTGCCGCAGGTGGTCGAGGTCGGAGACCCCGACCGCCGGGCGCAGCAGGTGAATCGACGCCACGCGAGTTCCAGCCCCGCTCAGACCAGCTCGATGGCCAGCGCCGTGGCCTCGCCGCCGCCCAGGCAAATGGCCGCGACGCCGCGCTTCAGGCCATGCTTCTCCAGCGCGTTGATCAGGGTGACGATGATCCGGGCGCCCGACGCGCCGACCGGATGGCCCAGCGCGCAGGCGCCGCCATGAATGTTCATGATGTCGTGGCCGACGCCGAGGTCGCGCATCACCGCCATGGGCACCACGGCGAAGGCCTCGTTGATCTCGAACAGGTCCACATCCGACATTTTCCAGCCGACGCGGTCCAGCACCTTCTTCACCGCGCCGACCGGCGCCGTGGTGAACCATTCCGGCTCCTGTGCGAACGTCGCCTGGCCGACGATGCGCGCGAGCGGCTTGACGCCCCGCTTGTCGGCATTGCCGCGGGTCATCAGCACCACGGCGGCGGCACCGTCCGAGATCGAGCTGGAATTGGCCGGCGTCACCGTGCCGTCCTTGGCGAAGGCCGGCTTGAGGTTCGGGATCTTCGAGTGGTCGGCGGTGCGGGGCTGCTCGTCCGAGTCGATCACCGCCTCGCCCTTGCGGGTCTTGACCGTCACCGACGCCATCTCACGGCGGAAGGTGCCGTCCACATTGGCGGTCTGGGCGCGGTTCAGCGATGCCACGGCGAAGGCGTCCTGCTCCTCTCGGGTGAACTGGTACCGCTGGGCGGTCGCCTCGGCATAGGTGCCCATCAGGCGGCCATGGCGGAAATCCTCCAGGCCGTCGGTGAACATGTGGTCCTTCACCTCGCCATGGCCCATGCGCAGGCCCTGGCGCACCTTGGGCAGCAGGTAGGGCGCGTTGGTCATGCTCTCGAGGCCACCGGCGATGACGATGTCGGCGGCGCCGGCCAGGATCATGTCGTTGCCCTGCATGATCGCCTTCATGCCCGAGCCGCACATCTTGTTGACCGTGGTGGCGCCGACGGTATCGGGAATGCCCGCGCCCAGGCTGGCCTGGCGGGCCGGCGCCTGGCCGAGACCGGCCGGCAGCACGCAGCCCATGATGGTCTCGTCGTAATCGACGACCGGAATGCCGGTCTCGGCGACGGCCTTGGCGATGGCGGCAGCGCCGAGCTGGGGGGCGGTCAGAGACGCCAGCTCGCCCTGGAACGTGGCCATCGGCGTACGGCCGATACCGGTGATGACGATCGAATTCTCGGACATGGAAGTTCCTTCGTTGCAGAGCGCCACGGCAGTGGCGTGATGTCAGTGTTTTGTTTTGACAGGGTGCCGGGAGTCAACCCGGAATGGGAACCGGATGGGCCGCCCTGCGGCAAATTCACATCAGGATCAGTGCGGCGAGGCCAAGGAAGGCGAAGAACCCGACCACGTCGGTGACGGTCGTCACGAACACGCTGGAGGCGATGGCCGGGTCGACACCGGCGCGCGACAGGCCGAGCGGGATGAGCACCCCGGCGAACGCCGCGACCACCAGGTTGATCACCATGGCGCTGCCGATGACGCCGCCCAGCATCCAGTTGCCGAAGAAGAGGCCGACCAGCACACCGATCAGCAGCGCCATGCTGACGCCGTTCAGCAGGCCCACGGCGCCTTCGCGAATGATGGTGCGCATGGCGTTGCTCGAGGTCAGTTCCTTCATGCCCAGGGCGCGCACCGCCACCGCCAGCGCCTGGGTGCCCGCGTTGCCGCCCATGCTGGCGACGATGGGCATCAGCACCGCCAGCGCCACCATCTGCTCGATGGTTGCGTCGAACTGCTTGATCACCGTGGCGGCCAGGATCGCGGTCAGCAGGTTGACCATCAGCCACGGCAGGCGGGTGCGAACGGTCCACAGGATCGACTCGTGCATCGACGCATCGGACACGCCGGACAGCAGCAGGATGTCCTCCTGCGCCTCGTCATGGATGACGTCGACCACGTCGTCGACCATGATCACGCCGAGCAGGCGGTTATCGTCGTTGACCACCAGCGCCGAGATCAGATTGTATTGCTGGAACAGGAAGGCGACTTCCTCCTGGTCGGTCTGCGCCTTGATGAGGACTGGCTCGTCCTCCATGATCTCCTCGACCCTCACCGGCCGCTTGGCGCGCAGCAGGCGGTTGAGCGGCAGCGAGCCGATCGGCTTCAGCTTGGCATCGACGACGAAGATTTCATAGAAATCGTCCGGCAGGTCCTCGCTTTCGCGCATGTAGTCGATGGTCTGGCCGACGGTCCAGTACGCCGGCACCGCGATGAAGTCGCGCTGCATCAGGCGGCCGGCGGACTCCTCGGGATAGGACAGCGCCGCCTCGACGTCGGCGCGCTCCTCGACGGGCATGGCGTCGAGCACCTCGCGGCGGTCAGCGTCGTCCAGGTCCTGGATCAGGTAGGCCGCGTCGTCCGCCTCCAGCTCGCTCATGGCGGCGGCGATCTCGCGCGGCTCCAGCAGGTCGATGATTTCGTCGCGGACCGTTTCCTCGAGCTCGGTCAGCGCCTCGGGCTCGATCCGGTCGCGGGCGACCTCGATCAGCCGCCGCCGGTTCTTCGACGACAGCTGCTCGATCAGGTCAGCCTGGTCGGCGGCGTGATAGTCTTCCAGCAGGGCGTGGATGAACGCGATGTCGTCGTTCTTGAGGGCCTCGGCGACCTGCGCGACTTCCTCCTCGGAAACACGGTAGGGCGAGTTTTCAGGTGCCTCGGCGACGGGGCGGCCTTCCAGTTCCGTCTCTTCGTTCTGCATCGGCACCCCCTGTCTGGACAGGTTCGCAGAAGAAAAAAGACCTGCAGGCAAACTCGGTTACCTGCAGGTCCTTAAACTGGTGCGGTCGAGAAGACTCGAACTTCCACGAGCTTGCGCCCACAGCGACCTCAACGCTGCGCGTCTACCAATTCCGCCACGACCGCAGTGAGGCGCTCAAGTAGCAAAATCGGATGCGGGCCGCAAGGAAAGAACGGGCACGAAAAGGGATTAGAGTCCGGCGCGGTCCACGGGCCCGCCGAAACTCAGATATTCTCGGCCACGTGGATGCCGCACTCGGTCTTGTCGGTGCCCGCCCAGCGGCCGGCACGGTAGTCCTGGCCGGCCTCGACGCGCTTGGTGCAGGGCATGCAGCCGATCGACAGGTAACCGTCCTCGACCAGCGGATGGCGCGGCAGATCCTTCTCGTTGGCGACGCGCTGGAGATCCTCCAGGCTGAAATTGGCCAGCGGGTTGATCTTGATACGTCCCTCGCTCTCCTCGATCAGCGGCAAAGCGGCGCGGGTGCCGGTCTGGAACCGCTTGCGGCCGGTGATCCAGGCGTCGAAGCCCTGCAGCGCCTTGTCGAGCGGACGCGTCTTGCGCAGGTCGCAGCAGGCGTCCAGGTTGCGGGTCCAGAGCAGGCCGTTCTTGTCCTCTGCCTTCAGCTCCTCGGCATCCGGCTTCAGGGTGCGGATGTCGCTAAGGCCGAAGCGGCTCTGCAGCGTGTCGCGGTAGCGCAGCGTCTCGCCGAACAGCTTGCCGGTATTGAGGAACAGGATCGGGGTTGCCGTGTCGATCTGGGACACCATGTCGACCAGCACCGCGGATTCCGAGCCGAACGACGACACCAGCGCGATGCGGCCGGGGAAGACCTCCTTGATCATGACCTCGAGCAGGTCCTTGCCGTCGAGATGGCCATAGCGCTCGTTCAGCCATGCCACGTCGGGCAGCCGGTTTTCCTGCTTCACTTGCAACGCCGCAGTCATTTCAACCACTCGCTCTTCTCGATCATGGCGTCGGTGCGCTCGGCGACCGTTGCCATATCGGCGCCTTCCTCGATCCACTTCCGGCGCTGCGCCGACAGCACCTGAAGCCGCTCGGCCCATTCGGGCCCGAATGCCTCTTCCAGGTGGCGGCGCAACCTGCGCGCCAGACCCGGGCTTGCCCCGCCGGTGCCGACGGCGATCAGCAGATCGCCGCGCCGGACCGACCCGGGCACGTGGAAGTCGCACAGTTCGCGGACGTCTTCCACGTTCACCAGCACGTTGTGGTCGCGTGCCATCAGCGCCAGGCTGAACGAAGCGTCGTCGTCGAGTCCGGCGACGTAGAGCAGATCCACGCCCGACAGGTCGGCGACTTCAGGCAGCCGGTCATGGACCGCGCCATCGGTCAGCGCCGCGAACCGTTCCGTCTCGCCGGGGGCGAACACCGCCACGGCCCTCGCGCCGCCCTCCCGGGCCTGCCGCACACGGCGTTCCGCCGCCTGGCCGTTTCCCGCCACCACGATGGTCACCCGCTCCGGGTCGATCATGATCGGGATCATGGGGCTTCCGCTCCCGGCAGTTGCACCGGTTTCCAATTGACAGTGTATATTAGGGGTATTCGGAAAAATCTCAAGTGAGCATGTAAAACCGAAAATAATACATAAAAACTATGTTGATTTAATTCCCGTCGACCGATACCGACGTTGTTGTGGAACTCTCCAGATCGCGTGCCTATGCTGGCGGTCCTTCTTGGGAGAGACCTAGCGGCATAAAGGGGAGCCAGCATGTCGGATTCCGTGCAGTACGTGGCCGATCGCATCGCGTTGATGGACGTGATGCTGAAATACACCAAGGGCGTCGACAACCGCGACCTGGAGCTTTACCGCTCCGTGTTCACCGACGACGTGGAAGTCGTCGGCTTCGGCGCGAACTCCTATCATGGCGGCGATGCATGGACCGCATACGTCAAGGAAGCGCTGGCCCAATATGGACCGACCCAGCACATGCTCGGCCCGCAGCTCGCGACCGTCAATGGCGACACCGCCCATTGCCGCACCGACGTGCAGGCGCTGCACTATCTGAAGGACAAGCCAGACACCACGCTGACCCTCTGGGCCACCTATGAGAGCGACATGAAGCGGGTGAACGGCGAATGGAAGATCTCCCGCCACCAGCTGGTCGCACGCGGCACTCGCATCCAGGCCGGTTGATCGCGGCCGTTGCTGGCTTAGTTTGACGGTCATGCCGGACTGGATCATCGCCGACGCGCCCGTCGCCTATCCCGACGCGCTGTCCTTCATGGACAAGCGCGTCGCGGATATCGCGGCCGGCGCCGCGCCCGAAACGGTCTGGCTGCTTGAGCACCCGCCGCTCTACACCGCCGGCACCAGCGCCCAAGCCGAGGACCTGCTGACACCAGGCCGCTTCCCGGTCTACGACACGGGGCGCGGCGGCCAGTACACCTATCACGGTCCCGGCCAACGCGTGGCCTATGTCATGCTGGACCTGAACGCACGAGGGCGCGACCTGCGGCGCTACGTCTCCAGCCTCGAGCAGTGGATCATCGACACCCTTGCCGCCTTCAACGTCAAGGGAGAGCGCCGGCAGGGCCGCGTCGGGATCTGGATCGACCGCGGCGGCGGGCGCGAGGACAAGATCGCCGCCATCGGCGTGCGGGTGCGCCACTGGATCACCTTCCACGGCATCGCCATCAACGTGGACCCGGTGCTGGAGCATTTCTCCGGCATTGTGCCGTGCGGCATCACCGGACACGGCGTGACCTCGCTGGTCGACCTGGGCCTGCCGGTCACCATGGCCGACCTGGACGTGGCGCTGACGCAGGCTTACGCGGGTGTCTTCGCCGCTCGGCAATAGTCGGGCAGGCCATCCCGGCGGCGAAGCGTTTTCCCTAGTGCCGAAGATTGGTCTATAATTTCCCGCGATGATCGCACTGATCGAAGAGAGAGTGGCTGAACTGCGGGCGTTGTGCGTCGAGCATCTCGTCGTCAGACTCTCTTTGTTCGGCTCGGCGGCGCGTGAGGACTTCGACCCGGCCACCAGCGACCTGGATTTCCTCGTGGCGTTCGCGGAACTTCCTCCAGGCGAATTGTCCCGTGCCTATTTCGATTTCGCCGATGCGCTGACGCGGCTATTCGGCCGCAAAGTCGATCTCGTGACCGAGGGCACCGTCAGGAACCCCTATCGGCGCGCCTCGATCCTGGCCGAACAGCAGCCCCTCTATGACGCGGCGTGATATCCGGGCGTTCCTGTTCGATATCGTCGAGGCGTGCGATCTGATCGCCGCGTTCATCTCCGAAAAGGCTTTCCCCGATTATCTCGCCGACGCGATGCTGCGCTCCGCCGTCGAGAGGCAGGCGATTATCATCGGTGAGGCGATGGCCCAGATCGCGCGGTCCTGGCCGGAACGACTGCAGGATTTTCCTCAACGCTCCGCAATCGTGGGCTTCAGAAACCATGTCGTTCACGGCTATTTCGGGATCGACCATACACAGGTGAGGGATATCGCGACGGTTCACGTTCCGCCGTTTCGTCACGCCGTAGCCAGCATGCTTGACCAACTCGGGACCGAAGAACAGGGCTGACATCCCGAAAAGCAACGGGCAGGCCACCTTGCGATGACCTACCCGTTTCTTCACGCGAGGTTTAGAAGCGGAACGTGCCCTGCACCATGAGCTCGCGACCGCGCTCGACGACACCCGCGAGATCGCCGCGGTTGCCGCCGGGCTTGTCGCCCGAGGTCAGCACCTTGACCTCGTTGGTGAGGTTCCGTCCGATAAACGCGAACTCCCAGTTGTCGTCGGGATCGTGGAGCCGGACCGACGCGCTGATCTTAGCGTAGCCAGGCTGGCGGCTGCCGGGCGCCTGGCTGTCCTGTGACCAGTACCAGCTGATGTACTTCACGTCGCCCGACAGGCCGATATTGAGGCCGTCGCTGATCGGCGTGTCGTAGCTGACACCGAAGAAACCCGAGAACCGGGGCGCGTTGGCGAGGTTTTCGCCGCTCAGGTCGAAGACGTTCGGCCCGCCGGGACGCAACGGCAGGCAGCCTTCCGACGGCAACTGGCCATTGAAGCAAGGCGCGGTCGAGAAGTCCCTGAACTTGGCCACGTTGTAGGTCAGCGCGGTGCGGATGGTCCAGTGATCGTCCGGCACCCACATGACTTCCGCCTCGACACCCTTGGTCACGGCCGACGCCGCGTTGCGGATGACGAACGAGGTGGTCACGATGTCCAGCGACGAGCGCTGCAGGCCCTTGAACAGATAGTAGTAGGCGGTGAGGTCGAGGCGGATGGTGCCGTCGAAGAGCACCGCCTTGTAGCCGATTTCACCGCCCTTGGCAGTTTCCGGGCCGAACGACAGGCCTTGGTACGTCTCTCTGGCGAAGATCAGGCCGGCATGCGAGATGCCACCCGACTTGAAGCCGGTCTTGTAGGCCGCGTAGATCGTGTGATCCGGCGCGGGGTGCCAGGTCAGCGTGGCTTCCGGCGACCAGTTGGAGGTGTCCGTGGTGCCCTGGATGTTCTGTCCGGGCTGCAGCATGAGCGCCTGGAACAGCGAACCGGGATTGATATAGAGGTTCTCGCGGAACGCGTACATGTGCTCGTTGGTGTAGCGCACGCCGGCGGTCAGCTGCAGGTCATCGACGATATCCCACAGGATCTGGCCGAAGCCGGACATGGTCTCGCGCTTGTTGGTGTCGCGGTGCCAGTAGCCGACGAAGAACGGCACTGTCGGATCGAGGGTCAGGGCCAGGTTCAGGCCGCCGCGGCCCACATTGTAGGGATGCCGCGTGGTGTTCTCGTAGTAGCCGCCGATGACGAAATTGACCGGCCCGTCATAGGTCGACGTGATCCGCAGTTCCTCGCTGAACTGCGACTGGCTTTCGCCGTTCAGGCCGGGAAATCGGGTCGACGTATCGTAGCCGTAGTTACCCCAGCCTTTGGTGTCCAGATAGTAGAAGCCGGTGATCGAGGTGACGTTCACATTGCCGAAGTCATAGTTCATGTCGAGCGAGATCAGGGTGCTCTTGATCTTGGTGAAGTACTCGCCCTTGTTGCTCTTCTTCTGCAGCGGATAGGTCGAGGCGATGAAGTCCGGCATCTGGCTGGAGACGCGGAAATGGTCCGGTACGCAGTCCTCGTAGGGGTCGCGGAAGCCGGATGTGGTCGCCCCGTCCGGGCCGCAGGCGATGACCTGGGTGATGCCGGTCTGCTCGTCGTCGGTATACTGCGAACCCATGATGCGCAGCGTCGCGGTGAACCGGTCCGACGGGTCGAACTGCATGGTGATGCGGCCGACAAGGTTCTGGTCGGACGGCGTCACCGCGTTGCTCTTGCTGAAGCCGGGCAGCGGATAGGCCGGCTCGAACGGATTGGCGAGAGGGCCGGAGACGTTCTTCAGGTAGCCTTGCATCTGCGAGTAGCGCAGCGCCACACGGATGCCGAACTTGTCGTTGACCGGGCCGCCATAGGCGCCCTCGACCATGATTTCCTCGGCGTTGAACTCGTAGCCGGCCTGGACATAGCCTTCCCAGTCGGCGCCGGGCCCCTTGGAGCGCAGCGAGATCACGCCGGCCGGGCTGTTCTTGCCGAAGAACAGCGCCTGCGGACCCTTCAGCACTTCGACCTGCGACAGGTCGAAGAACGCCGCGCGCGAGATGTAGCCGCGCGAGATCTGGATGCCGTCGACGTTGAAGCTGACCGCCGTCTCGATGCCGGCGTTGGTCGATGACGAGGCGATGCCGCGCAGGATGACCGCGCCGCCATTACCCGACGTGCCGGGCGTGATCTGCAGCTGCGGCACCTGGTCGCCGATTTCCGTGATGCGGGTCGCGTTGTAGCGGTCGAGATCGGCCTCGGTCAGCGCGCTCACCGCGACCGGCACGTCGATCAGCGTTTCTTCCTGCTTGCGTGCCGTGGTGGTGACGGTCTCGACACCGCCCGTGCGGGTGGGCGCGGGTGGATCCTGCGCCATGGCGGGCGCCGCGATGGCGCATGCGAGTGCACCGAACACCAGCGGTCGGTAAAGCGTCCGAGTCAGAACGCCTGGAAAGCGATTCATTGTTTCTCTCCCCGGGGTCAAATTCATTGTGTGCATAGTGGTTGCAACCACCGGAGCATGGAGCGGCTCGTTGCCGCCGCGCTGCCGGGGCCTCTTCCGTATTCCGTAACCCTGTGCCCATGGGACGTTGATGCCCCACGGCGACGAGAATCTGATTGTGCGTGGAAACTCCCCTGTCTCCTGCACCAGTTTCTATATGGCCATATATAAAAGTCAAGGTTGTCTGCTTGCTGCAACCATGTGGGCCTTTCGTTGTGCCGCGACAGGGCAGCGGCCAAGGATCAAGCGCGAAGGGCCGCGTGAACCAGCAGATGGACTCCATCCCGGCACGCCTCGATATCGACGGCGCCAGGATGGACCCGCGACTGCACGCCGATGCCTCTGAGCATGCCAACCAGCAGCACGGCGACGGCAGTCGTCGGAAGATCCGATCGAATGTGGCCGTCGGCCTTGCCCTGCTCGATCATGGCCGAGAGGATATCGCGGAACACCGTGTCGAGTTCCGCCATAGCGTGACGGACCACCATGTTATACCAACCTGCATTGATCATGACCCATGCGCCCACTTGCGCCGCCCGATGGTCATGATGTGCCAAGGCTGATCGACGAGCTTGTTCCAAGCCTCGCAGCAGTGGTCGACGATGTTGTCATATGAGGTGAAGACCCGGTTGGAGAG
>CAMDTB010000009.1 GCA_945907245.1 Rhizobium sp. Q54
TCAGGTTTGAGCCCACAAACCCAACCCTACCGAAGACCGTGGAGGACCACCGCAGCACCGCTCACTCGCTACTGCGCCCCGTGATGGGCGCGCTGCGCGAGCGGCGCTGCTACCGCCGGCGAGTTACACCACGTCAAGGGACACGACCGACACCCGGCGCCATCGCTTTACGCCACCGCGGCGCTCGCATAGGTTTGCGGTCACGCGAGCGTGGTGGAACTGGTAGACACAAGGGACTTAAAATCCCTCGCCCGTAAGGGCTTGCGGGTTCGATTCCCGCCGCTCGCACCAGTTTCCGGCGCCGGTCTCATGGCAGCCCGGCGAAACTGGGTCTGGCTGCCGGTCGATCCAGCCCTAGACTCCAGTGCTGAGTTCCTGGCCTGGAGGCGTGCATGAAGGTGATCCTGTTCGGCGCGACCGGGATGGTCGGGCAAGGGGTCCTGCGGGAATGCCTGCGCGACCCGGCGGTGACCGAGATCGTCGCCGTGCTGCGCATGCCGCTGGGGTTCGGCGATGCGAAGCTGCGCGAGGTCGTGCACAAGGACTTCACCGACTTTTCCGCCATTGGACCCGTCCTGGCCGGCGCCGACGCCTGTTTCTTCTGCCTGGGCGTATCGTCGGCGGCCATGAGCGAGGCGCGCTATTTCCGAATCACCCACGACTACACCATGGCGGCGGCCTACGCGCTCGTGACGCTGAACCCCGGCATGATTTTCACCTATGTGACCGGCAAGGGCACGGATTCGACCGAGCAGGGCCGCGTGATGTGGGCGCGGGTCAAAGGCCGCACCGAGAATGTGCTGCTAAAACTCCCGCTCGAGGCCTACATGTTCCGTCCCGGAATCATCCAGCCGCTGCACGGCATCCGGCCGAAATCGGCGGTGTACCGGGCATTCTACACGCTGGCGGCGCCGCTGATCGGGCCGATCAGACGGCTGTGGCCCGGCAGCATCGTGACCACGGAACAGGTGGGACGCGCCATGATACGCGTGGCGCGGGAAGGCTATCCGACGCGCATCCTGGAAACCGCCGATATCGGCGCGCTCTAGGCAGACGGCGGCCAAGGCGCCGGCGGGGGCCGCCGCAGGGGTTGCAGGCGTGGCATGCTTTACCGTGGAGAGCGCCGCTGCTCCGCTCGCCGCCGCCGGCTGGTGGCGCAGTGCCGGGAACCAGAATGATCCCGGCTGGCGTGCAGACCTGGATCATGCCGTCCGGAGGCGGCGCCGGCCGCGCGGACGCCATCGCCGGCAGCATCGCCTGCTGCACCAGGGCGAAGATCGCCAGCCATGTCGCCAGTCGCCGGAGCATGAGTATCGCGGTCGTCATTTGCACCCGATCGAGCCTCTGCTGTCACCGGCCCGCCGGCCATGATGCAAATCAATCCGGCCGATTTATGCAGTTGTGCTGGTAAGGGGACTTTCCTCCACCCGCCGAACGGGTAATCTGGCGGCGAACCAGACAACGGGAGAGTGACATGGACCTTGGCGTAAAGGGCAAGAAGGCGATCATCCTCGGCGGCAGCCGCGGCATGGGCTGGTACACCGGCGAGCTGCTGCGCCGCGAGGGCGCCGACGTGGCGTTCTGCGCGCGCGGCGCCGACGGCGTCACCGCGGCGGTCGAGAAGCTGCGGGCGATCGGTCCGGGCACGGTCTACGGCGCGCCGGCCAACCTGGAGAACGGCGAGGAGACCCGCCAGTTCTGCCGCGACGCGCTGAAGGCGCTGGGCGGCTGCGACATGCTGATCCACAACGCCAGCGGCTTCGACCTGACCGGCGGCGAGGCCGGCTGGGAGCGCAGCTTCCAGGTCGACATGATGGCCGGCGTGCGCGCGGTCGAGGAGTGCGAGGCGGCGCTGACCGAGTCCGGCGCGGCCAGCATCACCTTCATCGGCTCGATGGCGTCGAAATACTATTTCGGCCGCAGCTCGTCCTACGGCCCGGCGAAGGGCGCCATGCGCGTCTACGCCAACGAGCTGGCGCAGAAATACGGCAAGAAGCAGATCCGCGCCAACGCCATCTCGCCCGGCGCCGTCTGGTTCCCCGGCGGCTCGTGGGACAAGCGCAAAACGGAGATGCCCGAGTTCTACGCCTCGGTGGAGAAATCGATCCCGCTGGGCCGCCTCGGCACCGGTGAGGAACTGGCCCGGGTGATCGCCTTCGTCGCCAGCCCGGCGGGAGGCTGGATCAACGCCGCCCACATCGTGGTCGACGGCGGCCAGGTCGCGGCGGTGGATTGAACTCTTTGTCCCGTCATTGCGAGCCGCGAAGCGGCGCGGCAACCTAGAAATGTCGTGCGACGGCACCAAAGACTGGGTTGCTTCGCTGCGCTCGCAATGACGGCTAAGTAATTACAGGGACGGCGGAAACTCGCCCGGGAAGCCTTCCTTCACTTCGCGGGTGGGCCAGAAGAAGTAGAGGCTGCTGCGCTGGATCCTCCAGTGGCCGTCCACCTTGCGGTAGTCCTCATCATAGAGGCCGAGATAGTTGATCGGCGATTCCGTCGGCTCCTTGAAGCTCGCGCCGTTCAGCAGGTAGCGGCGGCCCACGGCGGTGTCGGGGCCGGTCAGCTCGACCCAGTGATTGGTGTTGGCGCGCAGCACCTTCATCGGCACCCAGCCATTGCCCTCGGCGCGGGCGCGGAAGCCCTCGTGGATCGCCTCGCGGCCTTCCCAGACGCCGTAATGGCCGAATTCGCAGCGCGCGTCGGGCAGGAACAGCTCGATCATCCGATCCAGCTGGTTGGCGTCCATCAGCTGGGTGAACTTGACCATCAGCTTGCGGACGGCCTCGACCTCCAGCAACTCCCGCACCAGGCCGATCTCCTCGGCCGTCAGTTCCGTCATGCCAACCTCCCCGTTGAATCCATCACGCCATCACCTTGCCTTGCGAGATTTCCAGATCCTCGCGGTAATGGCGTCCCGCGAGATAATAGTGCCAGGCGCCCCACAGCCCCAGCATGGACACGATGATCAGAGAATAGCGCAGCGAGTCGCTGCCGTAATAGGGCAGCAGCAGGTCGCTGATGAGGCCCACCGCGACCGGGCCGAGGCCCAGGCCGATCAGGTTGATCACGAACAGCAGGATGGCCGAAGCCTGCGCCCGCATCCGCAGCGGCGACAGGGTCTGCACCATGGCGAAGGTGGAGCCCTGGTAGGTGGCCGCGAGCGCGATCATCGGAATGAACGCCAGCATGGCGATCCAAAGGTTGTCCGGCAGGTAGAACAGGAACACCAGCGGGATGGCCACCACCTTCGACACCGAGACGACCCACGGCGTCCAGCGCGGATCCTTCTCGCTCAGGCGGTCCGCCAGCTTGCCGGCGACGATGGCGCCGATAATGCCCATGAAGCCGCCCGCCGGCCCCATCAGCAGGCCGACTTCCTTGCCGGTCAGGCCGTGCGAGCGCATCAGGAACGCCGCGCCCCAGGCCGAGATGCCATAGCCGACGAAGGCGACCAGCGTGCACCCGGTGATGGTGTGCCGCAGGCTGCGGATGCGCCAGAGATGCACGAAGGCATCCGCCAGCCCCTGCTTGTCCGGTGCCGCGTGGACCGTGTCGGCCACGCCGCGCGCCGGCTCGCGGACGGTAAAGCGCACCAGCAGCGCAAGCGCCAGGCCAGGGATGCCGACGACCAGGAAAGCGGCGCGCCAGCCATAGGCGTCCTCGACCATGCCGCCGATCAGCGCGCCGAACATCAGGCCGATATGGATGCCCCAGGAATAGATCGCCATCGCCGAGGTCCGCTCGCGCAGCGGATACATGTCCGCGATCATCGAGTGCGACGGCGGGCCGGCGCCCGCCTCGCCGATGCCGACGCCGATGCGCGCCGCCGCCAGCTGCCAGAAATTCTGCGCCGCGCCGCACAGCGCGGTCATGCCCGACCAGATGGCGACCGCCCACGCGATGATGTTCCGGCGGTTGGAGCGGTCGGCCAGCATGGCGACGGGCAGCCCGAGCCCCGCGTAGAAGATGGCGAAAGAGAACCCGGTCAGGAAGCCCATCGCCGTGTCGGAGACCCCGAACTCCTCCTTGATGGGCTGCACCAGGATGTTGATGATGCTGCGGTCGATGAAGCTCGACGTATAGACAACAACGAGCAAAAACAACGTGTAGCGACGCGTCGACGCGTCGATCGGTTCCCCCTGGGCTCCCGCGTGAGCCATGCAACCCCTCCCGTTTTCCCGGCTTGTTTATTGTGCCCAGAAAAGCATCACGCGTGGCCCGGCGCTACCGATTTCGTGCGTAAAATCTTGGCAGCTACGAAAAAAACGCTATGGCGCTAAAGAACTTCGCCCCATATAACCGCGCCTTCACAAAACTCGGATAACTATATCCTATGACCGACACGATCCGCCGCCTGCGCAACATTGCCATTATCGCCCATGTCGACCATGGCAAGACCACGCTGGTCGACAAGCTGCTTCGCCAGTCCGGCACGCTCGAGACGCGTGGCGAGCAGGAAGAGCGGGTCATGGACTCCAACGACATCGAAAAAGAGCGCGGCATCACCATCCTGGCCAAGAACACGGCCATCACCTGGGAAGGCTGGCGCATCAACATTGTCGACACCCCCGGCCACGCCGACTTTGGCGGCGAGGTCGAGCGCGTGCTGTCGATGGTGGATTCGGTGCTGCTGCTGGTCGACGCGGTCGACGGCCCGATGCCGCAGACCCGCTTCGTCACCAACAAGGCGCTGCAGCGCGGCCTGCGCCCGATCGTCGTCATCAATAAGGTCGACCGTCCCGGCGCGCGCCCCGACTGGGTCGTCGACCAGACCTTCGAACTGTTCGACCGCCTCGGCGCGACCGACGAGCAGCTCGATTTCCCGGTGATCTACGCCTCGGCGCTCGAAGGTTGGGCGACGAAGGACCTCGACAAGCCGGCCGAGGACATGCGCGCCCTGTTCGAGACCATCGTCGAGCACGTGCCGGAGCCCGACGTCAGCATCGACGGCTCGCTGCAGCTGCAGGTCAGCGCGCTGTCCTATTCGTCCTATGTGGGCGTCATCGGCATCGGCCGCATCCAGCGCGGCAAGATCAAGCGCAACACCCGCGTCACCGTGATCGGCGCCGACGGCGCGACCCGCAGCGGGCGCGTGCTGCAAATCCTGGGCTTCCACGGCCTGGAGAAGATCGAGGTCGAGGAGGCGGAAGCCGGCGCGATCATCGCCTTCACCGGCCTCGAGAAGCTGCATATCTCCGACACCATCTGCGACCCTGACAATGTCGAGGCGCTGCCGCCGCTGGTCGTCGACGAACCGACCATCACCATGACCTTCCAGGTCAACGATTCGCCGTTCGCGGGCCGCGAGGGCAAATACGTCACCAGCCGCAACATCGCCGCGCGCCTGGAAGAGGAACTGATCCACAACGTGGCGCTGCGGGTCGAGCAGACCGACGATTCGAACCGCTTCAAGGTGTCGGGCCGCGGCGAGCTGCATCTGTCGATCCTGATCGAGAACATGCGCCGCGAAGGCTACGAGCTGGCGATCTCGCGTCCCGAGGTGATCCTGAAGACCATCGACGGCGAGGTCTGCGAGCCTTGGGAGTCGCTGACCATCGACGTCGAGGAGCAGCACCAGGGCGCCGTGATGGAGAAGATCGGCGAGCGCCGGGGCGAGCTGCGCGACATGGTGCCCGACGGGCGCGGCCGCGTGCGTCTCGACTACTACATCCCCAGCCGCGGCCTGATCGGCTTCCGCTCGGAATTCATGGCGACCACGGCGGGCGACGGCCTGATCTATCACACCTTCGAGCGCTATGCGCCGCGGGTGAACGCGGTGATCGGCGGCCGTCACAACGGCGTGCTGGTGTCCATGGCCTCGGGCAAGGCGCTGGCCTACGCCATCTTCAACCTGCAGGAGCGCGGCCGCATGTTCATCGGCCATGCCACCGAGGTCTATGAAGGCATGATCGTCGGCATCCACGTCCGCGACAACGACCTGGTGGTCAACCCGCTGAAGGCCAAGCAGCTCACCAACATCCGCGCCGCCGGCACGGACGAGGCGCTGATCCTGGTGACGCCGATCCAGACCACGCTGGAATACGCCCTCGAATTCATCAACGAGGACGAGCTGGTCGAGGTGACGCCGAAATCCATCCGCATCCGCAAGAAGCAGTTGCTCGAGCACGAGCGCAAGAAGGCGTCGCGGGCGGCCTGAGCGCTCTTTCCCCCTCTTTTATTGTCATCCCGGCGGAAGCCGGTACCCAGCGTTCGTAGAGCTGTGTCCTTGCCCCACTGGGTCCCGGCTTCCGCCGGGATGACAATCATTGGGAGGGTTGAGACGGCTTCTCCCCCGGCACATACAGCCGTCTTATCGACAGCCATACCGCGACCAGAGCGACACTGATCCCCGCGAATTCCTGCGCCGTCGGCACCTCGCCGACGGCGACGAACACGTAGATCATCCCGAACACCGCCTCGAAGATGATCATCTGGCCCAGGATGGTCAGGTCGAGCACCTTCGACGCCATGTTGAACAGCACTGTGCCGAGCCAGGTGGAGCCGCCGCCCAGCAGCACGCTCCACAGCGCCAGCATGGCCAGTTCGCCGCCGTCGATCTCGGTGGGCATGCGCGCCAGGCCTGTTCCCCATGCGATGGGCAGGGCGACCAGCGCGGCGGCCAGCGACACCAGGCCGACCACTGAGCTCCATTCCTGCGGCGTCACCAGGTGCGTCTCCTGCAGGAAGCGGGCGTTGACGACGGCGTACCAGGTCCACATCACCAGCGCGAGGAAGATGGCCGCCATGCCGAGCGGCGCCAGTTCGGAGGGCGCGCCGGAGAAATCCGTTTTCGCCGTATTCGCCAGCACCACGCCGGCGCAGAACAGCGCCAGCGGGAAGGCGAGGGGCTTCAACGCGCCGATCCCCTGCTGCAGCCGTCCCGCCACGGTCACCGTCACCGGCGCCATGCCGATGATCAGCACCCCCATGGACGCGCCGGCCCACTGCATGCCGATGACCAGCAGGAAGTAGTAGGCCACGTTGCCGGCCATGGCGTAGACGAACGCCCGCCAAAGCACCCCGGGCGGCAGCCGGATGGCGCGCCGCAGGTCGAACAGCAGCAGCGAGATCAGGCCGTAGGCGATGGTGCGCCCCAGCGTCACCTCGATGGCGCTCGCGTTCGGCAGCGCGATCGGCGCGACGAACGCCAGCCCCCACACGGCGCAGGTGGCGATCATCAGCAGGATGCCGAGCAGGAAAGGGTTCATGGGCGCCCGGTTCGGGTGGACTGTCTCACCAATAACCCAGACGTTCCGTCCGCGCACGCCGGAACCGGGACGCGCAGGCGCGCGTCAGGCCGGCGCCATCGCCTGCTTCGACAGCACCGGCATCACCTCGGCCGCGAACAGCTCCACCGAGGCGCGGACCCGGTCGAATGGCATGCCGCCCTGGTCGCTCTGGATGATCAGACGGTCGACGCCGCCCGCCGCCTCGATCCAGCGGCACAGGTCGTCGGTCACCTCGGCCGGGCTGCCGGCGATGGCGATGCAGTCCGGGTTGCCCAGGGTCATGTGGCTGGGCGGGAACTGCCGGCCGACGACGCCGATCTCGCGCAGCACCCAGTTCAGATAGCCGAACTGGTGCGGCCCGAAATAGTCGCGGGCCTTGCTGCCGTCGCGGTCCACATGGCAGTGGAAGCTGACAGCCACCTTCATGTTTTTCGTATCGTTCCGCGAGGCGCGGTACTGCTCGCGGTAGCGGGCGATCAGGTCCTTCATGGTGCCGAAGCCGGTCGATACCACGGCAATGGCTATGGGCAGGCCCTTCGCGGCGGCCATGTCGACGGCGTCGGGCGAGCTGCCCGACAGATAGATGGCCGGATGCGGCCGCTGCACCGGGCGCGGCTGCTGGGTCACGCCGTCGAGCGGCGCGCGGAACCGGCCGCTCCAGGAAATCGTCTCGCCGGTCCACAGCAGGCGCAGCAGGTCGAGTCCCTCGTCGGTCATGGCGCGGGACTGCTCGATATCCTGGCCCATATGTTTGTAGGTGTGGGGGAACACGCCGCGGCCGATCACCACCTCGGCGCGGCCGCCCGACAGCACGTCGAGGGTGGCGAAATCCTCGGCGATGCGCAGCGGGTCGTGGTGCGGCAGGAGCGTGACGCCGGTCGACAGCTTCACTTTCGTCGTGTGCTCGGCGATGGACGCCAGCACCATCTGCGGCACCGAGACGATGTAGTCGCTGAAATGGTGCTCGCCCAGATGCACCGCGTCGAAGCCCAGCCGGTCGCCCAGCGCCGCATAGTCGACGATCTGGCGGAACCGCTCGGCCTGCGTGGTTGTCAGCCGCCCGGTCGCCGGGTCCGGCAAATGATCGCCAAGCGACATCAGCCCGAATTCCATGACGGTCTCCCCCTTTTCCCAGCGAGAGTGTCACGCGGCCGCAGACCTCGCCAAGCCCCTTTCGGTTGCTGGCCGGCTCAGGCGGCCTGGGTTTCGTGCCGCGCCGGCTTTCCGGCGACCACGTCCATCGCCAGCGCGAGCAGATCCTCGGGCAGGCTTTCCAGCCCGGCATTGCGGCTGTGGCGGTAATAACGGCTCACGTCGTGGCGCACGCCCAGGCCGCCCAGCCGGATGGCGCCGTCCGCCTCGATCCCCGCGATGGTGTTCAGCAGATGGCGCTCCAGATAGGCCGGCCCGTTATGCATGAGAGTGGTGTCGTCCGTCGCGGCGCCGTCGGAGATCACCAGCAACACCCTGGTCATCGCGTCGAGGTTCCGCAGCCGGCCGGCAGCCCACTCCAGCGCCTCGCCGTCGATATTCTCCCGCAGGATGTCGGGGTGCAGCATGGCCTCACGCGACGCCCGCGCCCATTCGGGCTGGCCGTGGCTCTTGTAGATGATGTGCAGCAGCGCGCACAGCCGGCCGGGCCGCGGCGGCCTTCCGTCTTTCAGCCACTTCTTGCGGGCGAAGCCGCCGTTCCATCCGGCCGTCGAGAAGCCGAGGATTTCGATGCGCGCGCCGGCGCGGCTGATCGCCGACTCCACTCCGGCGATGGCGGCATAGGCTGCCGACATGGGATCGCCGCGCATGGAACCCGACTGGTCTATCAGCAGCGTGATCGCAACGTCCGACGGACTGGCGATTCCGCCGGCCCGGAGCGCCGACGCGAAACGCTGCGTCATGTCCATGGCCTGGGGATGCTCGGCCATCCAGCGCTTGGCGGACTCGACCCGCTGCCGCCAGCCCTTGCCGCCCCGATCGGACTTGCCGTTGAACGCGTCGTCGCTGGCGTCCGGCAGGTGCTTCGGCACGTCCTCGGCCGGCAGGATGAGGTCGTAGTCGCGTGTATAGACCTTGTACGGCTCGGTCTCCGGAGCATCCGCGGCCGGCTCGGCCGCGCGTTGGCGGCGGCGGCGGTTACGATAGTCCCACAGCGTGACCAGCCCGATCAGGGCGATGGTGCCCAGAAACACCAGCTCCTTGGTCGTGGCCGCCATGTCCATCAGTCTCTCCTCTTTTGCGCACACTATGGAGCAGTTGACGCCCGGCGATCCAGCGCCGACCAGTGGCTTCTCTCGAACTGACCATTGTGTTAGCGTTCGGCCTGACCGGGATGCCTTGGGGATAGGGCATCCGCATCAGACATGACAACGGGGAAGACCGATGAACATCTATGATCCGCAGCCGAACATGAAGCCGGGCGAGGCCCGCTGCCCGGGCCCGAGCACCAGGGACCTGGTGCTGTCGGACGGCTGGGAGCTGCCGGCCCAGTTGCTCGCCGAGAACTACGTCTACATGGGCGACGAGGACATTCCGTTCGACCGCTATACCTCGAAGGAATTCTTCGAGCTCGAGATGACGAAGATGTGGAACAAGACGTGGCAATGGGCCTGCCGCGACGAGCACATCCCCGAGGTCGGCGACTACTATACCTACGACATCGGTCCTTACTCGGTCATCGTCGTGCGCGCCGCGCCGGACGAGGTGAAGGCCTACGTCAATTCGTGCCTGCACCGCGGCACCCAGCTGCGCCCGTCCGACTCGACCGGCAGCGTGCAGAACTTCCGCTGCCCGTTCCACGGCTGGACCTGGAACCTGGACGGCTCGCTGAAGGAAATTCCCTGCCGCTGGGACTTCCCCAAGGTGACCGACGAGGAATTCCGGCTGCCCGAGGTGAAGATCGCCAAATGGGGCGGCTTCTACTTCATCAACATGGACGAGAACGCCATGCCGCTCGAGGAGTATCTCGGGCCGCTGATGGAGCACTTCGCCAGCTGGCCGCTCGACAACCGCTACGTCCGGCTGCACATCCAGAAGATCCTGCCCGCCAACTGGAAGGCGTCGCAGGAAGCGTTCGTCGAGGCCTATCACAGCCTCGAGACCCATCACCACGCCATGCCGTTCTCGGCCAACCTCAACGCCCAGTACGACATCTTCAGCGAGCGGGTGACCCGGTTCTTCCACACCTTCGGCTTCCCGGATCCGAGCTGGACCAAGCCGCAGACCCAGCAGGAGCTTCTCGACACCATGGGCATGCTGCCCGCCGGCACCAAGGTGCCGGACGGCATGACCGCGCGCGCGTTCCTCGCATCCTATTTCCGCAAGAGCCTGGGCGAGGATCGGGGCATCGACCTGTCGACGCGCTCGGACAGCGAGATGCTGGACTCGATCGAGTACCACCTGTTCCCCAACATGTTCCTGTTCCCCGGCGTGTCGCTGCCCATGGTCTACCGCTTCCGGCCCAACGGCATGGATCCGGACAGCGCCATCTTCGACCTGCTGTTCCTCGAGGAATTGGCCCCCGGCCAGGAACGGCCCGAGGCGCCCGAGCCCTACAAGATCGACATCGGCACGTCCTACGAGACCGTGCCCGGCATCGGTCCGTTCCTCGGCCATGTCTACGACCAGGACACGGGAAATCTGGAGATGCAGCAGAAGGGCTTCAAGGCCGGCCGCAAGCGGACCCAGACCCTTGGCAACTACCAGGAAATCCGCATCCGCCGGCTGCACAAGACCCTGGATAGTTACCTGAACGCCTGATCCATTCCGCCCAGTAACAAGGGCTGGCAATCCTTCACGCGCCCGGCGTAAAGTCGGGCGCGACCTTTTTTTGGGGAAACGACGGCGCCCGATTGCGGGCGTCTCTGGGAGAAGACAGATGGCATGGGAATTTGAAACCGATCCGGCATTCCAGAAGGAACTCGACTGGATCGCCGAGTTCGTGAAGCACGAGATCGAGCCGCTCGAGTACGTGATCAAGCATCCGAACGACATGAAGGATCCGCTGCGCAACAAGCTGATCAAGCCGCTGCAGGCCGAGGTCAAGAAGCGCAAGCTGTGGGCCTGCCACCTGGGCCCGGATCTGGGCGGCCAGGGCTATGGCCAGGTCAAGCTGGGCCTGATGAACGAGATCCTCGGCCGCGCCAAGTTCGCGCCGATCATCTTCGGCGCCCAGGCGCCCGACACCGGCAACTCGGAGATTCTCGCCCATTTCGGCACCCCGGAGCAGAAGAAGAAGTATCTGGAGCCGCTGCTCAACAACGAGATCGTCTCCTGCTACTCGATGACCGAGCCGCAGGGCGGCGCCGATCCCAAGGTGTTCCAGACCCGCGCGGTGCTGGACGGCAACGAGTGGGTGATCAACGGCGAGAAGTGGTTCTCGTCCAACGCCCGCTACGCCGAATTCCTGATCGTCATGGTGGTGACCGATCCGGAAGCCAAGCCCTATGACCGGATGTCCATGATCCTGGTGCCGACCGACACCCCCGGCGTGAACATCATCCGCAATGTCGGCATCGGCGGCGAGGAGACCGGCACCCACGCCTATATCCGCTACGAGAACGTCCGCGTGCCCAAGGAGAACCTGCTGGGCGAGCGCGGCAAGGCGTTCGCGGTGGCGCAGACCCGCCTCGGCGGCGGCCGCATCCATCACGCCATGCGCACCATCGGCAAGGCCCAGCTGGCCTTCGACATGATGTGCGAGCGCGTGCTGTCGCGCGAGACGCAGGGCGAGCTGCTGGCCAACAAGCAGATGGTGCAGGAGAAGATCTCGGACTCGTGGACCGACATCCAGACCTTCCGCCTGCTGGTGCTGCAGACCGCCTGGAAGATCGACCGCTACAAGGACTACATGATGGTCCGCAAGGACATCGCCGCCGTGAAGGCGATGATGCCGCGCGTCCTCCACGACGTCGCCGCTCGCGCCCTGCAGGTCCACGGCTCGCTCGGCGTGTCGGGCGAAATGCCGTTCTCGTACCTGATCACCGAGAGCTTCCACATGGGCCTGGCCGACGGTCCGACCGAGGTGCACAAGGTCACCGTCGCCCGCCAGATCCTGCGCGAGTACAACGGCACCAACGGGATGTTCCCGACCGCCCACATCCCGGCCAAGCGCGCCGAGGCGCTGAGCCGCTATGCCGACGTGATCGAACGGGAAGTCGAGCACGTCTGAGGGATCAGCTGATGGCCGCTCTCGCCGGGTAGGCGAGAGCGGCTTCCGCTTTCGAATGGGGAGACATCGATGACCCAAATGCCGGCGATCACGCTCGTCGCCACGCCGGGTCGGCGTGCCAAGATGGTGGAGCTGTGCCAGGAGGCCGAGAAGCGCGGCTTCACCGGCATCTACGTGCCCAGCCTGGCGGCCGCGACCCAGTTCTGCCAGTCGGTGCTGGAGGCGACCTCGACCATCGAGGTGGCGACGTCGATCCAGCCGATCTACTACATCAACCCGCGCGAGATGGCCCGCATCGCCGGCTATCTGCACGAGATCGGCAACGGCCGGTTCCGCCTCGGACTCGGCGTCAGTCATGAAGTGTCGCGGGTCCAGTTCGGCGTCGAAGGCCGCAACCAGCCGGTTTCCGACATGCGCGACTACGTCGCCGCCATGCGCGCCGCCGAGAAGGACTCCGGACCGCTGCCGCCGATCATCCTCGCCACCCTGCGCTCGAAGATGCTGGCGCTCGCCGCCGAGGTGGCGCAGGGCGCCGTCTGGGCCAACGCGGCGCGCAGCTACACGCCGACCCAGATCGCAGAGATTCCGCAGTCGGCCCGTATCGCCGGCTTCACCACGGCGGTGATGATCCCGACCGTGATCTCCGAGGACAAGGAAGCGGCCAAGGAAATCCATCGCCGCACCCTGCGCATGTACCTGACCCTGCCGAACTACCGGAACTACTGGAAGGCGGCGGGCTACGAGGCCGAGATGGCCGCCGTCGAGAAGGCGCTGGCCGAGGGCAAGGGCGACGAGATCGCGAAGATCGCCGGCGACCGCTGGCTGGCCGACGTCACCCTGTTCGGCAGCGCCGCCGAGGTGCGCGACGGCGTCCAGGCCTGGCGCGAGGCCGGCATCACCACGCCGATCCTGGTGCCGTCGTCGGTGTCGGGCGGCATGGTTAAAGCCGCCGAGGAACTGTTCGCGGCATTCGCCTGAGACAAGAGAGAACGATCATGAGCGAGATGAAAGTCACCCAGGGCGAGACCGTCGACGTCGCCGAGCGCCACCGCTTCGATGCGAAGAAGGTCGAGCGCTACATGGAGGAGCATGTCGAGGGCTTCCGCGGTCCGTTGACCGTGGGCCAGTTCGCCGGCGGCCAGTCCAATCCGACCTACCGGCTCGATGCGCCGTCGGGCTCCTACGTCATGCGCCGCAAGCCGCCGGGGAAGCTGCTGCCGTCGGCCCACGCCGTCGACCGCGAGTTCCGGGTGATCAAGGCGCTCAACCAGACCGACTTCCCGGTGCCGCGCGCTTATGTGCTGTGCGAGGACGAGACCGTCACCGGCACGCCGTTCTACATCATGAGCTTCATGCCCGGCCGGGTGTTCTGGGACCCGAGCATGCCGGATGTGTCGAAGTCGGACCGCTCGAAGATGTTCGACAGCATGAACGAGACGCTGGCCAAGCTGCACTCCTACGATCCAGTCAAGCTGGGCCTGGAGGATTACGGCCGCCCGGGCAACTACTTCGCCCGCCAGATCTCGCGCTGGTCGAAGCAGTATGTGGCCTCGGAAACCGAGACCATCGAGTCTATGAACAAGCTGATGGAGTGGCTGCCCAACAACATCCCGGCCGGCGACGAGACCACCATCGTCCACGGCGACTACGCGCCGCACAACATCATGTTCCACCCGACCGAGCCCAGGGTGATGGCGGTGCTCGACTGGGAGATCAGCACGCTGGGTCACCCGCTGGGCGACCTGACCTACAACACGCTGGGCTGGTACGCGCCCAAGCCGAAGTCGGGCCGACCGAACCTGTCGGGCGTCGACCTCAAGGCGCTGGGCATCCCGTCGTTCGACGACTACGTCGCCCTGTACTGCGAACGCGCCGGCCGCCCGCCGCTGGAGAACGTCCACTTCTACAAGGCCTACAATCTGTTCCGCCTGGCGGCCATCGTGCAAGGGATCGTGGGCCGCGCCCGTGACGGGACGGCCAACGACCCGAACGCCGCCGCCAACGCCGCCCGCGTCCGCCCCATGGGCGACGCCGGCTGGGAAGAGGCGAAGCAGGCCGGCGCGGTCGGGTAGAGGTTCGGGGCCACCATCGATTTTCACCGTGTCCCTGAGCTTGTCGAAGGGCCTTGCATCAACGTTCGTGCAGGGCTCTTCGACAAGCTCAGGGACACGGATGCACTATTGACCTGCATCGATGTTCTTGCAGTGGTCCTCGAACACAAACTCTCTTTCCAATCAGCCCCTTTCATGGCATCCACCCGCCATGAAAGCCGATGACCTTCTGGACAAACTCCGCGCCGGCGAGCGCCGGGCGCTGGCCCGGGCGATCACGTTGGTGGAGTCGACCCGCGCCGACCACCGGCACGAGGCCCAGAAGCTGCTCGACGCCCTCATGCCGGATACCGGCAAGGCGATCCGCCTGGGCCTGTCGGGTGCGCCGGGCGTCGGCAAGTCCACCTTCATCGAGGCGCTGGGCACGCATGTGACGGGCCTTGGCCACAAGGTGGCCGTGCTCGCCGTCGATCCGTCCTCGGCCCGCTCCGGCGGCTCCATCCTCGGCGACAAGACCCGCATGGAGGAATTGTCGCGCGACCCCAACGCCTTCATCCGCCCGTCGCCCGCCGGCGTCACCCTGGGCGGCGTCGCCCGCCGCACCCGGGAGGCCATGCTGCTGGTGGAAGCGGCCGGCTTCGACGTGGTGCTGATCGAGACCGTTGGCGTCGGCCAGTCCGAGACGGCGGTCGCCGACATGGTCGACATGTTCGTGCTGCTGCAGTCGCCCGGCGGCGGCGACGATTTGCAGGGCATCAAGCGCGGCATCATGGAGCTGGCCGACCTGATCGTGGTCAACAAGGCCGACGGCGCGCTCGAGCAGCCGGCCAAGCTGGCCCGCTCCCAGCTGATCTCGGCGCTGCACCTGATGCGGCCGCGCAGCCCCAACTGGAAGCCGCATGTGCTGCTGACCTCGGCACTTAGTGGCATGGGTATCGGCGAGGTCTGGGACGCGGTGACGAACTTCGAGACGATCATGCTCGACACCGGCGAACTGGAGACCAACCGATCGGAGCAGGCCCGCGCCTGGATGTGGAACGAGATCCGCGAGGGCCTGATCGAGGCGTTCAAGGCCGAGCCCGCCATCGCCGCCAAGGTCCACAAGTTCGAGGCCGACGTGGCCGCCGGCCGCGTCACCCCCGGCGCCGCCGCCGACAAGCTGCTGAAGCGCTTCCGGCACGAATCCGATTGAGGATTTGAATGGGGTTTTCCGGGCTTTCCCGCCTTGACGCCACCTTGTGCCTGTCCTATACACCACGCCCTGACCCGGCGCGCGGAAGTGCGCCGCAATCGTTTCTAGAGGATTGACCGATGTCGCGAGTTTGCGAACTGACCGGTAAGGGCGTCCAGACGGGTAACAACGTCAGCCACGCCAACAACAAGAGCCGCCGCCGGTTCCTGCCGAACCTGCGCCACGTGTCGCTGATCAGCGACGCGCTGAACGAGACCGTGCGCCTGCGCATCTCGGCCAACGCCCTGCGCACCGTAGAGCACCGCGGCGGCTTGGACTCGTTCCTGCTGAAGGCGAATACCGACGAGCTGTCGGAAGGCGCGCAGCTGCTGAAGCGCCGCCTGCGCAAGAAGCTGGAAGAGACCGCCGCCTAAGTCTTCCGCTTCATTCGGATTTTGCCGTCAGGGCCCGCGTGCGAACGCGGGCCCTGATGCATTTCCGGCCGTCGCTCTTTGATCCCGCCGCGAAATCTCCTACCGTCCGGTTGTGACAACGGGGAGACTTCGCCATGCCGGCCAGCGACGACCTTTGCTTCGCGGGACTGATCGAGAACGCGCGGCGCCTGCGCACCCGCGAGATCGGCGCGGTGGAACTGACGGGCGCGTTCCTTGCCCGGATCGATGCCCTGGACAGCCGGACCGGCGCCTTTGCCTGCCTGATGCGCGACAGCGCGCTGGCCGAGGCCGAGCGGGCCGACGCCGAGATGGCGGCCGGTCTCTACCGTGGCCCGCTGCACGGCATGCCGGTCGGCGTGAAGGACCTGATCGATTCGAAAGGCGTGGTGACGGCGGCGGGCATGGCGATCCGCGCGGACCACGTTCCGGACGCGGACGGCACCGTGCTGCGGCGGCTGCGCGAGGCGGGCGCGGTGGTGCTGGGTAAGCTGAAGACCACCGAGGGCGCCACCAACTATCACCATCCGACCATACCGGCGCCGCTCAATCCGTGGAGCGCCGAGCACTCCGCCGGCTATTCCTCCAGCGGGTCGGGCGTCGCGGTCGCCTCGGGCCTGTGCGCGGCGGCGCTGGGCTCGGATACCGGCGGCTCGATTCGCGTCCCGTCGGCATTCAACGGCGTCACCGGCATCAAGCCGACCTGGGGACGGGTCAGCCGGGCAGGGGTATTCCCGCTGGTCGAGTTCCTCGACACCATCGGCCCCATGGCGCGCAGCGCCGCCGACGCCGGGGCGGTGCTGGGCGTCATCGCCGGCGCCGATCCGGCGGACGAGACCGCGTCCACGCTTCAGGTGCCCGACTATCTGGCGGCGGCCGGCACGAGCCTGAGCGGCATAACCATCGGAGTGGACTGGCACCGCATCGAAGCGGATGCGCCCGCACCGCTGATCGCTGCATTGCGCGGCGCGGGGGACGTCCTGCGTGAGCGGGGCGCCCGCATTCGCGAGATCGCCTATCCGGAAACCGACTGGGCACAGTTGTTTACCCTTGTGGTCGCGGGAATCGGCAATGTGCACCGCCAGACCTATCCCTCGCGCGCCGACGAATATGGCCCGGGACTTGGCGGGCTGGTCGAGGCCGGCCAGGCGGTGAGCGGCATCGACGTGGCGGCGGCGATCAATGTCGCCGACCTGGTGAAGGCGCGCATCCGGGCGCTGTTCGACGATGTGGACCTGCTACTGGTGCCGGCGCTGCCGCTGCTGACACCCGGGGTCGGCGTCATCGAGGCGCGGATGGGCGAGGACCTGGCCGCCGCCGTCCGCGCGTTCTCCTACACCGTGCCGTTCAACGTCACCGGCAGCCCCAGCATCACCATGCCGGCGGGATTCCATGACGGCCTGCCGCTGGCACTGCAGCTGGTGGGACGGCACTTCGGCGAGGCGGAACTGGTGCGCGCGGGCAGCGCCTTCCAGTCGGCCACCGACTGGCACAGGCGGCGGCCGCCCGTCGGCTGAGGTCTACCGGTCGGCCGCGGTTTCCGGCTCCAGCCGGAACACCAGCAGCACGGTGCGCTGCATGCCGGAGAAATTGTCGTCCGAGATCATGTAGACGATGGTCTCGCCCTTCTCGTTCACGCGGACCGCCAGCCCTTCCATGTTGTCGATGGGATGGGGCGGCTGCATGTCGGCCACGGTCCGGCACTCCAGCTTCGCGCCGGGCTTGATGGTCGCGCCGGCGATGACGCACAGCCGCGCACCCAGCCCGCCCAGCATGCTGAACCGGCGCTCCAGCACCAGCACGTCGCCATTGGGCAGGCGCTTGGCGTCGGTGGGATCGAACGGTTCGGTGCGCTTGTACTCGAAGGGCTCCCAGGTGCCGTTTCGAATCAGCCAGCCGCGGTTGTAGCCCCGCCCGGCGCGCAGGCTCTCGGTCAAGGCGAACAGGGTCTTGTCGTCCAGCAGCGCCAGCGCCTCGAGTCCGCCGTTGAGCGGCGCGTTCGCCAGCTCGGGCGGCGACGGCAGCGTCTCGGGCGTGGCCCTGATCAGGGTGCCGGGGTCGGCCGGGTCGGGCAGGCGGTAATGGATGATCCGGTGATTGCGCTCGAACGACACATAGACCGAGCCGTCGGGCGCCAGCGTCATGCCCTCGGCGTCGTTGTCGCCGCCCTCCAGCGCCAATCCCTGCGGATCGGGCATGTCGTGCAGCGCGCTGTCGCCGATGCCAACCGGCACGCCGTCCTTCAGCTCCAGCGCCACCGTCCACCATGTGGCGCGGTCGCTGGCGGTGAACAGCTTCGTACCGTCGGGGCTGATCTCCAGGCTTGAGAAGCCGCCGAACAGCCAATGCTTGGACGACAGCTTCAGCCCGTTCAGCCATGTCAGCCGGCCGACGCGCGTCTCCCGGGGATTGTCGGGGTTGAGGATCAGCGTCGCGACCGCGACCTCGGGCGTTCTGGTCCTGGCTTCCTTGGCGGCGACGGGGCAGGCGGTGAATGCCACCAGTGCGGCGGCGCCCAGGATCAGGTGTCGCATCAGGGTCACGGGAAGGTCTCGTTTGTGGCCGGCATCAAGCGGCGGCTATTATGGGGGTGCTTGGGGAAAAGGGAAGGAGCTTCCAATGGGTGCGGACCGAGTGGACAATGACGTCATGCTGCGCCGGCGCGACTTGCTGAAGACGGTAGCGGCCCTGCCGCTTGCCGCCGTGCTCGCCAATCCGGCGCTGGCCGAGATGGCCGCGGCGACGACCTCCGAACAAACGATCAAGACCGCCTCGGGCCGGACCGTGAAGGCGAGCCTTGCCATCCCCGCCGTCACGCCGGCGCCGGCGCTGATCCTGATCCATGAATTCTGGGGACTGAACGACCAGATCAGGTCCATGGCCGTCGAGTTCGGCAAACTCGGCTACCTGGCGCTCGCCGTCGACCTCTATGACGGCAAGCTCGGCAAGACCCAGGAAGAAGCGCGCGGCTTCATGAGCCAGGTGAAGCCCGAGGAAGCGACCGACACGCTGGTGAGCTGGGCCCGGTGGCTGGCGGCGCACAAGCAGTCCACCGGCAAGGTCGGCTCGGTCGGCTGGTGCTTCGGCGGCGGCTGGTCCATGGAGACCGGCATCGATGCCGGCACCGACGCGACCGTGGTCTATTACGGCAAGGTGGACCAGCCGGTCGACCGGCTGAAGCAGCTGAAGGGACCGGTGATGGGGCATTTCGCCACCAAGGACACCTTCATCAACAAGCCCATGGTCGATGGATTCGAGGCCAACATGAAGGCGGCCGGCAAGGAAGCGGCGGTCTACTGGTACGAGGCTGAGCACGCCTTCGCCAACCCGACCTCGGCCCGCTACGACGAGGCCGACGCGAAGCTGGCGTGGGAACGCACGACTACCTTCCTCGGCAAGACCCTGTTCGCGCCCAAGGGCTAGGCCAAGCCGCCTAGGGAAGCCGGGTCGCCGGCGAGCAGGTCGCCGACTTGGCCTCGTCGGCGCCGTGCCGGCAGACCACCACGCGTCCGTCGTCGCGGTTGTAGAACCAGGCGATGCTGGGGACCGCGGGATCGCCGGTCGTGTTCATGCCGACCGGGATCCAGCCATTGGAAAACGCCAGCGCCGCGTTGGGCGAGCCCGGCGACTGGGCGTTGCCCGGCGTCCAGATGGCGGCGGCGCCGACAGCGGCGGCGATCGCCAGTGCGCCTGCCGCCAGTTTCAAGTGCTTGTTTTCCATGGATATCCTCCGGATGTTGGCCGGAGAGGATATCGCGAATTGGCGGAAGGGACTACGCCGCGCGGCGCTTTGCCTTGTCCTTGGGGCGTTTGCTGTCTTCCTCGAACAGCGAGGCGAGCTGGTCGGTCATGGCGCCGCCGAGCTGCTCGGCGTCGGTGATGGTGACGGCGCGCTTGTAGTAGCGGGTCACGTCGTGGCCGATGCCGATGGCGATCAGCTCCACCGGCGACTTGGTCTCGATCCAGTTCACCACGTGGCGCAGGTGCTGCTCCAGGTAGTTGGCCGGGTTGGCCGACAGGGTGCAGTCGTCGACCGGCGCGCCGTCGGAGATCACCATCAGCACACGGCGGTTCTCGGAGCGCGCCATCAGGCGGTTGTGCGCCCACAGCAGCGCTTCGCCGTCGATGTTCTCCTTCAAAAGGCCTTCCTTCAGCATCAGGCCCAGATTCTTGCGGGCCCGGCGCCACGGCGCGTCGGCGTTCTTGTAGACCACGTGGCGCAGGTCGTTGAGCCGGCCCGGATTGGCGGGCTTGCCGTTCGCCAGCCACTTCTCGCGCGACTGGCCGCCTTTCCACGCGCGGGTGGTAAAGCCGAGGATCTCGACCTTGACGTGGCAGCGCTCCAGGGTGCGCGCCAGGATGTCGGCGCAGATCGCCGCGATGGTGATCGGCCGGCCGCGCATGGAGCCTGAATTGTCGAGCAGCAGCGTCACCACCGTATCGCGGAAATCCGTGTCTTTTTCGCGCTTGAACGACAGCGGATAGTACGGATCGATGATGATGCGGGTCAGCCGCGACGTATCGAGCATGCCCTCCTCGATGTCGAACTCCCACGACCGGTTCTGCTGCGCCATCAGCCGGCGCTGCAGCCGGTTGGCGAGCTTGGCGACCGCCCCCTGCAGCGCGTCGAGCTGGCGGTCCAGCTGGGTGCGCAGGCGGTGCAACTCCTCCGGGTCGGCCAGCTCCTCGGCGGAGATGACCTCGTCGAATTCCTCGGTGAAGGTGGTGTAGGCGCGGTCGCGCTTGTCGTTGCGGCCGTGCTCGGGGCGGTAGGGCGCCTCGCCCTGGTTCTCCTGGTCGCCCTGCTCGCCGTCCATCTGCTGTTCGGTCTCGATGGTGACCGTCTCCAGCGATTCGTCGTCGGTGAGCTGCTCGCGCATCTCCACGTCGGACACGGACTTGCCGTCGGGGCTCGAATCCTCGGAGTTGTCGCCGTCCCCGTCCTTCTGCATCTGCTGGGACTCGGTCTGCTCCTCGCCCTCGGCATCCTGCTCGCGGTCGTCGCCCAGCTCGTCGCCCAGGTCCAGGTCGGCGATGATCTGGCGGGTGATGCGGGCAAAGCGCTTCTGGTCCTCGAACGAGCCGTCGAGCTCGTCCAGGTCCTTGCCAGCCTTGGCCTCGATCATGCCCCGCAGCAGATCGACCATCTCGCGGGCGCCTTCCGGCGGCACCGCGCCGGTCAGCCGCTCGCGCACCATGAAGCCGACCACGTCGGCAAGCGGCACGTCGTCGGTGGTCCTGATCTGGTCGTAGCCCTTGACGCGCGACCGCTCGGCGAGCGCGGCGTCCAGGTTCATGGCGACGCCGTCCATGGTCTTGGCGCCGATCGCCTCGATGCGTGCCTGTTCGGCGGCGTCGAAGATACCGCGCGCGGTGCTCCCAACGGGCAACAGCGCGGAGTGGACGTTGCGGTCGTGATGCTTGATGCGCAGGGCGATGGCGTCGGCCGCGCCGCGCACCAGCGCCGCGTCCCGCGCCGTCAGGTCGCGCGAGGGGGTCGGCAGGCGGCCGGGACCTGGCGTGTTCTGGGCGCTGAAGGTCAGGTCGAGCTCGCGGTCCTCGGAAATCGCCCGCGCCGCGCCGACGACGGCCCGCTTGAACGGCTCTATGGGGCTTTCGGGAGCGGCCATCTTGATCCCTTAGGCGTTGACCGCCTTCTTGGCCGCGCCGGCGGCCTGGGCGACCGCGGACTCGGGCAGCTCGACGCCGAAAACCCGCTGGTAGTACTCGGCGACCAGCGGACGCTCCAACTCGTCGCACTTGTTGAGGAACGACACGCGGAACGAGAAGGCGAGGTCCTTGAAGATCTCGTTGTTCTGCGCCCAGGTGATCACGGTACGAGGCGACATCACGGTCGACAGGTCGCCGGCCATGAAGCCCGCGCGGGTCAGGTCGGCGATGCGGACCATGCGGTTGACGGTGTCGCGGCCCTCGGCGGTGTTGTAGGTCGGCGACTTGGCCAGCACGATGCCGACCTCGGCGTCATGCGACAGGTAGTTCAGCGTGGTGACGATGTTCCAGCGGTCCATCTGGCCCTGGTTGATCTGCTGGGTGCCGTGATAGAGGCCGGTTGTGTCGCCGAGGCCGATGGTGTTGGTGGTCGAGAACAGCCGGAACGACGGGTGCGGATGGATCACCTTGTTCTGGTCCAGCAGGGTCAGGCGGCCTTCCACCTCCAGCACGCGCTGGATCACGAACATCACGTCGGGGCGGCCGGCGTCGTACTCGTCGAACACCAGGGCGACCGGGTTCTGGATCGCCCAGGGAAGGATGCCCTCGCGGAACTCGGTGATCTGCTTGCCGTCCTTCAGGACGATGGCGTCCTTGCCGATCAGGTCGATGCGGCTGATGTGGCTGTCGAGGTTGACGCGGACACACGGCCAGTTAAGACGCGCCGCGACCTGCTCGATATGGGTCGACTTCCCAGTGCCGTGATAGCCCTGCACCATGACACGGCGGTTGTGGGCGAATCCGGCCAGGATCACCATCGTGGTGTCATGGTCGAACAGGTAGGCATCATCCCGGGGCGGCACATATTCGTTGCCGCTCGAGAAGGCGGGCACCGTGATGTCGCTATCCAGACCGAATACTTCCCGAACCGAAACCTTGGTGTCCGGCAACCCGTTATGTCCGGGCATGTTGTTTTCCGACGTCATCGACTTTCTTCCACACTGTCCTTGTACAGGCCGCTGTCCACCAGGTGGGAATAGGCCTGTATCACATTACGGAGACGCTCTTCGATGGCGCGGCTGGGCTTGCTCGCCGGACCCGTGGCGTCTGGATGGTATCGCTTCACCAACTGCTTAAAGCGTTTCTTGACGTCTTGCAACGACGCTGTCTCCGGCAGTTCCAGCGTCGCCAGCGCCTGCCTGTCCTGGCGCTTCAGCCGCGACCTGGCGGCGAGTTGCTCGGGCTCGTGCAGCGTCCTGGCGCCCACGTCCGGATTGGCCATGAAAGCCTCGACCGCCTCCCTCGCGGCCCAGAACGGCCAGGCGTTCCGGTCGCCGCCGCGCGCGCCCAGCGGCCACGTCGGACGGTCCCAGGTGGCGGTCGACCGGGCCATGGCGTCGTATTCGGGCTGCTTCATGCCGGCGAAGTAATCCCACGAGCGATTGTACTCGCGGGCATGGGCCAGGCAGAACCAGTAATAGTCCTCCAGCCGGTCGCGGCCCTTGGGCGCACGGTGCCCGCCATGCTCCGCGCAGCCGGGCCAGTCGCAGGCTCGGGTGTCGGTGGTGTCATGGGTGGCGCCGCTATGGGGGTGCGCGTCGGTCATCACCGGATTATGGTGGCGTCGAACCGTGATGGAAAGGGCAAGGCGGAAAGAATGAGCGTAGCCGAGCGTATCAGGACCAAGCTGACCGAGGCGCTGGCGCCCAAGGCGCTGGACGTCATCGACGAATCCCACAAGCACAAGGGCCACCGCGGCGCGCGGCCCGAGGGCGAGACCCATTTCCACGTGGCGGTCACGTCGGACACGTTCGCCGGCATGATGCGGGTCGCCCGGCAGAGGCTGGTCTACAAGATACTGGCCGAGGAACTGGCCGGACCGGTGCACGCCCTGTCGCTGGAGACGGTCGCGCCGGGGGATCCGAAGCGAGTGTGATCGGTTCGCCGGGCCGGTTCAGGCGCCCTTCGGAAGCGTCTTGCTCAGGCGCCAGGCGCGTAGCCCGGGGACGACGACGCGGCCCTTGATCTGGTCCGGCGGCAGGCCTTCCAGAGTCCTGACGATATCGTAAACCACCCGCGGCGACTTCCGGTAATACTGGTGGGCCTGCCAGATGTCGTTGTCCAGCGCGACCATGCGGGCATCCACAAGGCTGACCTTCGTCGGCAGCCCGCTGATCTGCTTCGGGCCGTCGGAACCGAGCCGGTCGGGGTTGCCCTTGGTGATGTCCGAGATCAGCAGCGCCCGGTCCTGCGCGGCGTAATACACGCTGACCCGGCGCCCGAGACGCGGCAACAGGCGCATCTTGTGGTCGTGCTCGAACGTGTCGTCATCCTCGTCGGGCGCGGCGAGGATGATTTCGGTGAACAGCCGCGGAGGCTCGTCGCCGAAATAACGGCGCATGTGCTGAATGCCGCAGCGAAACGCATAATTCCCCATGCTGTGCGCCACCAGGTGGATGGCGCGCGCACACCTCTCCTCCGGTGTCAGCGTCACGATGAACTCGTTGAGCAGCAGCATGGCGCGGGCCAGCGCCTCGCCGCTGTTGCGGGCATCGTCGCGGTCACTGTGATAGGCGAGGATCGGCGTCATGTCGCCATTCGCGGGCCAGGAGAAGACCACGATGTTGAGCGGCTTGCCGGCAGG
Organism: Rhizobium sp. Q54; assembly: GCA_945907245.1. GTDB lineage: Bacteria > Pseudomonadota > Alphaproteobacteria > SMXS01 > SMXS01 > RI-34. The sequence goes on from CAMDTB010000009.1 coordinate 24,385, forward strand.
CATGTATTTGTCGGCCAGTTCCAGGCCACGAAGCAGCGAGGTTTCGAACGTCGAGGCGTAGCCATGGATTAGGACCAGCGTATCGCGGCCGTCCTTGCCGATCATCCGCTTGCGCAACGCCTCGAGGATGACCTTGCTGCCGACGACCCGGTTCTGGTCGCCGATGGCGGTCAGGTTCTCGGGCGCGACCTTGACGCCGGTCAGTTCGACTCCGTATTCGGTGCCGGCCTTGCGGCGTCCCTTCGCCGAGCCGAACCGCAGCCCGGCTGGTCCGGCCGGATTGAACCGGTCGCCGAACCATGGGGCGTTGTTTTCGTCAATCAGATCGCGATTGGTGACGAAGTAGATTTCCAGATCGTTCGCCATGATCCCCTCCATTCGCGAATGGACGATTATCCTAGACGACTTTGACCGGGTCGGGGAGGCTTTGCGTCACCGAAAGGCGCGCGAGCAGAACGCCGGACTCGACCATCAAGGAGCGCCCGAGGGCGACCCGGGACGTCAGCTGGCAGGAGATGGAAGGGTCGTCTAGTTCTTGGCCTTGGCCCAGACGAAACGTTCGACCACAGGCCGTTCCAGGCCCATGCGCTTCATCTCGGCCGGGAGGCGGCCGGTGACCAGCAGAATGCACATATGGACGTCGCCGACGGCGCTCCACAGCGGATTCTTGGCGATCGTGGGATGGTTGCCCTCGATCAGATAGTGGCTCCCGAAGGCGAGCGTCAGGGCGAGCAGGATGCCGGCGGGCGCCAACAGCGGCATGCCGAGGCCGATGGCGCTGAAGACTCCGATGGCGCCGATGATGGAAGCGACCAGGTGGAAGCGCTGGGTCCACTTGCCTCGGTGCGCGCCAAGATAAATAGGCCAGAAGTCTCGGTAGGGTCCCATCGAATGCTCCACGTTTCGGATCGGATCGACGACAGCTCCCCATTCCGCGCCGATGGTCGATGTTAGCGGGCAGACTGCGATGCGGATACCTAATTCCGCCCTCTGTTCGATTTTGTACACAAGGGCAACCGCGTGCACTCAGGCGACTCAGGATCTCAGCGCGTACGCCATCAGCAGCGGCATGGTGAGAAAGGACAGCGCGGTGGAGATGATCACCGTGCCGGCGACCTCCTCGGCGTGGTCGCCGTATCGGGCGGCGAACAGGTAGTTGAACACCGCGGGCGGCATGCTGCACATGATGATCACCACACCCGCGACGGCGCCGCTTAGCGAGAACGCCCAGATCAGGCCGGCGCCGGTGACGAACCCGATGCCGAGGCGCAGCAGCGAAACGATCACGCTGTTGCGCAGGCTGACCACCTTCAGGCGCGCGAGCGATACGCCCAGGGTGATGAGCATCATCGGGATCGAGATGTCGCCCAGCAGCTTGGTGGTGTTGTAGAGCCACCCGGGCAGCGGCAGCCAGCCAGCGAGGAACACCAGCGATGCGAGCGAAGCGTAGATCACCGGCGAGCGCACCATCTGCCGAGGCGAGAACCGGCCGGAGGCGATCCATGGCGCCAGGGTGAATTGTGACGTCGCGGCGACGATGAAAAAGCCGATGCCCAGGCCCACGCCCACCTCGCCGAACGCGAACAGGCAAAGCGCCAGCCCCATGTTGCCGTTGTTGGGGAACATAATCGGGGCGACGGTCGCGGTCACCGGCAGCTTCAGCAGCTTCGCCGCCGCATATCCGGTGGCGCCGAAGATGGCGATTGAAAGCGCGGCGACGCCGGCGATGGTGCCGAAGGTCGAGACCGGCTCGGTCAGCGATGCCACCCGGCTGAAGATCAGGCAGGGCGAGGTGACGTTGACGAGCAGCGCCGTGACCAGCAGCGTGTCGAACGGCTGCTCCATCCTGGCCCAGACGAAGCCCAGCGCGGCGATCAGGAACACCGGCGCGATGATCGAGAAGACCTCGGCTAGCATGCGCGGGCGGTCATATGGCGGCGGCCTCGACGGTCTCCGGAGCCGTGATCCGCAACAGGGTCAGCTGGTTGCGCCGCTTCTGCAGCACCTCGAATTTGAATTCGCCGAACTTGAACGTCTGGCCGGCCTCGGGAATCGTCTGCGCCTCGTGAATGACGTAGCCGGCGATGGTCGTGGCGTGGTCGTCCGACAGGTCCCAGTCCATGGCCCGGTTGAGGTCGCGAATCGTGGTCGTGCCGTCGACGATCAGCCTGCCGTCTGCCTGGGCGCGAATGCCGCTCTGCGGCACGTCGTGCTCGTCGGCGATGTCCCCGACGATTTCCTCCAGGATGTCCTCGAGGGTGATGAGCCCCTTCAACACGCTGTACTCGTCGATCACCAGCGCGAAATGCGACCGCCGGGCGCGGAAGGCGTTGAGCTGTTCGCGCAACGTGGCGGTCTCGGGCACATACCACGGCGGCAGCATGCTGGCCTCGACCTGCTCCATGCTCAGCGTGCCACGCTGGCGGCGCAACGCGCGCAGCAGCGCCTTCGCGTGGAGCACGCCGATGATGTTTTCCGGATTGTCCCGCCAGAGCGGGATGCGCGTGTAGGGGCTTGCCACGACATCCTCGACGATGGCCTCCGGGCCGATGGCCGCGTCGATCATCTTCATGTTGCGGCGGTGGACCATCACCTCCGCCACCTCCAGTTCGTCGAGATCGAGGACGCTGCCCAGCATGTCGCGGTGAGTCTTGATGTCATTGCGGTCCTGCTGGTCGATGGCGCCGCGCACCAGATCCTGCACCGAGAGCACCGGCTGGCTCGCCTCCATGCGCAGGCCGAACAGCCGCAGCATGCCGCGCATCAGTTTCTGGCAGACCACAGTGACCGGAGACAGCAGCCTGACCAGTTGCTCCATCGAGGGCGCCAGCGCCAGCGCCGCCCGGTCGGCCTGGCGCACCACCAGAGTCTTCGGCACCACCTTGGCCAGCAGGACCACCAGCACCGAGACCAGCGGCTCGGCGATCAGCAGCGCATAGGGCCCCCAGAAACTGGCGAACAGGCCCGTTGCGAGCGCCGTCGCCATGATGATCACCAGCGTGTCGCCCAGCAGGATGGCGCCGGCCAGCCGCTCGGCGTTCTTCTGCAGCCGCTCGACGCACTGGGCGCGCCGGTTGCCGTCGCGCGACAACTTGTGGATGCGCCGGCGCGAGGCGGCGTCGAGCGCGGTTTCGGTAGCCGAGAAGTAGGCCGACACCAGCAGCAGGACGACGATGGCCAGCGCGGTGATGGATGCGGCCGTCGACATGGCTGTCAGGCCGCTTGCAGCGCGTCGTTCAGCATGTCCTCGACGGCCTCGGCGTCCACATCGCTGGTCAGGAACGCCTCGCCGATGCCGCGGGCCAGCACGAAGGTGATCTTGCCGTCCTTCACCTTCTTGTCCTGAGCCATGTGTCCGATCAGGGTGCGCGCGTCCATCCGCGCGCCGGCGATCTCGGCGCCCGGGATATCGGCAAACGAGGCGGGCAGGCCGAGCCGGCGCAGATGGTTGCGCACCAGCACCGGTGCCTGGCGGTCGCACAGGCCCAGCCGGGCCGACAGCTCGAAGGCCAGCACCATGCCGATGGCGACGCCCTCGCCATGCAGCAGCCGGTCCGAATAGCCGGTCTCGGCCTCGAGCGCATGGCCGAAGGTGTGTCCCAGATTGAGCAAGGCCCGGTCGCCAGTCTCGAATTCGTCGGCGGCGACCACCTCGGCCTTGGCCCTGCAGCTCGTCGCGATCGCCCAGGCGCGCGCGTCCGGATCACCGTCCATCAACTCGGCGCCGTGCTCTTCCAGCCAGTCGAAGAACGCCATGTCGCGGATCAGGCCATATTTCAGCACCTCGGCATATCCGGCGCCCAGCTCGCGGCGGGGCAGGGTGTCGAGCACGCCGGTGTCGGCCAGCACCAGGCTGGGCTGGTGGAAGGTGCCGACCAGGTTCTTGCCGTGGCGCGTGTTGATGCCGGTCTTGCCGCCTACCGAGCTGTCCACCTGCGACAGCAGCGTGGTGGGCACCTGGATGAAGCCGATGCCCCGGCGCAGGATGCTGGCGGCGAAGCCGGTCAGGTCGCCGATGACGCCGCCGCCCAGCGCGATCACCCGGTCGCGCCGCTCCAGCCTGGCGTCGAGCATGGCGCCGATGAGCGCTTCCAGGTGGGCGAAGCTCTTGGTCTTTTCGCCCGCCGGCAGCACATGGACGCCGGCCTCGATGCCGGCGGCGTCGAGCGCTTCCCGCAGCGTTTCGAGATGCAGCCTGGCGACGTTCTCGTCGGTGACGATGAATGTCCGCGGCCGCTGCAGGAACGGGGCGATCAGGTCGCCCGCGGCGCGCACAAGGCCGGTGCCGACAACGATGTCGTAGGACCTGTCGCCCAGGCCGACGGTGACGCTTTCATGGATCATAGCTAGGCGGCCCGACGTTTCTTGAGTTCCTCGACGACGGCGTCGACCACGGCTTCGTGCGGGCCGTCGCGGCTCTCCACATGGATATCGGCCTCTGCATAGAACGGATTACGCTTCTCCGCCAGATCGCGGAGGATGGTTTCCGGATCGCCCTGCGACAGCAGCGGTCTGGTGTCTCGCTTGCCGACCCGGGCGACCAGCGTCTTGATGTCGGCCTTCAACCAGACCGACACGCCCGCTTCCTTCACCCGCTGGCGCGTTTCGGCGTTCATGAACGCGCCGCCGCCGGTCGCTACCACCTGCGGAGGCCCGGCCATCAGCCGGCAGATCACCCGACGCTCGCCCTCGCGGAATGCCGCCTCGCCATAGCACTCGAAGATGTCCTTGATCGAGCAGCCGGCGGCTTTCTCGATTTCCGCATCGGCGTCGACGAAGCTCACGCCCAGGCGCTTCGCCAGGCGGCGCCCGATCGTGGTTTTTCCTGCCCCCATCAGACCAACCAGGACGATGGATTTTTCCAGATGAAAGGGCGGCGGAACGTTGACCGCGCCCTCGTCGTTAACCTTGTCCATGTGCTTCAATGCATCTCGTTTGCGCGTATGTTATATGCATTCGCCTCGGAAATCAGCCTTGCACACAACAAAGGGAGAGAGCCGCTCTTGAACAAGATTCGCAGCCTCGCTATCGCGCTCGTCATCCTCGTGGTTCTGGCCGGCGCTGGCCTTGCATTCCTGCAGTTCTGGGACCCGCCTGCGCCGTCGGCAGAAGTGGAAAAAGATCTGCCCCATGAAACGCTGCAGAAGTAGCCGGCGCGCCATGCACCGGCTGACGCTGGCGGCGGTTGCGCTTCTGGCGGCAACAGCGCCCGGCTGGGCGCAGTTCGATCCCACGGTGATCCCGAGCCAGCCGGCCCAGCCCGCGCCATCGCCGGGACCGTCGATCGTCGAAGGTCCGCTGGACGAGGCGCGATCCGGCGACCAATTGCCGGCGCAGGGCGTCTACCAGCAGGGACTGGATATGCTGGACCCGTCGTCGCCAGGTATCCTCACCCAGGCCAATGGCGGGTTTCCCGGCTCCATGTGGCAGGGAAGCGACCGTCGCGCCCTGGTGGCGCTGATGCCGCGCATGCCGGTCGGCAAGGGTTCGCCCGCCATGCGGTCGCTGGCCGAGCGCCTGCTGCTCAGCGAGGCGCAGATACCGGCCGGCAATTCGAAGAACGTCTATGATGTGTTCCAGGCCCGTGTCGACCGGCTGGCGGCGGCGGGCTACGGCGCCGAGATCGCCGACCTGTTCGGCCGGGTGCCCGACAAGATTCCCAATGCCGCGCTGGCCCATGCGCGTGTCGACGCGCTGCTGCTGGCCGGCAACCCCGACGCCGCCTGCGATGAGGCGCAGAGCGCTAACCAGCGCAGCGAGGAGGCGTCCTGGCTGGAAACCGTCGCCTATTGCAAGCTGTTAAAGGGCGACGTGGACGGCGCGGGATTCACCGCCGACATGCTGCGCGAGACCGGCGCCGACGATCCCGATTTCTTTGCGCTGCTGGGCTGGCTCAGCCAGGCGGAGGACGCCCGCGGCGACAAGCCCACGCTGGCCAGCAGCCGTCCACTCACGCCGCTCAGGCTGGCGATGCTGAAGGCATCTGGCAGCGAGGTCGCCGTCGCGACCCTGGACCATGCAAGCTCCATGGTGCTGGTCGCGGTCGCCAACGACAGGGATCTGCCGTCCGAGGTCAAGCTGGAGGCGGCCGAACGCGCCGCCCGTGCCGGCGCCATCGGCGCCGGGGATCTGGCGGCCGCCTATGCCGGCATGACGCTCAATGCGCCGGATCTGGTCGATCCGATTGCCGCGGCGGCGGGCCAGCCTGGTGGCCGCGGCGGGGCGCTGCTGTACCAGGCCGCCATGCAGGAGCCCGATCCGGTGGCGAAGCTGAAAATCCTCCAGGCGATCTGGGCTCGGGCCAAGGCCGATGGCACTTATCTGCTGGCGGCGCGAGTCAATGCCGAATCGACGAAGTCGCTGATGCTCGAGCCGCAGCCGGCCGCGCCGGAACCGACGCCGCCTCCAACCGACGCTGCCGGCCCCGTGGTCGATGGCGCACCGGTGCCGCTGGTGCCGGAGGCTGCCATGCCGGAGACGCCGCCTGTGCCCGAGGCGGTGGCGATGCCGCCCGAGCTGGTGGCCGCCGCGCCTGACATTGTCCGCGCGCTGCTGGCGGCAGGCGAGATCGAAGACGCACGAGCGTGGTACGCGGTCGTCGAGGACGAGGCTGCGGGCGGAGATCCGAACGCCACGGTCGTCCAGGCTCAGCTCTGGCCGCTGATGGTGGTGGCCGACCCTGACGCCCGCTTCGACGAGCCGGTGCTCGACGGCTGGTGGCGGACCCAGTCCGCGCTGGGCGGCGCCGAACGGTCGCGGCGGGGCACGGTGCTGATGGCGGTGCTCGAAGGCCTCGGTCTGCCGGTGCCGCCAGCGTTCTGGGGTGGCCTCTATGACGGCGCCGAAGCCGCCGACGGCCGGATGCCGCCGTTGCCGGTGTGGCGTGGACTCAACGCCGCCGCGCAGGCCGGCCGGCTCGGCGAGACGGTGCTTCTGTCGCTTGTGATCCTGGGCGATCCGGGACCGGGCAACGCCAATCCGGCGGTGCTGGCCGACGTGCTGAAGGGGCTGTCGACGGTTGGACTCGAGAACGACGCACGGGCGCTCGCGCTCGAGGCGCTTATCGATACCGGCTTCTGAGGAGCGGCGCGGATGGCTGGCGATCCGTTTTTGATCGAAGCCTTCCTGGAGATGATGGCCGCCGAGCGCGGCGCCGCGCTCAACACGCTGGAGGCCTATCGCCGCGACCTGTCCGATTTCGCTGATTTCGCGGCTCGGAGGGGCGGGCTGAAAGGCGCGGACACCGAGGCGATCAGGGCCTACCTGGCCCGGCTCGATGATGCGGGCTTTGCGCCGCGCACCGCCGCGCGCCGTCTGTCGGCGCTGAAGCAGTTCTTCCGGTTCATGTATGCCGACGGCATGCGCGCCGACGATCCGGCCGCGTCGCTGGAAGGACCCAGGCGTGGACGCACCCTGCCGAAGGTGCTGACCGTCTCCGAGGTCGACCAGCTGATGCAGGCGGCGCAGGCGCGCAGGGCGGTTGGAGAATCACCGCGCAGCGTCCGCCTGGTCGCCCTGCTCGAGGTGATCTACGCCACCGGCCTGCGCGTCTCCGAACTGGTCAAGCTGCCGGTCTCCTCGGCGCGGGGCGACGCCCGCGTCCTGTTGGTCAAGGGCAAGGGCGGCCGCGAACGGATGGTGCCGCTGAGCCCGCCGGCCAAGGCCGCCATGACCGAGTACCTGAAGGTCCGGCCCAAGTTCCTCCAACAGGCCGGGACGCAAGGCGCGGCCTACCTGTTTCCATCGCGCGGCAAGGCCGGGCACCTGACCCGGGTCCGCTTTTTCCAGCTGCTCGACGAGCTGGCCGTCGAGGCGGGGATCGATCCCCGCCGGGTCAGCCCGCACGTGCTGCGCCACGCCTTCGCCAGCCACCTGCTGAACAACGGCGCCGACCTGCGCTCGGTACAGCAGATGCTTGGACACGCCGACATCAGCACCACCCAGATCTACACCCATGTGCTGGAGGAGCGGCTGCAGGCGCTGGTGCGCGACGGCCACCCGCTGGCCAAGGTCACCTGAGCGAAGGGCAGGGTTGCCGTCCGCTCGATTGACTCGCCTTGATGTGCTGGATAGCGTGCCGGTGACTTCAGCAGCCCACCCAGAAGAGGCGATCATGGCATTCCTTCCCGTCGAACAGGCCCAGCCCCGCATCAACCGCAGCGAGCTGGCCGTGCCCGGCTCCAACTCCCGGTTCCTCGAGAAGGCGGCACAGTCTGACGCCGACGTGGTGTTCCTCGATCTCGAGGACGCGGTTGCCCCGGACGACAAGGAGCGGGCCCGCAAGCTGGTGATCGACGCCATCAACGATCTGGACTGGGGCCGCAAGACCGTCTCGGTGCGCATCAACGCGACCGATACCCACTACATGTACCGCGATGTGGTCGACCTTATGGAGAACGCCGGTGAGCGGCTCGACCTGATCATGCTGCCCAAGGTCGACGTGCCGGAGGACGTCTATGCCCTCGACATGCTGTGCACCCAGATCGAGACCGCCAAGGGCCGCAAGAAGCGGGTCGGCTTCGAGCTGATCATCGAGACCGCGCGCGGCCTGATGAACATCGACGCCATCGCCGGCGCGTCAAAGCGCAACGAATCGCTGCATTTCGGCGTCGCCGACTTCGCCGCCTCCATGAAGATGCGCACCACCCAGATCGGCGGCCCGCACCCCGACTATGTCGTGCTGTCCAACGCCGACGAGGCCGGCAAGCGCGACACCTACTGGGGCGACATGTGGCACTACGCCATCGTCCGCATGGTGGTCGCGGCCCGCTCGCATGGCCTGCGCCCCATCGACGGCCCGTTCGGCGACTTCTCCGATCCGGACGGCTACCGCGCCCAGGCCAACCGCGCCGGCGTGCTGGGCTGCGAGGGCAAGTGGGCGATCCATCCGTCGCAGGTGACTTTGGGCAACGAGCTGTTCAGCCCGTCCGAGGTCGAGGTCACCAAGGCCAAGCGCATCCTCGAGGCCATGGTGATCGCGCAGAAGGAAGGCCGCGGCGCCGTCGCCCTTGACGGCAAGCTGATCGACCTCGCCTCGATCCGCCAGGCCGAGGTGCTGATCGCCACCGTCGAGAAGCTGAAGGCGCTGTAAGACTCGCATGTCCTGGGGCCGCTGTCCCGGGATGCTGGGGCGGCGTCAGTCCCGACTCGTATTGCCCAGAGCCTGTTCTACGCCGCCGAGCGTGATCATCAGGGTCATGGGGTCGAGGGGCGATGCCTGGAAGCCGCAGCGTTCGTAGAAGTTCCGGGCATCGTCCGATAGGGCGTGCACCAATACAACTCTGATGCCCACGATCTCGGCAGCCTGGGCGGTCCTCAGGATGGCGTCGCGGAGCAACGCCCTCCCAAGCCCGCGTCCCTGGTAGGCGACATCGATGGCCAGGCGGCCCAGCACCATCGCCCGGATTGGGTTCGGCATATTGCGCCGGGCCCGCCCGGTAGCCTCCTCTTGCGCCACCGCCCCCGCAGCCAGCGCGTAGTATCCGATAACCCGACCCCCGGCGCAGATGACATAGGTGCGTGAGGCGCCTCTGTCTTCATTGGGTAACCCACGCCGACGCAGCCAGTCGTCGAGGACCGGCGTGCCCGAGTTGAAGGAAGAAAGATCGTGGTCGGCCGACAACCTTTCCGGCGGACTGAGTTCGTCGCCGCTCACTTCTCCCAAGGCGCTTTTTCGGCGAGAAGCCGGCGCAGCCTGGGATTGGCGGAGGGAGGCGCATCGAGAATCGTCATGAACTGCTCGTACGCCTCGGCGTCCAGCGAGAAGTAGCGGCGGTCGAGCAATACCGACTCAGCTTCCCTGCACGAGGCCTCCAGCATGAAATCCGACCGGTTTTTGCCCAGTGACTCGGCGGCCCTGTCAATGAGGCTGCGCTGCTTGCCGCTGGCGCGCAGGTTGATGGTTACATCGCGGCCGGGCTTGTCGCTGGTTTGTGCGTTGGTCATCTCGCGCTCCGATTGTCCACACAATGAATATACTTTCATGTGTGCACAATTTCAATACAACGGTGCCGGAACGACGCGTAGAGAAGGCGTTCTACTCCGCCGCCTGGCTTGCCTGCTCGGCCGCGTGGTCGATGGCGCGCAGCAGCATGTCAGTTTCCTGCGCGCCGACCATCACCAGCCGCTGGTCGATGATGAAGCAGGGCACGCCGGTGACGCCCATGCGGCGGGCGACCACTTCCTCGCGGAGCACCAGGTCGCGGTCGGCATCGCTGGCCAGCAGCTTGGCGACCACGCCCGCGTCCATGCCGGCTTCCTTCGCCACCTTCACCAGCACGGCGGGATCGCCGATGTCGGCGCCGTCCATGAAGTAGGCCTTGAACAGCCCTTCGATCACCGCGTCCTGCACCCCGGCGGTATGGGCCCAGTGATTTAGCCGATGGGAATCGAGGGTGTTCGGGATGCGCTTCTGCTTCTCCAGCGCGAACTCCAGGCCTTCTTCCCTGGCGGTGGCCTGGACCACCTTGTAGACGCCCTTGGCCTGGTCGGTGCCGCCGAACTTGGCCTGCATATAGGCCTTCCGGTCATAGCCCTCGCGCGGCGTGTCCGGGTTGAGCTGGTAGGGCCGCCAGATCACCGCGAAGGCGATGTCCGGGCGCGCGGCAAGTGCCTTCTCGAGGCGCCGCTTGCCGATGTAGCACCAGGGACAGATTGAATCCGAGATCACGTCGATTTGCATGAAATCAGCATACGCCCGGCGGCCGGGCCGTGTGAGTCAAAATTCGCCACATCGGCGGTGCGCCTGCGCACGACCGTTCCCTTGCTTGGGCTGCCCCGATCCGGGTTAGCATGTGGGGCCAGTTTCAGGTACAAGACGTGCTCCGGCGCAAGGTCGCCGCCGATTCAAAACGTCCGGGCGCGCGCCGCGTTCCTTTGAAACGAACAGGGTTCGTAACGATATCCTCATCATGGAAGCAGTCCTCGAATTCGAAAAGCCCATCGCGGAACTCGAAAGCAAGATCCGCGAATTGAAACGCCTCTCCGACGGGGGCGGCGTCAACGTGGTCGACGAGGTGGTCCGCCTCGAAGGCAAGCTGCAGCAGCTGCTGCGCCAGACCTACAAGGACCTCAATCCCTGGCAGAAGACCCAGGTGGCCCGGCACCAGCGCCGGCCGCATTTCGGTGACTATGTCGAGGGGCTGTTCACCGATTACACGCCGCTGGCGGGTGATCGCGGTTTCGGCGACGACCAGGCGATCCTGGGCGGCCTGGCCCGGTTCCGCGGCGAGGCGGTGCTGGTGATGGGCCACGAAAAGGGCAGGGACACGGAAACCCGCCTCAAGCACAATTTCGGCATGGCCCGGCCCGAGGGCTACCGCAAGGCGGTGAGGCTGATGGACCTGGCCGACCGGTTCAGGTTGCCGCTGATCACCCTGGTGGACACGGCGGGCGCCTATCCGGGTGTCGGCGCCGAGGAGCGCGGCCAGGCCGAGGCCATCGCCCGTTCCACCGAGGCGTGCCTCAACCTGGGCGTGCCGCTGATCGCGTGCATCGTCGGCGAGGGTGGCTCCGGCGGCGCGGTGGCGCTGGCGGCCGGCAACCGGGTGCTGATGTTCGAGCATGCGATCTATTCGGTGATTTCGCCGGAAGGCTGCGCGTCGATCCTCTGGCGCAGCCCGGACTTCGCCGAGGAGGCGGCCACGGCGCTTAAGCTGACCGCGCAGGACCTGAAGCGGCTGAAGGTGATCGACGATATCGTCACCGAGCCGTTGGGTGGGGCGCACCGGGATCCCGCCAAGGCCATCGACCGACTAGGCACCGCCATCGCTGGCGCGCTCGATTCCCTGTCCGGCAAGAGTCCGGAGACGCTGCGCGACGAACGCCGGCGCAAATTTCTGGCCCTGGGGACCGCCGGTGTCGCGTAACAACATTCTTCTCGTGCTGTTGCTGCTTGGCGCGCCCGCCGCAGCGAACGCGCAGGTGGACATGTCGGCGCCGCCGTCGGACGCGCCTGCCGATCAGCCGGCGCAGCAGCAGCGAGATCCGATCATCACCATGTTCGACAATTTCTCGATCTCGGGTGTGGTGGCGGGGCTGTGCAAGCCGCCCGACGAGCCGACCATGGGGCGCTTCATGCGCAACCTGAACGTCGTCCACCATGCCACCATCAGGCAGATGCGGCAGCAGATGCCGGACAAATCAGCCAAGGAAATTTCGGACCTTTTGCTGAACCGGATGCAGAACCTGAACCAGGTGGCGACCAGCGCTGTCCAGCAGAAGGGCTGCACCGATCCCGAGATCGTCAAGCTGCTCGACACCTTCACGGTCAATTCATCGCTGGACCTGACCAAGCAGCCATGAAGCCGCCCTTCGCCATCGCCGGGCTGGACCATGTGGTCCTGCGGGTGCGTGGCGTCGATGCCATGGTCAGGTTCTACCGCGACGTGCTGGGATGTCCGGTCGAAAAGGAGCAGGAGGCATTCGGCCTGGTCCAGATGCGGGCCGGCGGAGCGCTGATCGACCTGGTCGACGCCGATGGCCCGCTGGGGCGCAAGGGCGGCGGTGCGCTGGATGCGGCCGCGCGCAACTTGGATCATTTCTGCCTGCGGATCGACCCATGGGACGAGGCTGCGATCCTCGCCCATCTGGCGGCGGCCGGTGTGACGGTGGGCGAGACGGGGACGCGCTACGGTGCCGAGGGCTACGGCCCGTCGATCTACGTCAGCGATCCGGAAGGCAACGTGGTCGAACTGAAGGGGCCTCCCGGTCCGGTGTCCTAGGCGTTGGCCAACGCCCCGTGGCAGTGCTTGTATTTCTTGCCCGAGCCGCAGGGACAGGGCGCGTTGCGCGCCACCCGGCCCCAGGTGTCCGGATCGCTCTTGTTGGCCGCGCGCACGTTGCGCAGCGCATCGAGCGCCATCTCGTTCTCGCCGGTCAAGGGATCCAGGTGGGTCGCCTGGCCGCGCGGCGGCTCGCGGTAGTCGTCGGCCGGCGGCTCCTCGAACCTCAACTCCACATGCGACATCAGCAGCGTGGTGTCGGTACGGACGCGACCCATCATGGCCTCGAACATCTCGAACGCCTCGCTCTTGTACTCGTTGAGCGGGTCGCGCTGGCCGTAGGCGCGCAGGGTCACGGTCTGGCGCAAATGGTCGAGTTGAAGAAGGTGGTCTTTCCACTGGCTGTCCACGGTCTGCAGCAGCATGTTCTTTTCCAGCCAGTTCATGGCCTTGGGGCCGAACCGCTCGGCGCGTTCGGCCATGAAGGCGTCGACCAGCTTCTGCAGCCGCTCGCCGATCTCGACCTCGCTGATCCCGTCTTCCTGCAGCCACTCGGCGATCGGCGGCTCGAAGTTGAAGACGCGGTGGAACTCCACCCGCAGGCCTTCCGTGTCCCACTGCTCGGGGAATGAGCGCGGCGGGATATGCTGGTGCAGCACCTGCAGCACCGTGTCCTCGCGCATGTCGGCGATGGTCTCGGAAACGTCCTCGGCTTCCATCAGCTCGCGGCGCTGCTCGTAGATCGCCTTGCGCTGGTCGTTCATGACGTCGTCGTATTTGAGCAGGTTCTTGCGGATGTCGAAGTTGCGCGCCTCGACCTTCATCTGCGCCTTCTCGAGCGCCTTGTTGATCCACGGATGGGTGATCGCTTCGCCCTCTTCCAGGCCGAGGCGCACCAGCATGCTGTCCATGCGCTCGGACCCGAAGATGCGCATCAGGTCGTCTTCCAGCGACAGGTAGAACTTGGAATGACCGGGGTCGCCCTGGCGGCCCGAACGGCCGCGCAACTGGTTGTCGATGCGCCGGCTCTCGTGACGCTCGGTGCCGATGACGTAGAGTCCGCCGGATGCCTTCACCCGGGCCCGCTCTTCCATCATCTCGGCGGTGATCGAGTCGGTCAGCCGCTTGCGCTCGGCTTCGTCCTCGATACCCTCGAGCTCGGCGGCGATGCGCATCTCGATGTTGCCGCCCAGCTGGATATCGGTGCCGCGGCCGGCCATGTTGGTGGCGATGGTGACGCCGTTCGCGCGGCCTGCCTGGGCGATGATGTAGGCTTCCTGCTCGTGATACCGGGCATTCAGCACGTTGTGGGTGATCTTGCGCTTCTTCAGCAGCTCGGACAGCAGCTCGGACTTCTCGATGCTGACGGTGCCCACGAGCACCGGCTGCCCGCGCTTGGTGCATTCCTCGATCTGGGTGATGATCGCGTCGTGCTTCTCGCGCGCCGTCCGGTAGACCTCGTCATTCTCGTCGATGCGCTGCACCGGCACGTTGGTGGGGATCTCCACCACGTTCAACCGGTAGATGTCGGCGAACTCCGCCGCTTCGGTCGATGCCGTGCCGGTCATGCCGGAGAGCTTGGGATAGAGCCGGAAGTAGTTCTGGAAGGTGATCGAGGCCAGCGTCTGGTTCTCGTTCTGGATCCGGACCTTTTCCTTGGCCTCCAGCGCCTGGTGCAGGCCCTCGGAAAACCGGCGGCCTTCCATCATGCGGCCGGTGAACTCGTCGATGATGATGACCTTGTCGTCCTTGACGATGTAGTCCACGTCGCGGGTGAACATCTTGTGGGCGCGCAGCGCCTGGTTCACATGGTGCACGATCGACACGTTCTCGATGTCGTACAGGCTGCCGCCCTCGATCAGGCCGGCCTGCTTCAGGATCTGCTCCATGTGCTCGGTGCCGCCCTCGGTGAGCACCACCGTCTTGGCCTTCTCGTCCTTCTCGATGTCTGCTTCGGTGAGCTGGTCGATGTACTTGTTGATCGTCCGGTACAGCTCGGAATTGTCCTCCGTGGGACCCGAGATGATCAGCGGCGTGCGCGCCTCATCCACCAGGATGCTGTCCACCTCGTCGACGATGGCGAAGTTGAACGCCCGCTGCACCATGGCGTCGAGCGAGAACTTCATATTGTCGCGCAGGTAGTCGAAGCCGAATTCGTTGTTGGTGCCATAGGTGATGTCGCAGGAGTAGGCGTAGCGGCGTTCGTCGTCGTCCAGGCCGTGCACGATGCAGCCGACGTCGAGGCCCAGGAACTTGAAGATCTGACCCATCCATTTCGAATCGCGGCTGGCCAGGTAGTCGTTCACGGTCACCACGTGCACGCCCTTGCCGCCGACGGCGTTCAGGTAGGTCGCCAGCGTCGAGACGAGCGTCTTGCCCTCGCCGGTGCGCATCTCGGCGATGCCGCCTTCGTGGAGCACCATGCCGCCGATGAGCTGGACGTCGAAATGGCGCTGGCCCAATACCCGCCACGCGGCTTCACGCACCACGGCGAACGCCTCGACCAGCAGGCTGTCGAGGGTTGCGCCGTCGTCGATGCGCTTGCGGAACTCGGCGGTCTTGGCCCGGAGCTGCTCGTCGGTCAGCGCCTTGATCTGGGGCTCGAGGGCGTTGATCGCCTGCACGCGTGGCGCATACCCCTTGACGATGCGATCATTGGCCGAGCCAAAGAGCCGCTTGGCGAAGTTGCCTATTCCGAGCATGCAAAACCCTGCTTTCTCGCCCAATGAAGGGGCGACCCACACATCGGGGACACATAAGACCGGTATAGGGTGATGTCAATGAACCCTATGCCGGCCGCTTATCTGGATTTGAAGGTAACGACGGATGCATGCAAAATGTTCGCGTCCATCAAGGGGCAAGGGAGCCATACATGAGCGACAATCTGAACGCGCCTCAAGCCACCAGTTCGACGGATATGACGCTGATCGCCTACATCTGCTACGCGGCCGCCGTCGTGGTCGGCGTGTCGGGGATTGTCGGCGTCGTGATCGCCTACATCCAGCGACCCCAGGACGCGGGTACCTGGAAAGAAAGCCATGACACGTGGCTCATCCGGACCTTCTGGCTCTGGCTGGCGGGGGCCGCGATCGGCTGGATTCTGGTGCCGGCCTTCGGCCTCGGCATTCTCGTGCTCATCGCTGTCTACATCTGGTACATCGTCCGGCTGGTGAAAGGCTGGATGGCCTATGATAAGAAGCAGCCCATCGCCAAGCCCGACGACCTGCTTTTCGGCTGAGAGCGGCCGCCGGACCGCGAAACGACAAACACGATACTGGAGTTGCACGAATGGTCGAGACGACCCTGTCTCCGCTCGCCCCCGAGGGTTTCCCCACGCTGCCGTCCATCGCGGGCGTGCGCCTCGGCACGATCGCGGCGGGCGTGAAGTACAAGGACCGGCCCGATGTCACGTTGGTCACCTTCCCGGAGGGCACCGTCGTCGCTGGCGTGTTCACCCGGTCGTTGACCCCGGGCGCCCCCATCCTGTGGTGCCGCGACGCGCTGATGGCGTCGGGCGGCCGCTCGCGGGCGCTGGTGGTGAATGCCGGCAATTCCAACGTGTTCACCGGCGACGAGGGCTATCACGCATCGGCCGAAACGGCGCGGGCGGCGGCCGGCCTGTTGGGCTGCGCGGCCGAGGACGTCATGATCTCCTCGACCGGCGTGATCGGCGTGCAGCTTCCCTTCGACAAGATCGTGAACGCGCTTCCGTCCGTCGTCCTGGCCGAGGACAGCTGGGAAGCCGCCGCACGCGGGATCATGACCACGGATACCTTTCCCAAGGGAGCCACCGCCACCGCTTCCATCGGCGGCGTGATGGTCACGATCAACGGCATCGCCAAGGGCTCGGGCATGATCGAGCCCAACATGGCGACCATGCTGGCTTATGTGGCGACCGACGCGGCCATTGGCCGCGAGGCGCTCGACGCGGTGCTGCGCGACGTCAACGAGCGCAGCTTCAACGCCATCACCGTCGACAGCGACACGTCGACGTCCGACACGCTGCTGCTGTTCGCGACCGGCGGCGCGGGCAACGCGCCGGTGACCGATGCGGATGACCCGGCGCTGGCGGACTTCCGGATCAAGCTCGAGGCGGTGATGGGCGACCTGGCCTGCCAGGTGGTGCGGGACGGCGAAGGGGCGCAGAAGTTCATCACCGTCACGGTGGGCGGCGCCGAGGACGACGCGGCGGCCAAGCGGGTCGCCAAGATGATCGCCAACTCGCCGCTGGTGAAGACCGCCATCGCCGGCGAGGACGCCAACTGGGGCCGCATCGTCATGGCGGTCGGCAAGTCCTATGAGCAGGTCGACCCGAAGCGCCTGACGGTAACCTTCGGCGGCCAGGTGCTGACCGAGAATGGCCGGGTGCGGCCCGGCTATGACGAGGACGAACTGACCCGCCATCTGCAGGGCAGGGAGATCGACATCGATGTCGACCTGGGCGTCGGGCATGGCACGGCAACGGTGTGGACCTGCGACCTGACGCACGGCTACATCGCCATCAACGCCGACTACCGCAGTTGATTGCCATACGCCGCCACATCGAGACCGATCGTCTCCTGCTGAGGCCCTACAAGCGCGCCGACCTGCCGTTTATCCCGGCGCTGATCGGCGACTGGGAGGTGGCGCGCTGGCTGTCGCGCGCGCCCTTTCCGTACACCGACAAGGATGCGCGCGACTGGCTCGGCATCTCGCGGCGCATCCGCTGGTGGCGGCGCGGGCTGCCCTATGTGGTGATCCGGCGCGCCGACGGCGCGGTGATGGGCGGCGTCGGCGTAAGCTTCGACGACAACGAGGTGGGCTATTGGCTGGGCCAACCGTTCTGGGGAAATGGCTATGCTATGGAAGCAGTTACGGGGATATCCGAATGTGCTTTCTCGCGTTACGGGCTCGCCCATCTCTGGGCCGGCGTGATGCAGGGGAACGACCGCTCGTGCCGGGTGCTGGAGAAGGCCGGCTTCGAATGGAAGGGCATGCGCCGCTACCGGCTGCGTGACGGCGAGGGCGACGTGCATCATTACCGGCTGGAACGCGACTCCTGGAGCTTCGCCCCATGAGCGAGCCGAAACCGATCGTTCTGGTCGCCGCGGTGGCGCTGGTGGATGTCGATGGCCGCGTGCTGATCGCCCAGCGTCCGGAAGGCAAGTCCATGGCCGGGCTGTGGGAGTTTCCCGGCGGCAAGGTGGAGCCGGGCGAGACTCCCGAGGCGGCGCTGATCCGCGAGCTGGAGGAGGAGCTGGGCATCCAGACCTGGGCGAGCTGCCTGGCGCCGTTCACTTTCGCCTCGCACACCTATGAGACGTTCCACCTGCTGATGCCGCTGTTCGTCTGCCGCAAGTGGGATGGGACCGCCATGCCGCGCGAGCATACCGCGCTGAAATGGGTGCGCGTCGCCCGGCTGTCCGACTATCCCATGCCGCCCGCCGACGTGCCGCTGGTGGCCATGCTGCGGGACCTGTTGTGAGGCTGTGGCGCTGGCTGGTCCGCCTGCTGGGCGGCATCGCCGGCGCCGTGGCGCTCTACTGGCTGGTCGCCGCCGTCGCGATGGTCGTCCCGGTCAACAGGAATTTCACGCAAACACCTGACGGGATAGAGATTTTCCTGTCCTCGAACGGCGTCCACGTCGACCTTGCCGTACCGGTCGCCAATCCCATAAAGGACTGGAGGGCGGAAGGGTTGGTGACGTTGCCTGACACGGCCTATCTCGGTTTCGGCTGGGGCGAGCGAGACTTTTACCTGAAGACCCCGACCTGGGCCGACTTCCGCGTCACCACCGGCGCGCATTCGCTGCTGTGGCGGCCGACGCTGATGCATGTCAGCGAACTGCCGACGCCGCGGCAGGATGCGATCCGGCTCGTCATATCGGACGCGCAGTATGCGCGGCTCGTGCGCGCCGTCAGGGCGGGGTTCGCACCCGGCCCGGTGCGGATATTGCCCGGAAAGGGCTACGGCCCCAGAGACAATTTCTATAAAGGGGCAGGGGTTTACAGCATGTTCATGACGTGCAACCAGTGGACCAACCGCGCGCTTGCCGAAGCCGGCATACGCGCGGTCGTCTGGTCCCCACTGCCGTCAGGCGTGATGCGTCGCTAGCTGGTCAGTGTCGGTTTGCCGATATCGAGAGGCTCCAGGTGCTTGGCGAGGTCGGCTTCGGGAATGTTGGTGAGATCCTTGCTCAACTCCGCGCGCAAGCGGGCGGCGATGTGGCCATTGGACAGCTTGCGGATTTCGCCCAGCGTCCGCGGCGCGGCCACGAGGAACAGGTCGTCGAACTTGCCGTCCAGGGCGGCCGCGTCGAGATATTCGACCAGGTCCTTGACGAACTTGTGTTTTTCAACGTCCTGTGGATCGCTGTGCGGCTCCATGCTGGAACGCCGGGGCCCGGCGCTGGAGAAGCTTCGGCCAGGCCTGTCGGTGACGAGATCCTGCGTCAGCCGGCGGGCCGCCTCGGAATCAAGCTCATTGACCAGCTTCAGTTTCAGTCCGGAACCCGAGGTCGAATAAATCCGCGCCTTGGCGCTGTCCGCGATCGCGATCCAGGACTTGATCTTCTTTCCATGCATGTCGCACCTAACCCTTTGTCGTTGTTACTGAACGTACATCGGTACCGTTAGGGGTGTTTCCAAGGCCGGGGTGAGGTTTTTTCCCCGGTCGACTGTTCTTTGGCGCCCAGGACCTGGGCGAGACGCATAGTAGCACTACCCGGTGCCAGTGGCTTCTGCTGACTTTCGTGCGGCGCCCAGCCGGTCAGGTACACGATGTCGAAAGTGGCCGGGATGCGGCCGTCCTTGCGAGCGTAAAGGTCGTGATAGGCTTCCATGGCCGCGAATAGTGTGCGCCGCCTGAGCGGCGCCTTGTGCCGCTCGATCACCGCATTGGCCTCGCCCATCCCCCGCACATCGCGCATCAGGCTGAAGGCGTCGGCGTAATCCACGGTGATCCTTTCCACATCGGCCACTGGCAGGGCGAAGCCCGCCCGCTGTAGCAGCCCGCCGGCGTCGCGGATGTCGGCAAAGGGTGAAACCCGCGGCGCGACGCCTGGTTCCAGGGCCAGTTCGGCCTGCATCATCGCCTGGCGCAGCTCGGTCAGGGTGTCGCCGCCGAGCATGGCGGCCATGAACAGGCCATCGGGCTTGAGCGCGCGGTTGAGCTGGATCAGCGCGCCCGGCAGGTCGTTCACCCAGTGCAGCGACAGCGCCGACACCGCCAGGTTGAACGACTCCTCGGCGAACGGCAGCAGCTCCTCGTCGGCCGCGACCCGCAATCCGGACGCCTGCGCGGTCATCCGCGGCGACAGATCGACCGATACCAGCGTTTCCACGTCCGGGCGTGCGGCCAGCAGGCGGCCCAGCGCGCCGGTGTGACAACCCAGGTCCAGCGCCACGGAGAACGCGTGGGTGATGTCCAGCAGCCGGTCGGCGATGCGGTCCGCGACCTCGGCCTTGAGGAAGTCGAACCCGGCGAATCCGGCCGCCTTCTGGTCACGGCGCTGCCGCACGAGACGGCGGTCGAAAATCTCGATGGCGGTGCTCATGAACGGTATATGGCACGCCTGGCGTCACCCGGAAAGTCTGATAGCATGGCTGCATGTTAGCGGGTGTTTCGCAGATCGGACGTCACGTGCTCGATGCGGTGTTTCCGCCGCAATGCCCGGTCTGTGCCGCCATCGTGCAGGAACACGCGCAGCTGTGCCCCACATGCTGGAACCAGGTGCGCTTCATCGGCGCGCCGTACTGCGCCTGCTGCGGCGTGCCGCTGGAGTTCGACGCGGGCGGCGACGCGCTCTGCCTGCAATGCCTGACCGACCGCCCGGCGTTCGACCGGGCGCGGGCAGTGATGCTGTACGACGATTTCAGTCGCGGCCTGGTGCTGAAGTTCAAACATGGCGACCGGCTCGACCCCGCGCCGGTCTTCGCCCGCTGGATGGCGCGCGCCGGCCGCGAGCTGCTCGATGGCGCCGACATCATCGCGCCGGTCCCGCTGCACTGGACCCGGCTGCTGTCGCGCCGCTACAACCAGTCGGCCATCCTCGCCCGCCACATCGCCAAAGCCGGCGGACCGTCATTCGTGCCCGATCTGCTCACCCGCACGCGCCGCACGCCCAGCCAGGGCGCCATGAACCGCAAGGAGCGGGCGAGCAATGTCCGGGGAGCCTTCGCGCTGACGGCGCGTTACGAGGGCACCCTGAAGGGTCGCCGCATCGTGCTGGTCGACGACGTGCTGACCACCGGCGCCACCGCCGGACACTGTGCCCGGGCGCTGCGCAAGGCCGGCGCCGATCACGTGGACGTGTTGACGCTGGCGCGTGTTGCGCTGCCCGACCAGGCCTCTATATAGGGAAAACGAACCAGGAGTTGCCCATGGCTGACATCGTCATCTACACCTCGGCATTCTGCGGCTATTGCGCGCGAGCCAAACGACTGCTGAAGGAAAAGGGCGCCGATTTCAACGAGATCGGCGTCGACATGAATCCATCGCTTCGCGACGAGATGATGGAGAAGTCGGGTGGCCGCTACACGGTGCCGCAGATTTTCATCAATGGCCGGCACGTGGGCGGCTGCGACGACCTGCACGACCTCGACGCGCGCGGCGAGCTCGACAAGTTGCTGGCTGCCTGATGGGCTCGCCGTTCAATCTCGCCCTGGTGCAGACCAATTCGGGCAATCAGGTCGCTCCGAACGTCACCATCGTCAGCGAGATGATCCGCGAAGCCCGGAGCGGCGGTGCGGACCTGGTGATGCTGCCTGAGACGGTCTCGCTGATGGAGACCCGTTCCAAGCTGGTCTTCGAGCAGGTCAGGTCGCAGGACGAGGACGAAGCCTTGAAGGCTTTCAGTGGCTTGGCCGACGAACTTGGCATCTGGCTTCATACGGGGTCGCTGCCGATCAGGCTGTCCGACACCAAGATCGCCAACCGCTCGTTCCTGCTCGATCCGTCGGGCGCCATCAAGGCGACCTACGACAAGATTCACATGTTCGACGTGGACCTGCCGGGCGGCGAGACCTACCGGGAATCGAAGAACTACCAGCCGGGCGAGCGCGCCGTGCTGGCCGATCTGCCCTGGGGCAAGCTGGGCCTGACCATCTGCTACGACCTGCGCTTCCCGCACCTGTACCGGGCGCTGGCGAAGGCGGGCGCCGACTTCATCTGCGTTCCGGCGGCCTTCACCAGGGTGACCGGGCAGGCGCATTGGCACGTGTTGCTGCGCGCCCGCGCCATCGAGACCGGTTGCTTCGTGTTCGCCGCCGCCCAGACCGGCACCCACCAGAACGGCCGCCAGACCTTCGGCCACTCGCTGATCATCGATCCGTGGGGCGAGATCATCGCCGACGGCGGCGAGGAGGTCGGCATCGTCACCGCCCGCATCGACCCGGCCAAGGTCGCCGAAGCGCGCGGCCGGGTGCCGTCGCTCGACCACGACCGGGATTACGCGCTCGGCGCGTAGTTTATGGCGCGTAGTTTATTCAGAAGGCTTCACCGCGCAGATGTGCTGGATGATCGCGGGCTTGTGGACCTCGGTATAGGTCTGCTCGAAGCCAACCACCTGCCAGTCGCTGAACCAGTCCATCAATTCATTCTCCCGCAATAGGAAGTCCGGGTTGCTGGGCTTGCCATATTGCTCGTTGCCGACGGCAAAGGTCTCGTAGATCAGCACGCCGCCCGGAGCGACCGCATCGCGCAGGCGCGGGAACAGCAGCCGCCACAGATAGTTGGTGACGATCACGCCGCCGAACTGCGCGTTGCCCAGCGGCCAGGGACCGTTTTCCAGGTCCGCCTCCAGCACCGCGAGGCCGGGATGGCCGGACAGATCGTCCAGGCCGGAGATGTTCAGGTCCACCGCCATGACCCGGTAACCGCGCTCCAGCAGGAAGCGGGTGTGCCGGCCCGTCCCGCACGCCAGGTCGAGCACATCGGCGCCCGGCGCGATACGGTCCAGATGGGCGGCGACCCAGGGACTCGGGCCGTTCGGCGTTCGATGCGGATTAGTGCTCATGATGGGCCAATCACTACCGGCTTGCCGGGCCGACCTGCAACAAATCATTGAACTCGCGCGTTTTCACCAACATGTTGGGTGAGAACGACGAGCCTGACGAAAACCGATGATCAAGTACGAACTCAAATGCCGCGGGTGCGACCACCAGTTCGAGGGATGGTTCGCCGACAGCACCGCCTATGACGATCAGGCCGAGGCCGGCGTCATCATGTGCCCGCTGTGTTCCAGCGCCGACGTCGGCAAGGCGATCATGGCGCCGAATATCGCCATTCGCCGCGATTCCGGTCACCTCGACAAGGCGCAGATGGCCGCCGAGGTCCGCCGCATGCTCATGGAGATCCGCCGTAAGGTGGAGGACAACTGCGATTATGTGGGCGCCGAGTTCGCCGACGAGGCGCGCAAGATCCACTATGGCGAGGCCGACGACCGCGGCATCTACGGCGAAGCGACACCCGACGAGGCCGAGGAACTCAAGGATGAGGGAATCGACGTGGTCGCCATTCCGTGGCTGCCCCGCAGTGACGCCTAGCTCGCTGGCTTCACAGCCACGACCATGTAGTTCACACCCGTATCGCCGGTCAGAATCCACTCGTCCTTGAGCGGCTTGTAACTGACGCCCTGCAGCGCGGTGACCGACAGGCCGGCGCGGCGGATCGAGCGGGACAGCTCGGCGGGCGTCAGGAACTTCTTCCAGTCGTGGGTGCCGCGCGGCAGCCATCGCAGCACGTATTCCGCGCCGATCTTGGCCATGGCCAGACTCTTCAGCGTGCGGTTCAGGGTGGCGCAAATCATCAAACCACCCGGCTTCAGCAGGGTCCCCGAGGCGGCAAGGAAGCCGTCCACATCGGCGACATGCTCGACCACCTCGAGATTCATCACCAGGTCGAAGCGGGCGCCGGACGCGGCCAGATCCTCGGCCGTCATCGCCCGGTAGTCGATGTCGAGACCGCTCTGGGCGGCATGGACGCGGGCGGTGCCGATGTTCTTCGGCGACGGATCGATGCCGGTGACGGCCGCACCCATGCGGGCCAGCGGCTCGCTGATCAGCCCGCCGCCGCAGCCGATGTCGACCACGGCGAGACCGTCGAGCGGCTTGAGCGTCGCGGGGTCGCGGCCCCAATGCGCGACCGCGCGGTCCCGTACAAAGCGCAGCCGGGCCGGGTTGAACCGGTGCAGCGGCTTGAACGGGCCGGCCGTGTCCCACCAGGATTCGGCCATCGCCTCGAAGCGGGCGACCTCCTCGGCGTCGATGCTGGATAGATTGCTGTCGGCCAAGGATTCCGCCTCCCTGCGCTGCTTGCGCTGCCGTTGGTGACCGAGTATGTAAGGGCCGCTTTTGTGAGGGCAAGCGACATTCCTGTAAAGCGGTACGTCGGCCCCCAAGGTTAACGCACACTCTGGCGCGGGGAACGATGGCGCGGATCGTCAAGAAATTCGGTGGAACGTCGGTGGCGGATCTTGACCGGATCCGTAACGTCGCGACCAAGGTCAAGCGCGCGGTGGACGCTGGTGACCAGGTGGTCGTCGTTGTGTCGGCCATGTCGGGTGTCACCAACCAGCTGGTGGCATGGGTATCCGAATCCTCAAAGCTCTACGACGCCCGCGAATACGACTCCGTCGTGGCGACCGGCGAGCAGGTGACCAGTGGACTTCTGGCGCTGACCCTGCAGAACATGGGTGTCGACGCCCGCTCGTGGCTGGGCTGGCAGGTGCCGGTCAGGACCACGTCGGCGCACGGTTCCGCCCGCATCCTGGAAATCGATACCACGGAGCTGGAAAAACGCCTGAATGCCGGTCAGGTCGCCGTCATCGCCGGCTTCCAGGGCCTGGCCGAGGACGGCCGCGTCACGACCCTGGGCCGCGGCGGCTCGGACACCACGGCGGTGGCGTTCGCGGCGGCGCTGAAGGCGGACCGCTGCGACATCTACACCGACGTGGACGGCGTCTACACCACCGATCCCCGGATCGTTGCGAAGGCCCGCAAGCTCGATAAAATCACTTACGAAGAAATGCTGGAGATGGCCTCGCTGGGCGCCAAGGTCTTGCAGACCCGCTCGGTCGAGCTCGCCATGCGCTACAAGGTGCCGGTGCATGTATGCTCTAGCTTTTCGGACGAACCCGGCACGATGGTTGTCGACGAGGATCAGATCGTGGAACAAGCAGATATCAGCGGCATTGCCTACACCAGCGACGAAGCCAAGATCACCGTGCAGGGCGTGGCCGACAGGCCTGGCGTGTCGGCATCGATCTTCGGTCCCCTGGCGGAGGCGAGCATCAACGTCGACATGATCGTCCAGAACGTGGCGGCCGACGGCCAGACCACCGACCTGACCTTCACGGTGCCACGCGCCGACCTGGCGCGTTCGGTCAAGGTCATCGAAGACCTGAAGGACCAGCTCGGCTACGCGGCGGTCAGTACCGACAGCGACGTCGTGAAGGTTTCGGTCATCGGCGTCGGCATGCGCAGCCATGCCGGCATCGCCAGCCGCATGTTCGCGGCACTCGCGAAAGAGGGCATCAACATCCAGGTGATCTCCACCTCGGAGATCAAGATCAGTGTGCTGATCGCCTCGAAATATACCGAACTGGCCCTGCGTGCGCTGCACTCCGCCTACCAGCTCGACGCGACCTGATGGCATGACCGACACGCGGGGGAGGGCACGTCTCGACGAGTTGTGGCGCCGGGGGTGTGAATTCCTCGGCACGTCGCACGCCATTCTGGGCGGCGCGATGACGTGGGTGTCCGAGCGCCATCTCGTGTCGGCCATCTCCAACGCGGGCGGCTTCGGCGTCATCGCGTGTGGTTCGATGACACCTGATCTTCTCGAGCGGGAGATACGCGAAACCCGCGCTTTGACCGGCAAGCCGTTCGGTGTGAACCTGATCACGATGCATCCCGCGCTGGAGGATCTCATCGGGGTCTGCCGCCAAGAGAATGTCGGGCATGTGGTCCTCGCGGGCGGCGTCCCGCCGGGCAAGGCCATCGACGCGGTGAAAGCCTATGGCGCCAAACTCATTTGCTTCGCCCCGGCGCTGGTGATGGCCAAGAAGCTGGTGCGCTCGGGCGTCGACGCCCTCGTCATCGAAGGCAGCGAGGCCGGCGGCCATATCGGGCCGGTCAGCACGGCCGTCCTCGCCCAGGAAATCCTGCCGCATATCCGCGACGTGCCGGTGTTCGTCGCTGGCGGCATCGGCCGCGGCGAGGCCATGGCGATGTATCTGGAAATGGGCGCCAGCGGCGTTCAGCTCGGCACCCGGTTCGTCTGCGCTACGGAATGCGTTGCCCATCCGGCGTTCAAGAAGGCGTTTATCCGCGCCAACGCCCGCGACGCCATGCCGTCGGTTCAGCTCGACAAGCGCTTCCCGGTGATTCCGGTGCGGGCGCTGGCCAACGCGGCGACCGAGGAATTCATGGAGACGCAGCGCTCGGTCATCGAGCGCTTCCAGTCCGGCGAACTGGACCAGCAGGCGGCCCAGCTCGAGATCGAGCACTACTGGGCGGGCGCGCTGCGCCGCGCCGTCATCGACGGCGACGTGGAGACCGGCTCGCTGATGGCGGGCCAGAGCGTCGGCATGGTCAGGGCCGAGCAGCCGACCGCCGACATCATCGCCGAACTCGTCGAGCAGGCCGCCGCCGCGCTGGCGGGCAGGTAGTCATGCCCGTGACGCCGCTCAATCCCGCTGGCCCCAGATTGCTGCTGAGGCGCATGCGCGAGGTCATGGCCACGCCGCAGCCGCCGCAGCAGAAGCTGGACCAGATGGTGCGGGTGATCGCCAACAACATGGTCGCCGAGGTGTGCTCCATCTACCTGGTGCGCGCCGGCGATATCCTGGAGCTGTTCGCCACGGTCGGCCTCAACCCGGAAGCCGTGCACAAAACCAACCTGCGTGTCGGCGAAGGCCTGATCGGCGAGATCGCGGCGCGCGGCGCGCCGCTCAATCTGGCCGACGCCCAGTCCCACGCCAACTTCGCCTACCGGCCGGAGACGGGCGAGGACATCTACCATTCCCTGATGGGCGTACCGGTCATCCGCGCCGGCCGTGTGCTCGGCGTGCTCGCCGTGCAGAACGTCACCCAGCGCCTCTACACCGAGGAAGAAACCGAGGCGCTGCAGACCGTCGCCATGGTGCTGGCCGAACTGGTCGGCTCGGGCGAACTGATCGATCCCAGCGAAGTCCACGAAGGCACCTTCGCCCAGGGCCACCCGCCGAAGATCGACGGCATCGCGCTGGCCGAGGGCATCGCCATCGGCCAGGTGGTTCTCCACGAGCCTCGCGTTCAGGTCACCCACCTGATCGCCGAGGATGAAAGCATCGAGCACGAGCGGCTCGACGAGGCGCTGCGCAGCCTGCGTTCGTCGCTCGACAATCTTTTGGAGACGTCGGATCTCGGCATCGAGGGCGACCATTTCGACGTGCTTGAGACCTACCGCATGTTCGCCAACGACCGCGGCTGGATCGAGAAGATCCGCGACGCCATTCGCGGCGGCCTGACCGCCGAGGCGGCGGTCCAGCGCGTCCAGGTGGACAACCGGGTCCGCATGGCCAAGATCACCGACCTCTACCTGCGCGAGCGGTTGTCCGACCTGGACGACCTGGCGAACCGGCTTATCCGCCACCTGATGGGCCTCGAACAGGGCGCGGTCGCCGAACTGTACGATCAGACCATCGTCGTCGCGCGCAACCTGGGTCCGACCGAGCTGCTCGACTACGACCGATCCAAGCTGCGCGGGCTGATCCTGGCCGAGGGCACGCCCAGTTCTCATGTGGCGATCATCGCCAAGGCACTGGGCGTTCCGGTGATTGGCCAGATCGAAGGCATCGTGGGCCTCGTCGATCCGGGCGACCAGATCATCATCGACGCCATGACCGAGCAGGTGTTCCTGCTGCCGACCCAGGACGTCATCGACGTCTATGAGGAGGCCATCGCGGTGCGCGAGCAGCGCCGCGCCGCCTACGCGCAGCACCGCGACCTGCCGGCGATCACCAAAGACGGCGTCGAGATGGGCCTGCACATCAATGCCGGCCTGCTGGTCGACCTGCCGCATCTCGATGATACCGGCGCCCACGGCATCGGCCTGTTCCGCACCGAGTTCCAGTTCATGGTCGGCTCGACCTTTCCGCGCCATGACGCGCAGCGCGAGCTGTACAGCCGCGTGCTGGACGCGGCCGGCGACAAGCCGGTGACCTTCCGTACCCTCGACATCGGCAGCGACAAGGTCGTGCCGTTCCTTGAGCGGCCGAAGGAGGAGAACCCGGCACTGGGCTGGCGGGCGATCCGCATGGGCCTCGACCGGCCGGCGCTGCTGCGGTACCAGCTGCGTGCGCTGCTCGCCGCCACCGCAGGGCGCGAGCTACGGGTGATGTTCCCGCTGGTCAGCGACGTATCCGAATTCCTCGCCGCCAAGTCGATCCTGGACCGGGAAATGGGCCGTCATCTTCGGCTTAAGCACACGCCGCCGTCCCGGCTGCTGGTCGGCACCATGCTGGAGGTGCCGGCGCTCGCCTGGCAGCTCGATGCGCTGATTCCGCATGTGGATTTCGTGTCCATCGGCAGCAACGACCTGATGCAGTACCTGTTCGCCGCCGACCGGGGCAACTCCATGCTGACCGACCGCTACGATCTGCTGTCGCCGGCGGCGCTGTCATTCCTCGCCATGATCATCAACAAGCTCACCGAGAGCGGCGTCAGCGTCTCGCTCTGCGGCGAGGCGGCCGGCAAGCCGGTCGAGGCCATGGCGCTGATCGGGCTGGGTCTGCGCAACCTGTCGATGACCCCGGCGTCCGTCGGTCCGGTCAAGGAAATGATCCGCAGCCTCGACGCCGGCAAGCTGCGCGCCTACCTGCTGACCCTGCTGCAACTGCCCGATCACAGCTTGCGCAGCAAGTTGACCAACTTCGCGCGCGATCATGGCGTGGAATTGTAAGTTCCTGCACCTAGGTCGTTGAATCCCCTTGCGGGACTCGATACCCTTTGACCCAACGAATCTTCTTGACTGTGATTTCCCGGAAACAGCGCGAACAAGTGGATACACGCTCGGTGCTCAATCTGAAACGGTTCGCCACGAAAGCGGGGGCAGAGCCGGAAATCGAGGTCGAAGAGTCGGGGCGGGGGCTCCTGATCATCGACGAGAACGGCGACGCCCTGCCGGCTGTTCGACTGCCCCGCAGCAATGTGGTCTCCATCAAGGGCCGCACGCCCGGCGCCATGGACGCGGCTGTCGAGTTGGGCGAGCGCCTGCGCCGTAGCCGCGAGGCGCGCGGCCTGACCATCGAAGATGTCGCCGACGTGCTGAAATTCCGCGCCGACTACGTCGAGGCGCTGGAGTACGGCGAGATCAAGGAGTTGCCCGCGACCTACGCCATCGGCTTCCTGCGGTCCTATGCCGAGTTCCTCGGCGGTTCCGCGCTCGGCATCGACAGCCCCGCCGTGGTCGCCCAGGTGAAGCACGCCTATGAGAATCCGCAGCATCGCGGGGGCATGTGGAGCGCGGCGCAGGAAAACGCCATGCCCAAGCTGTCGCTGCTGATCGTCGCCGCGCTGCTCGCGCTCGGAATCTGCGTCGCCTGGGAATTGTCGCAGGACCCCTCCTTCGGCAAGGCAGAGGCGCCTGCGACCTACCAGGGCCAGTTGTCGACGATCACCCGGGAACAGTAGACTTCCACTGGAATCGCCCCAACTGTCGGGCTGACATCATGGGGGGCTTGGGGTATAAGCCCCGCCAACTGCCACGGGATCGCTGATCAACATGACCGTCCGCGCCTATAGACACATCGAACGCCGCAAGTCGCGCCAGATTCACGTCGGCAACGTGCCGATCGGCGGCGACGCGCCCATCGCCGTCCAGTCGATGACCAACACCCGCACGACCGACATCAAGGGCACCATCGAGCAGGTGCTTGGCCTGGAAAAGGCCGGTGCCGACATCGTGCGCATTTCCTGCCCCGACGAGGAATCGACGGCGGCGCTCAGGCACATCATCAAGGAAGTGAATGTCCCGATCGTCGCGGACATCCATTTCCACTACAAGCGCGCCATCGAGGCCGCCGAAGCGGGCGCGTCGTGCCTGCGCATCAATCCGGGCAATATCGGCTCCATGGACCGTGTCCGGGAAGTCGTCAGGGCCGCCAAGGACCACAACTGCTCCATGCGCATCGGTGTCAACGCCGGTTCGCTGGAACGGGAGTTGCTCGAGCGCTACGGCGAGCCGTGTCCCGAGGCCATGGTGGAAAGCGCCCTGAACCACGCCAAGGTTCTGGAAGACGCCGACTTCCGCGAGTTCAAGATCTCGGTCAAGGCGTCGGATGTGTTTCTCGCCGTCGCCGCCTACCAGGGCCTGGCCGACGCCTGCGACTATCCGCTGCATCTCGGCATCACCGAAGCCGGCGGCCTGATGACCGGCACCGTGAAGTCGTCCGTCGGCATGGGCATGCTGCTCTGGGCCGGCATCGGCGACACCATCCGCGTCTCGCTCTCGGCCGAACCGGTCGAGGAGGTCAAGGTCGGGTTCGAGATTCTGAAGAGCCTGGGCCTGCGTCACCGGGGCGTGTCGATCATTTCGTGCCCGTCCTGCGCGCGCCAGGCGTTCCAGGTGATCAAGACCGTCGAGACGCTGGAGAAGCGGCTTGCCCATATCGACACGCACATGACCCTCTCGATCATCGGCTGCGTCGTCAACGGCCCGGGCGAGGCCCGCGAGACCGATATCGGCCTGACCGGCGGCGGCAACGGCAACCACATGATCTATCTGTCGGGCGTCACCGACCACAAGATCGACGACGAGAACATGGTCGAGCATATCGTCGGCCTGGTCGAGAAGAAGGCGGCCCAGCTCAAGATCGAGCGCGCCGCCGCCGCGGCCCTCGCCGAGGCCTCGTAGCGACCCTTACCGGAGCCCCCAAAGTGGCAAAGCTGCAACCCGTCCGCGGGACCCATGACCTGTTGCCTGACGAGGCGCGCAAGCACCAGCACGTCATCGCCACGTTCCGCGACCTGGCCGAACGCTATGGCTATGGCCAGATCGACACGCCGATCTTCGAGTTCACCGAGGTGTTCGACCGCTCGCTGGGCGAGACCACCGATGTGGTCACCAAGGAGATGTACACGTTCCAGGACCGGGGCGGCGACAGCCTGTCGCTGCGGCCCGAGCCGACCGCCGGCATCGCCCGCGCCTTCATCTCGGGCGGCCTGGCGCAGCACCTGCCGCTGAAGTTCTATGCCTATGGTCCCATGTTCCGCCACGAGCGCCCGCAGAAGGGCCGCCTGCGCCAGTTCCACCAGCTCGACATCGAGGTGCTGGGCGTGCCGGAGCCGCAGGCCGACATCGAGGTGATCGCGCTGGGCGCACACCTTCTCGAAGTGCTCGGCGTGCGCCAGAAGGTGACGCTGGAGCTGAACACGCTGGGCGACACCGAAAGCCGCACCGCCTACCGCGACGTGCTGGTGGGATATTTCTCGGGCCACGAGGCGAATCTCAGCGAGGACAGCCGCATGCGGCTGAAGCGCAACCCGCTGCGCATCCTCGATTCCAAGGACGAGGGCGACCGCCGGATCATCGCCGATGCGCCGCAGATGGGCGACTACCTCAACCAGGCGTCGAAGGACTTCTTCCAGAGGGTGAAGGACGGGCTCGACGCGCTGGGCCAGGACTACACCGTCAACGACCGGCTGGTGCGCGGCTTCGACTACTACACCCACACGGCGTTCGAGTTCACCACGACCTTGCTGGGCGCCCAGAGCGCCGTCATCGGCGGCGGCCGCTACGACCACCTGATCGAGTACATGGGTGGGCCATCCACCGCCGGCATCGGCTGGGGCTGCGGCATCGAACGGCTGGTCATGCTGCTCGACGAGCCGCCGGCGCCGGAACGTCCCGTCGCGGTCATCCCGGTGGGCGCCGACGGCGAAGCCGAGGCGCTGGTGCTGACCCAGCAGCTCCGGCGCGTCGGCGTGAAGGCCGATCTGGCGTTCCGCGGCAATGTGGGCAAGCGCATGAAGCAGGCGAACAAAGTGAACGCGCGGATCGCCGTGCTGGTCGGCGGCGACGAGATGGCGCGCGGCGTCGTCGCGGTGCGCGACCTGGACACGGGCGAGCAGACCGAGGTGCTCCGGGACAAGGTCGTCGCCCATCTGGGCGGCAACTGATGGCCGGGTTCTCCCAGGAGCGGGTCAAGCAGCTCATCGACCGCTTCGAGGGCATCGAGGCGCAGATGGCCAACGCGGCTGACATGTCGGGCGACGCGTACGCGAAGCTGTCGCGCGAATACTCGGAGCTGACCGAGGTGGTGGTCGGCGCCCGTGAGCTGCGCCGTATCCGCCAGGAAATCGAGGCCCTGGCCGAGATGGCGAAGGACTCCGACAGCGACGCCGAGATGCGGGCGCTGGCCGAGGAAGAGCTGCGCGAGCTCAACAACCGGCTGCCCGAGGTGGAGCGCGACCTGCAGCTTCGCCTGCTGCCCAAGGACGCCGACGACGACAAGGACGTGATCCTTGAAATCCGCGCCGGCACCGGCGGCGACGAGGCGGCGCTGTTCGCCGGCGACCTGTTCCGGATGTACCAGCGCCACGCCGACACCCATGGCTGGAAGATCGAGCTGATGTCGGCCAGTGAATCGAGCGTCGGCGGCTACAAGGAAATCATCGTCGCGGTGAACGGCAAGAACGTCTACGCCCGGCTGAAATTCGAATCCGGCGTCCACCGGGTCCAGCGCGTGCCGGTCACCGAGGCCGGCGGCCGCATCCATACGTCTGCGGCCACGGTCGCGGTCCTGCCGGAAGCCGAGGACGTCGACATCGTTCTCGAGGACAAGGATATCCGCATCGACGTGTTCCGTGCCTCGGGCGCTGGCGGCCAGCACGTCAACACCACGGAAAGCGCGGTGCGCATCACCCATCTGCCGACCGGTATCGTGGTGTCGCAGCAGGACGAGAAGTCGCAACACAAGAACAAGGCCAAGGCGCTGAAGATCCTGCGCGCCAGGCTCTACGACCATGAGCGCGCGCAGCTCGACGCCGAACGCTCGGACGCGCGCCGCACCCAGGTCGGCAGCGGCGACCGCTCGGAGCGCATCCGCACATACAACTTCCCGCAGAACCGTATCACCGACCACCGCATCAACCTGACCCTGTACAAGCTGGACCTGATCATGCAGGGGCAAGGTCTCGACGAGCTGATCGATGCGCTGATCTCCGAGGACCAGGCCGAGCGGCTCGCGGCCATGGAGACGGCCGGAGATTTCTGAGTGACCCGGACGGCGGCGACCCTGGGCGACCTGCAGCGGTCGGGACGGGCGCGCCTGGCTGCTGCGGGCGTGCACTCAGCCGCCCTCGATGCGACCCTGCTGCTGTGCGCGGCGACCGGCGAACGGCGCGAGACAGTCATGGCCTATCCGGAACGGCCGGTGGAGAGCCAGGCGGTCGACGCCTTTCGGGCGATGATCGACCGGCGCGCGGCCCGCGAGCCGGTGTCGCGCATCCTCGGCCGGCGGGAGTTCTGGGGCCTCGACTTCGCGGTGGCGGCGCCGGTGCTGGACCCGCGCCCCGACACGGAAACCCTGGTGCGCGCGGCGCTGGACTGGCTGGACGGGCGGCCTGCCACCCGGATCGCCGATCTGGGAACGGGCAGCGGCTGCATCCTGCTGGCGTTGCTGCACGAGCGGCCGCGGGACAACGGCCTTGGCATCGACATCAGCGAGGCCGCGTTGGACGTGGCGCGCGCCAATGCCGCGTCGCTCGGCCTGTTGGCGCGGGCTTCTTTCGCGGTCGGCGACTGGACATCGGGACTGCCGGACGGCGCCGTGAGTTTGATTGTGTCGAATCCGCCCTATATTCCCCATCAGGACATCGCCGGGCTGGAACCCGAGGTGGCGGTGTACGACCCCATCGGCGCGCTCGATGGCGGCTCCGACGGCCTAGACGCCTATCGCCGCATCGCCGCCGACCTGGGCCGGGTACTGACACCGGGCGGTGCGGCATTCCTCGAAATCGGCGTCGGTCAGGAGACCGATGTCGCCGCGCTGCTCGAACGGAGCGGCGCCAGAGTGCGGCAGTTTCCGGACCTTTCCGGCCGCATTCGCTGTCTGGGCGCGTTTTTTGCCGGTACGGGCGAGAAAGATCATTTTGATGTTGGAAAATGCGTCGGGGATGAGTAGGGTCCCCATTGAGAGAAGCGCGGGCGTCTTGGGGCCTGCCCTCTCGAAGTCATCCAGAATTGGAATCGCTGGATGCAGTCTCCCTCGACTGCACAACCTGGGCTCTAGGATCCGTTACGGGTCTGTCGGGATGATCATCGGTGGCAATAGCCGCAAGACCGAAACGAGATAACAACATAGTGGCACGATGAGACACAGCAACGGCAAGCGCTCCCGGGGTCGCTCGGGCAGAAGACCCGCGCCCCAGCAGAACATCAACCGGGCATATGACAGCAACGGACCGGCGGGCAAGCTCCGCGGCACCGCGGCCCAGCTGGTCGAGAAATATGTCAGCCTGGCGCGCGATGCGAGGGTTGGCCGCGACCGGGTGCTGGTCGAGAATTTCCTGCAGCACGCCGAGCATTACCAGCGGATCATGAACGAGATCATGATTGCCCAGGGCATCGAGCCTCAGGCGATCGATGACGACGAGCAGGGCGGCTATGACGAGCAGTCCGAGAGCGACGGCAACAGCTACGAGCCGCCCAGCGGCAGCCAGGCCGCCGGCAACCAGGGTAATGGCGGGCAGGGCTACAACCAGAACAGCGGCGGCCAAAACAATGGCGGCCAGAACAATGGTGGCCAGAACAACGGCAACCAGGGCGGTCACAACCAGAACAATGGTGGCAACCAGCGCCGTGACCGCGATGGTGGCGGGCAGGGGTTCAACGGCAACCAGCGCCGTGACAGTGGCGGTCCGCCAGTGATCCAGCAGGTGCAGCCGCAGCCGGTTATTTCCGGCGCGGAAGACCAGCCCGACATCTCGGCCGACGTCGCCGTCGAGGTGCCGCCTGTGTCGCTGACACCGCCGGCGATGCCGTCCGCGCCGCGCGCCATCCGCAGCCGGCGTCCGCGCCGTCCGGCGGCGCCGAGCGAAGACGCCCAGACGGCGGCTCCGGTGGTTGAAGAGGCTTCGGACGCCGAGTAGGCGCCTGAGACGACCTTTCTGACGGGCGGCCTACTCGGCCGCCCGTTTTCGTTTGTGCCCGGCGTCCCGCTGCACGCCATCGATCGCGCCCGGATTCGGACCCGCGAGAGCGGTCGCGGTTTCCTGCGCGCACCCTCTTGTGTTGCCGATCTGCAACACCATATGGAGGCCATGCTCGCGGTCCGCCGCGAAATCCAGGCATCCCGGAGTGGGAGGAAATCCAACATGGAAATCGAGAAGTACACCGACCGACTGAAGGGCTTCATCCAGTCGGCGCAGTTCATGGCTCAGCGCATGAGCCACCAGCAGTTCACCCCCGAGCACCTGCTCAAGGTGATCGTCGAGGACGAGGAAGGCCTTGCCGCCAACCTGATCAACGCCGCCGGCGGCGACCCGAAGCAGGTTCTGCTGCAGGTCGACGCCGAGCTGAACAAGCAGCCCAAGGTCGAGGGAACCGGCGCCGGCCAGCTCTACATGGCGCCCCAACTCGCCAAGCTGTTCCAGAGCGCCGAGGACCTAGCCAAGAAGGCCGGTGACAGCTTCGTCACCGTCGAGCGCCTGCTCCAGGCGCTCGCGCTCGCCACCGGCACGCGCGCGGCCGACATCCTGAAGAACGCCGGCGTTACCGCACAAGGCCTGAACAAGGTCATCAATGAGGTGCGCAAGGGCCGCACGGCCAATTCGTCATCGGCCGAGAACGCCTATGACGCGTTGAAGAAGTACGCGCAGGACCTGACCCAGGCGGCGCGCGACGGCAAGCTCGACCCGGTGATCGGCCGCGACGAGGAAATTCGCCGCACCATCCAGGTGCTGGCGCGCCGCACCAAGAACAACCCGGTGCTGATCGGCGAGCCCGGCGTCGGCAAGACCGCGATCGTCGAGGGACTGGCGCTGCGCGTGGCCAATGGCGACGTGCCCGAGGGGCTGAAGAACAAGCGCGTGCTGACTCTCGACATGGGTAGCCTGATCGCCGGCGCCAAATATCGCGGCGAGTTCGAGGAACGCCTGAAGAGCGTGCTGGAGGAAGTCCAGTCCGCCGAGGGCGAGATCATCCTGTTCATCGACGAGATGCACACCATCGTCGGCGCCGGCGCGGCGGAAGGCTCCATGGACGCCTCCAACCTGCTGAAGCCGGCGCTGGCCCGCGGCAAGCTGCACTGCATCGGCGCGACAACGCTCAACGAGTACCGTAAATATGTCGAGAAGGACGCTGCGCTCGAGCGGCGCTTCCAGCCTGTCTTTGTCGGTGAGCCCACGGTGGAGGACACCATCTCCATCCTGCGCGGCCTGAAGGAAAAGTACGAACTGCACCACGGCGTTCGGATCACCGATGGCGCCTTGGTCGCGGCCGCGACCCTGTCGAACCGCTATATTTCCGACCGGTTCCTGCCGGACAAGGCCATCGACCTTATGGACGAGGCTGCCAGCCGGCTGCGCATGGAGGTCGAATCCAAGCCCGAGGAGATTGAGCAGCTCGACCGCCGCATCATCCAGCTCAAGATCGAGCGCGAGGCGCTGAAGAAGGAGACCGACGAGGCCTCCCGCGATCGCCTCAAGAAGATCGAGCGGGACCTGGCAGGCCTCGAGGAGCAGTCGGGTTCGCTGACGGCCCAGTGGCAGGGCGAGAAGAGCAAGCTCAACGCCGAGCAGAAGCTGAAGGAAGATTTGGACGCCGCGCGCATCGAGCTGGAGCGCGCCCAGCGCTCGGGCAATCTGGGGCGGGCGGGTGAACTGGCCTATGGCGTCATCCCTGACCTGGAACGGCAGCTGGCCGAGGCCGCCGCCACGTCCAGCGAGCGGATGCTCAAGGAGGAGGTCACCGACCAGGACATCGCCTTCGTGGTGTCGCGCTGGACCGGCGTGCCCGTCGACAAGCTGATGGCGGGACAGCGCGAGAAGCTGCTGCGCATGGAGGACGAGCTGGGCAAGCGGGTGATCGGCCAGCGCGAAGCGGTTGCGGCCGTCTCAAGGGCGGTGCGCCGGGCGCGCGCCGGCCTGCAGGACGCGGCCCGTCCCATCGGCTCGTTCCTGTTCCTCGGCCCGACCGGCGTCGGCAAGACCGAGCTGACCAAGGCGCTCGCTGCCAACCTGTTCGACGACAAGCATGCCATGGTCCGCATCGACATGTCCGAGTTCATGGAGAAGCACTCCGTGGCCCGGCTGATCGGTGCGCCGCCCGGCTACGTGGGCTATGAGGAAGGCGGCGTCCTGACCGAGGCTGTCCGCCGCAGGCCTTACCAGATCGTGCTGTTCGACGAGGTCGAGAAGGCGGCGCCGGAAGTCTTCAACGTGCTGCTGCAGGTGCTCGACGACGGGCGCCTGACCGATGGCCAGGGCCGCACGGTGGACTTCACCAACACCATCATCGTGCTGACCTCGAACCTCGGAAGCCAGGCGCTCGCGGCCCAGCCCGACGGCGCCGACGTCGAGGACGTGCGCGACCTGGTGATGGCCGACGTCCGGGCCCATTTCCGCCCCGAGTTCCTCAACCGGCTGGACGAGATCATCCTGTTCCACCGGCTGGGACGCGGCGACATGACCGGCATCGTCGACATCCAGCTGCAACGGCTGGAGACGCTGCTGGCCGAGCGCAAGATCACCATCGAGCTCGACGAGGCGGCCAGGATCTGGCTCGCCGACGCCGGCTACGATCCGGTCTATGGCGCGCGGCCGCTGAAGCGGGTGATCCAGCGCAACCTGCAGGATCCGCTCGCCGAGCTGATCCTGAGCGGCGAGGTGCTGGACGGCGACACCGTCAGTGTCACGGCGAGGGACGGTCATCTGATCGTCAACGGCCACGACGTCGACGACCGGAGCT
This sequence comes from Rhizobium sp. Q54, assembly GCA_945907245.1. Lineage (GTDB taxonomy): Bacteria > Pseudomonadota > Alphaproteobacteria > SMXS01 > SMXS01 > RI-34. Next base: position 62,037 of record CAMDTB010000009.1, read on the forward strand.
TCGGCGCCTTCCGGGGCTCGGGCGACGCCGGCATCGCGCCGGGCAGCACCGCGATCAACTAGGTCATCGGGGGATAAATCGGGAAGGGCGGTGCCGCGAGGTGCCGCCCTTTTTCGTTTTCTCCCATACTCACAGCTGTCATCCCGGCGGAAGCCCATAGGCGTCAATTCAACGCGCGAGCCTACCCTCTCATTTGCCATCCCCGCCAAGCGAAGTGCGCGCGGGGACCTATGTCGACCCGGGGCTCGCAACTGTCGGGTGGAGACATGGATCCCGATCGCAAACCTCGCAGCCGCGAACCTGCCGGTTCGCGGGCTCGACCAGCGTCCGGGATGACAACTTCAGAGAGTGCGACCGCCAAGTTGACGCCTATGGGCGAAAGCTGGAACCCAGCCCCGATGCAGGTGAATCTCCACCCGTGTCCCTGAGCTTGTCGAAGGGCCTTGCACAAACGCGACCGCAGGCCCTTCGACAAGCTCAGGGGCACGGTGAAATTTGAGTGCTGCACCGCTGGGGCCCGGCTTTCGCCAGGTTGGCAACGTAAAGGAGAGTGAAACCTACTCCGCGCTGGCGACCAACTGCCGGGTGACCGGCAGGGCGGCCATATTCGTCTTCACGCTGTCCATGGCGGTCTTGAACGAGTCCAGCTCCTTGCCGGCGAGCGTGCGGCCGGTCGGCATCTTGATGCCGCGCGGATCGACCTGCTTGGCATCCTTCAGCACTTCGTAGTGCAGGTGCGGCCCGGTGGAGCGGCCGGTGGTGCCGACATAGCCGATCACCTCGCCCTGGCGGACGCGGGTGCCCTTCTTGATTCCCTTGCCGAAGCCGTTCATGTGAGCGTAGGCCGTCGCGAAGCTGCCGGTGTGGCGGATGCGGACGTAGTTGCCGTAGGCGCCCTTCATGCCGGCTTCCTCGATGGTGCCGTCGCCGGCCGCATGGATCGGCGTGCCCTTGGCGGCGCCGAAGTCGAGGCCCTTGTGCATCTTGGTGTAGCCTAGGATCGGGTGCTTGCGGTTGCCGAAGCCCGAGGTCAGGCGGGCGCCGTCGATCGGCGTCTTGAGCAGCGCCTTGCGCACGCTCTGGCCCTTCTCGTCATAGTAGTCGGCGTTGCCGTCGTCGCCGGCGGTGTAGAGATACAGATGGTGCGGCTTGCCGCTCAGGGTCAGGCCCGCATACAGCAGCGGGCCGGCTTTCACCATCTGGCCCTTGTCCTCGTAGCGGTCGAAGAAGATCTCGAAGCTGTCGCCCGGCTGGATTTCGCGCTGGAAGTCCACGTCCCAGGAATAGATGCGGATGAACTCGGAGATCACGTTGTGCGGCACGCCGGCCTTGCGCATGGCGGTGAACAGACTTTCCTTGATCTCGCCGCCGGCGCGGGTTGCATGGGTGTCGAGCTTGATGGCCTCGACGGCGCTGGCGAACGAGCCGTCGTTCTGCCGAGCCACGCGGACCGCGCTTTCGACCTCGGACTGGAGGCGGATGGCCTGAAGGGTCTGCTCGTCCCGCGTCGGGTCGTCGTTGCCGAAGGTGAGCTCGATCTCCTGGCCTTCCCTCAGGCGGCGGACATTGAGATGCTCGGACAGGGCGGTGATGGCGCTGTGCGCGTCGGCCAGCTCGACGCCGGCCTTGACCAGCACCCCGGCCAGCGTGTCGCCGCGCATGATGCGGGCTTGCTTGACCGGCGAGCTGTCGACTTCCTCGAGCAGCACCCGGGCGATCGGGCTGCCGTCGCTCATCGGGCCGGTCAGGCTCAGGCCCGGCTGGCCGCTTCGGGCGCTCGGACCCATCGACGCGATCATCGAGAACGGCGAGGGAACCGAACCGGCGGTGGCCGCGTTGTAGGAATTGTAGACGGAGAAATTGGCGTGGACGCCGATGCCGACCGTGGCGCCGACCAGCATGACCAACGCGGCGGTTCGAGCGAACCAGGCCGGCGAGCCTACATGACGATGCAAGTCGAGCTGCACCGAGGGCTGGATGTCATCTAACCGGCTGTTTTCGTTGGGCATTCAGCGTCCGATATCTTCCATTTCTCCACGAAAAAACAACGCCACCGCGCCGGCTTCTCCAAAGAAGTCAGTGTGACTGTCATAAAAGATGCAGGTCATGCGACTCGGTGTCAACGCTCAACGGCCCTATGGGTAACTTTTTTGTGAGTAAGTCCGCCGGCTGCCCGAAATCGTAACGTTGACTTGCCCGGCCGCGAGCCGATATAGACCGCGTCCATGGGGCCATAGCTCAGTTGGGAGAGCGCTAGCTTTGCAAGCTTGAGGTCGTCGGTTCGATCCCGTCTGGCTCCACCAT
>CAMDTB010000010.1 GCA_945907245.1 Rhizobium sp. Q54
CTTGCCGCCGGTGATGACCGCGTCGTCGTTGAACCCGTCAATCGCTGACGTCGACTGACCCTCGCTGCTGTCCGTCGAACCGCTCACGTCGATGCGGGCGTCATCGGTGAACACGCCGGCATAGAGTTCCCAGTCCTTGGTGTCGAGGCCGCGGAAATAGCGTGCCTTGAGCTGCTTGATCTCTTCGATGGCGAGCAGTCGTTCGATGTCCGTCATGAAATGGCTCCGGCGAGAAGAGCAAGGGCGACCAGCCTAACAGGCGCCACCGGATCGCTCCAGTCAGCTTGACGGAACCTGCCGGGTATTCCGCTACCAGGGGGAGGCTAGTGGGGCGCACCTGCGCAAGAGGGGGTCTCCGAAGCAGGTGCGCCCCTGGAAACGATTAAGCCTCGCTTCCGAGAACATCATGACAGTTCCGCAATGAACCGCAACGGCGGAAATCCATCCTTAATCATCCAAGCAAACTCTTCATATTCGCGTCCAAATCCTGACGGTCCGGTCAGGATTTGGTTGTTGCGTCCCGGCGTTTACGTCAGGATCGGCGCCCGGAAAAAGAAGGGGGAGCTAGATGGATCTCGAACTGGCCGGCAGGAAGGTGATCATCAGCGCGGCGACGCGCGGCGTCGGACGGGCCATCGCGGAACGGTTCCTCAGGGAGGGCGCCATCGTCTCGATCTGCGGCCGCACGGCCAGGTCGGGCGATCCCAGCACCACCGAGCCGGAGGTGATCCGCAACGACCTGCCCGGTGACGGCGTCGAGGAAGCGGTCGCGGCCATGAGCAGCCTCGGAACGATTTATGGCGACGTGGTCGACTGCGGCTATTTCGACCAGGTGACCGCGTGGGTCGAGAAGGCGGCGCAGCGGATGGGCGGCATCGACATCGTCGTGTCGAACGCCAGCGCCCTGGGCGGCATCCCGCGGTCGAAGAAGGGCTGGGACATCAGCTACAACGTCGACATGCTGTCGGCGGTGGCGATGTGGGACACGGCCTATCCGTTCCTGAAACAGTCCGACCAGGCGGCATGGGTGCAGGTGTCGACCATCAGCGCGGTGGAGCATCACGCCTTTGCCGGCAGTTCGCAGAGCTACGGCGCCATCAAGGCGGCGCTGATCAACTATACCGCGCAGCTCGCCCACGAGTTCCTGGGCGAGGGCATCCGCTGCAACTGCGTGTCGCCCGGGCCGATCTACATCAAGGGCGGCTCGTGGGACTGGCTCGACAAGAACATGCCGGACTATGTCGAGGCCAACATCGCCAAGCAGCCGTCACGCCGCTTCGGCCAAGCCGAGGAAGTAGCCGACGTCGTCGCGTTTCTCGCCAGCCCACGCGCGTCGTGGGTGGTCGGCGAGAACGTCGTGATCGACGGCGGCTACACCAAGCACGTCAAGTTTTGACGGTCACTCAGCCGCCTGGCTGACGGGCGGGAAGAGGCTGTTCAGGTCGCCGTCGTCGGTCTCGAGAATTTTCTGCACCCACTGGTGGAAAAGCTGGCCGCCTCCTTCGTTGCGGCCGAAGATGACGCTGTCGAGCCCGCCGGCCAGCAGCGCCTTCTGCTGGCGGAAGCCGGTATCGTAATCCTCGACCTTGACGACGTATTCCAGAAGCTCGAACTGGCGCTCGGCCTCGTCCCGCTCCTCCGGCCTGGGCTCGTGCTGCAGCAGGTAGAGCTGGGTCGTGGTCGACTCCTGCGCTGTCTCGCCCGGGAAAAGCTGCGAGATCATGACGCCGCGCCCGCCGCCGTAGAACGAGGCGATGGAGATGTGTGGGAAGATCGTCCACACGCCGCTGAGCAGGGTCTCGGTATCCCAGTCCGCCTCGGGCTTCTGGTCGAGCCGCACCGGATTGCGAGCGTCGGGGCCGGGCACCGCCACCGATGGCGAGGTTACCCGCTGGTGCGGACCCCAGGCGAAGTAGAGGGCCCGGTTCGAGATGTCGGCGCCGAACGTCTCCCGGTGCAGCACTGGCAGATGGTAAAAGTCCGGATAGCCGTCATAGGCGATCTTCCAGTTCGGACCCTTGAGAGTCCGCTTGGAGAACAAATGCCAGTTCTCGAAACCGAAGCTGGCCAGCAGCGCGTCGTAGCCGGAGAGGAACCGTTCGATGTCGATGGTCGAGTTCGGATCGAGAACGCCCCAGATCAGCCCGGCCTTTTCCAGCACCGGCAGCGGTTTCAGGCCCAGCGTCGACGGATCGACGTCACCGAAATCCTCGCGCGAGGCGATCCCGACGAGCTCGCCTTCGCGGTTGAACGTCCAGCCGTGATAGGGACAGGTGAACAGGGATGTGTCGCCGCAGCCTTCCACGGCGACATAGGTGCCGCGATGGGTGCAGCTGTTGATGAAGGCCCGGACCTTGCCGTCCTTGCCGCGGGTCAGCAGCACCGGCATGCCGACGGCTTCCATGGCCTTGTAGTCGCCGTTGCGCGGCAACTCTGCGGTCGCGGCGAGCTTCAGCGGCATGCGCTTGAAGATGCGCTTCTTCTCGAGATCGTGGCGTTCGTTGTCGATATAGGCGGACGCGGGCACCCGGAACACGTCTGGCGCCTGGACGATCGTGCCTGCCTTGGCGTGCGCGATGTTCTGCTTCGCCATCCTGACCAGTTCGAGCTTGGACATGCTTTCCTCCGTGCAGTCCTGAATGTCGCGCACAGGCGACACCCGATCGGCGACGTCCGCATTGATTAGGATCAGCGGTGTTCAGAGCAGCGGCAGGTGGAGATTGGTGAACTGTCTTGTGGTCGTGACTCGACGACCGCGACGTGAATCGGGATCCTGGAAAAATGTCCTGCGGACGGGAACGCGAGGGGGACCGGGACGCGAGAGTTCAGGCGTCTTCGATCTTGATGATGCCGGCGTCGACGCAGCGGTTGAGCAGCGTGGTCAGGGTCAGCAGCTGCTGATAGTAGACGTCCATCGCATCGTCGCTCTGGAGCGTCCCCGGCTTCAGCCGGTAGCCGCCTCGTTCGTCCTCGACCAGGAAGCCGTCGGCGATCATTTCCTTGATCTTGCGGCGCACCGTCTCGCGCGGGATGCCGGTGGACTCGGCGATCGACAGGGCGTTGACGGGCACCTGAAGCTCGGCCGGCACCGGGTCGGTAAGGGCTTCGTACCGCGCGCCTTCGGGCCGGGACATCAGCCGGCTGACGCTGGCGACACCGATGGCGTGGATGATCAGCACCTTGGCGAAGTCGGACTGGAAGGCCGACTGGTAGCGCGGGAGCATTTCGCAAAGCAGAACGCCGAACTCGTAGGCGAAGACCCGCGACTTTTCGTCGAGCTTGGCGCGGTTCGATGGAACCAGACGCTTCTTGTTCACCCGTCCATCCCTGGCTTGGACCGGCATGTAGCGCCAGCCCCGGCTATCGGGCACCGTGTTCCGTGCTGACGTTGCGTCGGTCGACACTTCGATCCCCATTCCGCACACTGCGGTAACTGCAATCGTTATGAGGCACCGGGGACTCCCGGGCAACATATATTTTGAATTTGATCTAAATTAAAAAAATATGCTCGGGCTGACGTAGCCGCCGTGGGCACTTCCGGACCTCAGGTTATCACTGCCTCGCGCGTGCGCACCCTGCCGCTGAGATATTCGTTGAGCGGCCGCAGCGACGGAATGTGGCTGAAGATCACGTTCATCACCACCGTGATCGGCACCGCCATCAGCGCGCCGGGAATGCCCCACAGCCAGGTCCAGATTACCACCGACAGGAACACGATCACCGGATTGAGGGTGAAGCGGCGGCCGAGCAGGCTGGGGGTGATGAAGCTGGCCTCGAGCACATGGAAGACCGTGTAGATGGCGGGCGCCAGCAGCGCATCGCCGATGCCGGGGAACTGCAGGAGCGCGGCCACCGTCACAAGGCTGACGCCGACCAGATAACCGATATACGGAATGAAGTTCAGCACCGCGGCCATGATGCCCCAGAACAGCGCGTTGTTCAGGCCGATGGCATAGAGTCCGCCGCCGATCACCGCGCCCAGCGCCACGTTGATCAACAAGATGGTGATCAGGTAGGCGGACACCTCGCGTTCGATATTGTTGATGATCGACACCACGGCACGCTTGTCGTGGAACGTCGGCATCAGCCGGACGGTCTTCTCCTTGAACATGTCGCCGGCGGCCAGCAGGAAGTACAGCAGCACCAGCATCATGGCGAGGTTGATGCCGATGCGCTGGATGCCGCCGACCATGCGCTCCATGATCGACGGCGAGGCGGCGACGATCGTGGTGGTGCGCTTCTTGCGGTCGGCATTGGTCAAGTTCATGACATCGGTCGAGGCCTTCTGCACCGTCTCGACGGACTCCCGCACCGGCCGGAACTTGCGGTCGAGCTGCTTGACGATCTTCGGAGCCCGGTCGATCCAGTCGGCCGCGGGCTTGGCGACAGCCGTCACCGCCAGTGCCGCCACGCCGATCAGCGCCGCCAGCACAACGGCGGCGAGCAGCGGCGAGGGCACGCCGCGCCGCGCCAGCGGCCGGATCAGCGGCGCGAAGGTGAATCCCATCAGGATCGCGCCAACCAGCGGGATGAAGACGTCGGCCGCGAAATACAGGCTGGCGATCACCGCACAGACGAACAGTCCGACAAGGGAGATATGAGCCCAGCGCTGCAGCTTTTCTGGCGGGGGCGACATTGGCGTCATCGAACGGGGACCGATTTGAGGAACCGCACAATAGCACCACGGACCGTAATCGCCCGCAACTATCCAACCGGTGATGCGGCAACGATGGGTAACCGATCAGAGTTCCGTTTGTGGCTAGAGATCCCGCGCGTTGAAGGTGTCGCAGGCATCGAGCGCGCCGGCCTGCATGCCCTGCCGGAACCAGCGAACCCGCTGCGCCGAGCTGCCGTGGGTGAAGGCATCGGGGACGACATGGCCCTGCGCCTGCTTCTGCAGCCGGTCGTCGCCGATGGCGCTGGCGGCGGTCAGCGCCTCCTCGACGTCGCCCGCTTCCAGCATGTCGCGGCTGCGCTGGGCGTGATGGGCCCAGACGCCGGCCAGGCAGTCGGCCTGCAGTTCCAGCCGGACCGACATGGCGTTTTCCTCGGCCTGGCTGACCGTGCCGCGCAGGCGATGGACCTGCTGGGAGATGCCGAGCAGGGTCTGCACGTGATGGCCGATCTCGTGGGCGATCACATAGGCCTGGGCGAAGTCGCCAGGGGCGCCGAAGCGCTGGCCCAGTTCGTCGAAGAAGCTGGTGTCCAGATACACCTTGCGGTCGCCGGGACAGTAGAACGGCCCGCTGGCCGATTGGGCGAAGCCGCAGGCCGACTGAACCTCGCCGCTGAACAGCACCAGCCTGGGCTCCTCGTAGCCGCGGCCCATCTGCTCGAACAGGGCATGCCAGGTATCTTCCGTCTCGGCGAGGACGGTGGCGACGAAGGCCCGGTTCTCCTCCGCTTCGGGAGTGGAAGTGTCGACGGCCTGCGTCGGCGCCTGCGGCGAGCCGCCACCCAGGAAAACGGAAGGATCGACGCCGAAATAGAGGCCGACCAGCACCACGACGATGGTGCCGACGATGCCGAGTTTACCGCCGCCGCCACCACCGCCAGGCAGGCGGAACCCGCCCATGCCCGAGCCGCCCTGGCCGCGCAAGTCCTCGATATTGGCGCTCTCGCGGCGACCGCGCCAACGCATGGAAGCCTCCCGAAATCGTCCGGTTCAACGGTAGTGGAGAGCATGGGACGCCACAAGCGGGCCGAAGGTTCCGGGGCCCGGAAGAAACGCCTATTTCTTAGGGCCGAACAACAGCCACAGGATGAGGCCGAGCACCGGCAGCAGCAGGATCACCACGATCCAGATCGCCTTCGCCAGCGCACCCGCGCCGCTCTGAATCACGCGGATGATGGCGTAGATGTCGAGTACGAGGATGATGAGGCCGAGCAGGCCGGAATACTTGAAGTCGAGCATGGGGCGATTCTCCGGAAATGGCGGCGGCCAGCCTAACTGGTTGCGGTGTCAGGTGTAAGCGCGTTCAGCCGAGGTCGTATTCCACCCACAGTTCGCGCATTGGCACCAGACCGATGGGAGCCAGGGTGACGCCGTCTACGTCCTTGGGCATGGCGTCGGGCTTGACCCGCACATTCTTCATCCGCCGGATCAGCACGCTCGAGCCCAACGTCGCTTCCTGCTCGGAAATCCACGCGCCCGGGCAGAAGTGTGGGCCGACGCCGAACGACATGTGGCTGGACTTCTGGCCATCGCTGAATCCGCTACGCAGCAGCTTGCCGCTGTAGAGGTCGTTCCGCAGGATGTTGAAGCTGTCGGCGTCCCGAAACACCCTGTCGTCCCGGTTGGCGGCATGGTTCACCATCAGCACCAGCGATCCAGCTGGTATCCTAACACCGTACATCTCGATGTCGTAGGTGGTGTTCTTGGGCTGGGCGCCGCCGGCCGGGATGGCGCAGCGCAGGCCTTCGTGGAATGCGGCGAGCCAGAGGCTTTCATTGGCCCGGACCGCGTCGAGCTGGTCCGGATGCTGCAGCAGCAGGTACCACAAGTTCATGATGGCGCCGCGGGTGGTCTCGCCGCCGCCGCCGACCAGCAACGCGATGTTCGAGGTGATCTCCTCGGTCGACAGGTAGTCTCCGTCTATCCTGGTCTCGCACAGCGAGGTGATGATGTCCTTGCCGACCGGGTTGCCGGCCTCGTCATGGAGGAAATGCGGCCTGGCCCGCCGCGCCCGCACCAGTTCCTCGACATAGTCTTCCAGGTCCTGCCGTGCGGCGAGGCCGAGGCCGTGGGTTTCGGTCGCGCCGCCGAAGCCGTTCATCATGGCGTTGTACCAGAAGTAGAAATTGGCGCGTGCCTCGTTGGGCAGGCCGAGCAGGTAGCCGACGACGCGGATCGGAAACTCGTTGGCGAATCCCTTGCCCAGGGCCACGGACCGGACGCCGTCGCGGTCGTGGCAGATGGTGGGGTCGTTCGCCGTGTCCCAGGAGTCGATCAGCTCCTCGGCGATTCGGGTGATGGCGGGCGTGCGCAGCTTGAGGGCCTGACCAACGAGATGCTGGCCGTAGAGGTTGCGGCGTCGCCGGTTCTCCGGACCGCTCAACTCCAACTGGGTGTTGCCCAGCACGGTGTTGGAGGCGCCCTTGCCGATGGTGTTGAACACCACGTCGTCGTTGGCGCAGGCCTTCACGTCGTCGAAGCGAGTGACGTAGTAGCAGTTGTGCAGCGCGTCGTGGAACACCGGGTAGTGGTCGCGCAGGATGCGGAAATAGGGGTAGGGGTTGCGGTTGTATTCGGCTGAGCTGAACAGCCGCGGGTCGATCAGCGGCGTGCCGTCGGGCGCGTGTCCCATGTCGGCGGCCTGGCCCAGCGGCATCAGCGGAATGTCGCCCGCACCGGGTGGCGGGCTGGCGCCGAACTCCTGGCCGATGGCGTCGGCCAGCGTGCTGGCAAAAGGACAGATGGACTCCATGCGCGTCTCCTCCCCGCGAAAATGGTATCCGAGCAGGGCCTTCGGCGATACCGCGAAGAAGCGGCGGGGATTCCGTCCGCCGCGCCGATGCTCTAAGCTGGCGCGATCACACTGTCCAAGGGAGGGACGATGCCGCGCGCCCCGTTTGCGCTGATCCTGGTGCTGGTTGCCGCCGTAGCGGGCTGCGATCGCGAGGCGCCGAAGCCGCCGCCCGCCCCGGCGCCGGTCAAGGCGGCCGCGCCGCACGTGAAGGAGGCGCCGCCCCAGGCCGAGGAGCCGCCACCGCCCCCTGTCGACCTCGCCGGGCTGGACGAAGACGCCGCGCTGGTCGCGCTGATGAAGCACGAGGTGACGGCCGATGACGACCCGGACCAGCAGGCCCTGGCCCGGTTCGCGGCGACGGACGCCGACACGCTGCTGGCGAAGCCGTCGGATTTGCTGCCGGATTATCTGAAGCCGACCGACGCCGCTGCCGCCGCCGAACTCGCCCAGTCCAGCCTACAGCTTGTCGAGCAGCAGGTGCCCGCCGACATCCGGAACGCGATCCGCGCCGGCGGCAAGGTGAAGGTGTTGATGGCCGAGGGCTGCGGCGCCGACGTCGGCACGGTGCTCGGCGTCCCCAACGATTATGACGAAGGCTCGGCGCAGCAATATCTCGACCAGGCGCGGTTCGACCTGGCCCTGGAGCGCGAGAAGATGAAGTCGATGGCGCTGCCCGCCGACTTCCGCGACATGGAGGGTGACCAGGAGGCGATCGCCGCCGTCAACCGGCAGCTGTTCGACCTGCACCGCAGCGGCAGGACAACGGACATCCTGGTCGTCATCGACCTGTCGGCCGGGTGCGCCACCGAGGACCGTCAGGTGACGCTGGTCACTGATCCGCCCTTCGAAAGCCTGCGCATCCTGCCGGCGTTCTATTTCACGGTCTGCAGCCAGCGGGCCGAGGACGCCTGGGCGCCGGAGCTGTGCCGCTGGTGGGAGGGGGTGACGCAGCCGCTGACCATGGATCAGGGCACTTACTATTACGTGGCAAAATGGCCTGATGGGCTGGAAAAGCGCGGCCGGTTCGTCATCGACGACCTGGTGACCGAGGCCATCGAGGAAGGCCAGGACACGCTGACCCTGGACATCCGCTAACCGATGTCGCTGCTCGCTGGCGGCGAGGCCTGCGCAAAGGGAGGAATTGATCACCGAATTGCCGACTTTCCTTGCCCGCGGGCTCGACGGCGCGGCCAGCCTCCAACGAGGTAACACCGCAGGCTCTGATGACAAGCAGTCAGCCCTGTCCTAGACTCGGCGTAGGTCGGCTCGTCGTTCTGTCAGCTTGTTTGCGGTCGCGCGCAAAGTCCGCCGCGAGGGGAGCGGTGTGGTCCGGGTTGGAGGGACGTGATGAATCCCGTCTTGATCGTGTTCGGAATCCGCGCCGCCGTTCGCCTCGGCCGTGCCGGCGCGGAAATCTACGCGCAGCGTTCTCGCGACCGGGATGTCTACCTTCCGGACATCGAGCCGCCTGCGCCGTTCAGCCCCTATCAGTTGCTGATCGACTTCTACGGCGATCCGGCCAACCTGCAGCGGCTGAAGGCCGATCCGCAGCTTGTCGTGCTCTGGGATGAAGCTGCCGAACGGCCCGTCGACAAGCTGCCGCGGACCATCGAACCGCTGCACGCGGCGTTACTTGCCGCGCTGGCGGAGAAATCGGTCGGCGGCGGCGAGGAAAGCCGCTACGCCCGACTTGAGCTGGCCGGCGGCGCGCTGATCTCGCAGTGGAGCCGCGCCGCGGAGCCGCTCAGTCCCATCGGCCGCATCGCTCTGACCATGGCCGATATCGCGCTCGAGTTCGTCGCATCGAATCCGTCGGTGGTCGGCGTCGGCGGCAGCGGCGAGACGCTGATCGGCGCCATCGCGCTGAACCTGTCCGGCATGATCCCCGACGACACCGATGAGTTCGGCCCGCGCGCCCAGATCGCCAACCGCCTCGTCGGCATCTTCCTGCGCGCCGGCCTGTCGGCGCTGGCTGCCCATCCGGACCTGGTGCTAGACGACGACCACGCCGAAAAGCTGGTCAAGGAGACGCTGGCGCCGCTGCTTAACGTGATGCCGGCCAGCCTGAGCGAACAGCTCGAGTGGCAGGCGCTGCTGGATGCGCTGCTGGGTCCGACCGCCACGGCCGCCTTCACCGTCATCGCCGAGAAGCCCGATGCCTTCCTCGGCAGGAAGTTCGCCTCCGACAAAGCGCTGGGCGCGCTGACCGGCGCGCTGTTTACCACGCTGCAGGATGCCGACGTGCGACGGCAGTTAGGCGACGGCGGCTGGATCACGCTCTACAAGGCGTTGCTGCAGGTGGCGGCGGATCGGCCGGCGCTGTTCGTCGGCGACGGCGCCAAGCCGAAGGACGCGCTGATCCGCAGTCTGCTGGCGGGGACGGCCGGAACGCTGGCCAAGCATCCGGGCTTCGAGGGCCAGATCGGAGCAGAGCTCGCCGCCGTGGCGGTGCAGGCGCTCAACGCCAATGCGGGCGGACTGCTCAAGCTGGACAAGGACGAGGAGTGGGAAGGGATGGCGCTGGCCATGATTGGCCAAGTGTCGGGCGGTCTGTCCCGGGCGCTTACCGGCGGCGGTGAGGCGTTGCGCCGGTTCGGCCAGGATCAGCAATTGGAACTGGGGCGCATCTTCCTGGTCCAGGCGGCGGCGACGCCGGGCATGCTGGGGATCAAGCGGACCGAGCTGCAGGGCATCGTCTCGGGTGTTGCCTCGGCGATGGCGAACGACATAGACCTCCTGCTGTCGCCGGATGACTGGCTGAAGATCGCCGGCGTTGCCATGAGCGAGGCGGCGGCCAATCCGGGGCGGTTGTTCGGGCTGGACGACACGGCGCCCGACGAGGCCCTCGCGGCGCAGGTCATCCGCGACCTGCTGAAGGCCGCCTCGGCGGCATGGTCGAAGGGGCGCGACGGCGGCAGCCTGCTCGCCGGCGCGACACTGCGCGACGCGGTCATCGCGGCGCTGAAGGCGGCCGCGAGAAACGCGCTTGCCGCCGCATCGGACGACAAGCCCATCAAGGCCGTCGCCGAAGCGATCAACCAGGTCGTTGCCCGGTCGCCAAAGGCGTTCGGCTCGAAAGACTGGCTGCTGCTGTTCGAGACCCTGGTCGTTGAGGCACTGGCCGAGGGCAAGGTCGCCGTGCTCGACGAGGCGAAGGTCATGGCGATTCTGGGCAAGCGAGGTGTGACATGAAGATGGGGCTGGCCATTGCCATCGCCGCCATCGCCGTTCTGGCGGGCGGTTGCGGGACCGTCGAAACGGCGTCGACCATGCGCACGCTCGACGACCAGATGCGCGTGATCCTGGTGCAGCAGGCCAGCCAGGACGACGAGCTGGTGCGGCAGGTGACGGCCGACCAGGCGCTCGCCGACCTGGCGGCGCGGGCGGTCTACCAGGTGAACAGCGCGCTTGGCGATTCCGAGCGCATCGCCCTCTACCGCATCGCGGCGGTCGCCTACTGGAAGGCCGGCGCGGCGGGCGAGAAGCAGATCGGCGATGTCGTCGCGGCGGGGACTGCCGTTTGCCGGAGCGCGGTCAGCAAGCCGCCCCGGGACTGCGCCGCCATTGCCCTGGCGCTCCCCGCGGCGCAGATCGAAAGCGAAAGGAGAAAACTCGACGATCTGGAGGCGGCCGCGCGGCAGGGGCCGCTGAGCGAAGACCAGCTGAAGCAGTCGGTGCTGATCGCCGACAGGATGTTCTCGGCCACCGTCCGGCTCATTCAGATGCGCCCGCCGGGCACCGACGTCGCCGTCCCCACCGATCTCAGGGAGTATGTCGACCGGCAGGTGCTGCTGTCCTACTGCAACGCTGGCCGGGCGCGCGCGTTCGCCATCGAGAAATCGCCGGCGGGTCTTCCGGCCGCGACCCGCGAGGAATACCGGCGCGTCCGGAGCGAGACAACCAGGGCGCTGGGCCAGGAACCGGTGTGCATGGAGCGCAAGGATATCCGTAGCCGGGCGCTCGAGGAGGAGGCCGGCCGTTAGGCGGCCTCGACCGCCGAAAACCGCATTCCGGCGGCGGCGAACCTGTCCAGTTCGTTTGTCCCCAGCGCCAGAGCCGGTGTCAGCACGCCGGCACGGTCCGGCTTGTTGGCGTGCGGGTCGGCGAGGATGAGCGCCGCTTCCGCGATCATGTTGGCGGTGGTGCGGTAGCCGGGGTGTCCGTCGGCGTCGAGGCGCATGGCGACGGCGCCTGCGGGTCCGCTCGCACGGCCGGTGATGTTCCAATGCCAGTTGTCCAGGTTCTCCAGGCTGGGGCCCGATCCCGGCTTGGGGAAGAACCGGTCGGCGACAGATTTCATGATCTGGCGCGGCGCCTTCAGCGGCGTGCTCATCAACCAGCCCATGACCGAGGCGTTGGCCGACATCAGATAGGCGGCGGGGGCCTGGAACGCGCCGGCGCGGCCGCCCATGCTGAGGCGCTCCCGGTAGCGCAGCGCCGTCGACACGGGCACCTGCTCGCGCCGCAGCAGCGCGAAAGTCCGGTTGACGACTGCCGGATGAAGGTAAGGGCCGGGAAAGATCGGCATGGACCACGGCTCCAGGTCGTCGGATCTGGGCGTCATGTCATAGGGCATGGCGCGCCTGATCTCGTCGCGGTCCGGGTCGTCGGCCGGGTTGAGCGCCGTGGGATCCTCGGCGAGACCCGAGAAATCATTCTCCAGCATCACCCGCATGGTCTCGGCGGTGCCGCCCGAGATCATCTCGCTCAGACGTGTCGCGCCGGCCGGCGGCTGCATGGCGCCACCCAGCAGATCGATGCGCGCGGGGCTCGTTCCGTGCTTCGCCAGGTAGCCTTCCAGCAGGGCGAGCGCCATCAGATCGAAAGGCAGTGCCTCGTAGCCGGCGACAGGCGCGATCCGGGCGCCGCTTTCACGCGCCGTGTCGTGGAAGCGGTCGATGATGTCGCGCACGAACACCAGCTCGCCGGTGAGGTCGAGATAGTGGGTGCCGGCCGCCGCGCAGGCGCCGACCAGGGCCTCGGCGCGGCCGTAATAGGGACCGGCAAGGTTGGCGACGGCCGCGCCGCGGGCCGCCAGTTCCGCTGCCTCGCCGGGGACCGTGCAGTCGGCGGCGATGGCGCCCGACGCACCGTATTTCTCGGCGAGCGGCGCCAGCACCTCGGCGCGGCGTCCGGCGACGGCCCAGCGCTGTCCGGTCTCGCGCGCCCGCCTGGCCAGATATTCGCAGACGCGCTGGCCGGTATAACCGCTGGCGCCAACGATGATGACGTCGAATTCCCGCATGGCATCCTCCCGTTCCTCCCGCACCATATCATGGTGGCGGCACGTTGTGTCGGCGGGGCTGCCGTGGCAGCCTCTGGCCATGAGCGCCGTGGAACTGATCGGACTGGCGACCACGCTCAGCCTGCTGGCGGGCTGGCGTCTCTATCTTTGCGTATTCGCCACCGGCCTCGCCATGCAACTGGGCTGGCTCGAGTTGCCGGAGCATTTGAATGGACTGGTCGTGCTGGCCAATCCGTGGGTGATCGGCGCGGCGGGGATCGGCCTTGTCGCCGAGTTCCTCGCCGACAAGGTTGCCTGGGTGGATTCGGTGTGGGACGCGGTGCATACGTTCGTTCGCCCCTTGGGCGGCGCGCTGCTTGCCCTTGCCGTAGTCGATCCGGGCGACCCGGTCTGGCAGCTTGTGGCGCTGCTGCTGGGCGGCGGCGCCGCGTTCCTTGCGCACGGCGCCAAGGCTGGCGCCCGCGCCGTGGTCAACACCAGTCCCGAACCGTTCAGCAACATCGCCGTCTCGTCGCTGGAGGACATCGTGACGGGTGGCCTGCTGGCGCTGGCCTTCGCGTTTCCGGCCGCCGCCGTCGTGATCGCGCTGTTGTTGCTGGCGGTGGTCATCGCGCTGGTGCTGCTGCTGCGCCAGCTGGTCGCCTGGATCAGGAGGCGGCAACCGGCGCCGAGGCAGACCGCCGGACGTTGACTTGCCTGCGACCGATATCATCTTCGATAGGAGCGGACGGAGAATGGCGCATGAGCGTTGACCTGAATCACACCATCGTCTGGTGCAGCGATCCGCAGCGTTCCGCCGGCTTCATGGCCGAGATGCTGGGCCTGCCCGGACCCAGGCCGCTGTATCACTTCCTGGTCATCGAGACCGGCAATGGCGTCTCGCTCGACTTCGCCGAAAAGCAGGGAACCGTGTCGCCGCAGCACTACGCGTTCCTGGTCGGCGAGACCGAGTTCGACGGCATCTACCGGCGCATCAGGGAGAGGGGGCTCGACCATTGGGCCGATCCCGCCCGCGCCCGGCCCGGCGAGATCAACCGCAACGATGGCGGCCGCGGCGTCTACTTCCTCGACCCGGACGGCCATGTACTGGAGGCGCTCACCCGTCCCTATGGCAGCGGAGGCTAGGCGCTTTCTCGCTTGTATGGCGGGGACTTGCGGCTAAGCTTACCCTGACGAACGCAACCGCGCGTTCGCGAGAGATGGAGCTGGGGCCATTCACGCATCGGGCAGATCGGGGCAAGCCGGAGCGCAGATGAGCGGGAGGCGTCTGCTCAGCGTGGTGGCTGCCTGTTTCAACGAGGAAGACAACGTCGAAGAGCTTTACCGCCAGGTGCGGGCACAATTCGAGGCGATCGATCGCTACGACTTCGAACTCATCTTCATCGACAACTGCTCGACCGACGGTACCGTCGCCGTGCTCAAGCGTCTCGCCGCCGCCGATCGCAACGTCAAGGTCATCGTCAACGCGCGCAATTTCGGCCATGTCCGCTCGCCCATGCACGCCATCCTGCAGGCGCGGGGCGATGCGATCATCGCCATGGCGTCGGACCTGCAGGATCCACCGTCCTTCATCACTGAACTGATCTCACGATGGGAAGAAGGCTATCCGGTCGTGCTCTGCATCAAGAACGCGAGCGAGGAATCCCCGCTGATGTTCTGGCTGCGCAAGCGCTACTACGCCCTGGTCGAGCGGCTGTCGTCGATCGAGACCATCCAGAACTTCACCGGGTTCGGACTCTATGACCGCAGGGTGATCGAGGAAGTACGCCGCTTCGGCGACCCCTATCCCTACTTCCGCGGCATGATCGCCGAAATCGGCCTGAAGCGTTACGAGATTCCCTATGTCCAGCCGGGCCGCAAGAGCGGCATCACCAAGAACAACTGGTACACGCTTTACGACCTGGCGATGCTGGGCATCACCAACCTGTCGAAGGTGCCGCTGCGGCTGGTGGCCGGGCTGGGCTTCGTAACGGCCGCCGGCTCGCTGGTCGTCGCGCTCGCCTACCTGTTCTACAAGCTGGTGTTCTGGAGCGAATTCGAGCTGGGCCTGGCGCCCGTCATCATCGGCCTGTTCTTCCTGGGCGCGGTACAGCTCATCGCGCTCGGCATCATCGGCGAGTATATCGGCTCGGTGCACACCACCGTGCAGAACCGGCCCTACGTGACCGAGCGCGAGCGTATCAATTTCGACGAGCCCGCCGAGGCGTTCGACGCGGAACCGGCGCGCGAGGCCGCCGGAAGCGGCCGGGCCTGACCGGCCTCAACCCCCGGGCGGCACGATCCGGTAGAGCGCGCCCTGCTCGCTGGTCCAGAGCGGGCGAAGCCAGCTTTCATGCGGTTGCCGGTCCCGTGGCACGCCCAACACCCAGACATGGTCGAACCGGTCGCGCGGTATCGCCGCCAGCCGGTCGGCGAGCAGCGGCTCGGGCCTGTCGCAGCCTGGCAGGCGGATGCGCCCGGAATCCTCGTAGGCGAAATCGGCTGGTATCGATGGGCCGACCCTGACGAGCTGGGCGCCGGGCATCCTGAACTGGTCGTTGACGAAGGAGTCGCGCCGGACGATGGCCATGCTGGCGATGGTGATGCGCGGCGGCGCCCAGCCGCGCGGGCACCCGAGATCGACCAGCGCCAGCACCCGGGAGTTATTCGGCAGCGCCTCGAGCGCTTCGAGGTTGCGCTCCTGCTCGCCGGCGTAGAGGCCCATGCTGACGGTGGTCACGGCGATGCGGGCGGCGAAGAAGACCAGCGCGGCGACGGCGGCCAGGGTCATGACGCGCCCGTCCAGTCCCTCGCGCGGACGCAGCGACAGCAGCGCGATGGCGAGCAGCAGCGGGGCAAGCCTGGCGTCGGCATAGATCAGCCCGAAGAACGCATAGGGCAGGCAGAGATAGAGCACGCCGAGCGCCGCGAGCGCGGCCGCCAGACGCGGATCGAGTCTGAACGGCCGCGCCGCGCACACCAGGAACACACCGAGCAGGCCGAGCGCGCAATAGCCGTCCCAGCCGACCCAGCGTTCCCGCAGGGCGCTTTCGAGGCCGCCCCACTTGGCGCGCAGGTCGAACAGCGCCGAGATCGCGCCGCCGCCGCCTTCGCCGCGCCAGATCAGGATGAACAGCAGCGGCACCGCCAGGGGCAGGCAGTCGGCGGCGACGCCCCGTGCCGCATGCCAGACGCCGCCCGGCTCCTTCAGGCGCCGCACTGCGGCTTCGGCCACGCAAAGCAAGCCAAAGACGCCCCAGCCCATGACGTGGCTGAAATAGATGACGATGCCGCCGACGAGCAGCAGCGCGGCCCGCGCCCGCCAACGCTTCTGCCGCGCCAAGCGCAGCGCCAGCCCGAAGGCGAGCAGCGCCAGCGCCACCGACAGCGCGTAGTTCACGAACCCGAACTGGAAGGGATAGCCATAGGCCAGCGGCAGCGCGAAGGCGGCCGTGGGCGGGATCCGGCCGTGGATCTCGGCGGCGACGAACAGCATGCCCGCCGCCGTCAGCATCGGGATCGCGAGCACGACGAGCTTTGTCGCAAACTCGATCCCCAGCGCCGGTCCCAGCAGCAGCACCAGGACGTCCACGCCCAGGTTGCCGACCGGCATCCAGTGGATCGAGAAGGCCTCGGCCAGGGTCGGCGCCCCGTCCATGCCGGCCTGGATGCGGTAACGGCCCATGTGAACGGGCAGATCGCTCAGCGGCGGCATGGCGGGCCACAGCAGCGGCACCGCCATCAGCAGCACCAGGGCGGCCGCCTAACCGGGGTGCGACCACCAGGGGCGGCCGGCGTCTGTCATCGCGGTCCGTCCCCGGCAGCGATCATGTGAAGGACCCGGTTCAGCCCTTGCTGGACAGCGCGTCGACTTCCGCCACT
Organism: Rhizobium sp. Q54; assembly: GCA_945907245.1. Taxonomy (GTDB): domain Bacteria; phylum Pseudomonadota; class Alphaproteobacteria; order SMXS01; family SMXS01; genus RI-34. Next base: position 16,576 of record CAMDTB010000010.1, read on the forward strand.
TCGTCCGGCGTCAGCTTCCAGGTCACGGCCTGGGCGTTGCGCTCGACCTGCTCCGGCTTGGTGGCGCCGGCGATCACGCTGGCGACGCCGCGCTTGGCGAGCAGCCAGGCGAAGGCCAGGTCCAGCAGTTCCTTGCCGCGGCTCTGCGCGAACGGCACCAGCTTCTCGACGATCGCCCAGTTGGCGTCGGTGGCATAGGCGTTGCCCAGGCCGGCCAAGCGGCCGAAACGGGTGTCCTTGCCGCTTTCCTCGCCGCGCTTGTACTTGCCGGTGAGGAAGCCCGACGCGAGCGGGAAATAGGGAACCAGGCCCATGCCCGCTGCTTCCAGCGCCGGCGCCAGCTCCTTTTCGACGTCGCGGGCGACCAGGCTGTACTGGTTCTGCGAGGCGATATAGCCGTTCAGGTTGTGATATTTGGCGGTCCAGTGCGCCTCGGTCACCTTCCACGGCGACAGGTTGCTGCAGGCGGCATAGCGGATCTTGCCCTGCTTGATCAGCTCGTCGAGCGCGCGCACCGTCTCCTCGGTCGGCGTGATGCCGTCGGGGATGTGCAGGTAATAGAGGTCGATCCAGTCGGTGTTGAGCCGCTTCAGGCTGGCCTCGACCGCCTGCATGACGTAGCGGCGCGAGCTTCCAGCCAGGCCATCGGCTGGATTCATGGTCTTCAGGCCGAACTTGGTGCCGATCACGACGTCCTTGCGGCGCGGGCCCAGCAACTGGCCCAGATAGGCTTCGGAATTATTCTCCTGGGTGCCGTCGCCATAGATGTCGGCGGTGTCGAGATGGGTCACGCCCAGGTCGAGCGCCTTGTGCAGCACGGCCTTCGACGCGGGCACGTCGATTTGCCAGCCGAAATTGTTGCAGCCGAGGCCGAGCGTGGAAACCCTCAGGCCGGAATTTCCAAGTAGACGTTCTTCCATGGGTTTCCCTCCATATCCTTCATGGGCGCCGAATCCGGCGGCGCCCATCAGTGCCCGGAAGGGATGGCCTTGTCACCCGCAAAAATGGCGCGGTGTCAGGGATATTTCGCCTTGGAAAGCTCGTAGTGCGGGCCGTCGAGGAAGGCTTTCTTCCCTTCGGCGCGGCGGCGGGCGCCGTAGTCGGCGACGATGTCCTCGGGAGAGTCCTGGCTGGCGGTGAAGTCGATGTCCCAGGCGCCGCCCCAGCGCAGGGAAATGCCCAGTTCCCGCGCGGCGATCCGCACCGCGTCGGCGATGCGGTAGATCGGCTCCCATTCCCACCGCAGCTTGCCGTTGACATAGGGAACAAGGTCCACGGCGTGACCGGTGATATGCCGGGAATCCAGCGTCCGGCTGGCGCCTGCGGCGACCAGCCGCTTCTGTTCCTCGACGGTCCGGATGCCGTCGTGGACGGCGAAATCCTGCACCGTCAGCGCGATGGCGCGCTTGACCACGGCCACCAGGTCGGCGTGGACGCCATCCAGTTCGGCCAGCGACTTCCTGCCCAGTGAAAAATTGCCCATGTCGTGTCCCCTCGATGCGATGAAAATCCGTCGCGCCGGCGCCGGCAACCGCCTCTCGGGCGCGTATCACGCAGGGACCGCGTCTCCTGCCCGGGAAACGCGGGGCCGCTCGCCGGTAATCGGGCTAATGCCGGCCAAGGATAAGCGATGTATTGATGCCGTCGAAAGCAAAGTTGTTGGACATCACGAATTCGGCATCAAACGTGCGCGACATGCCCGTGATGTAGTCGAGCGAACCGCGAGCCCGCAGATTGGCCATGGAGCTCGCGGCTGCCGTCTCGCGAGGAGGCTGCCGGCCGCCTTTACAGATTTTCCCCTATCGTACGGCGCGGGGAACGCCCAAGATAGTAGCGCAGGCGATGGGGGCGGAAAAATGCGTACCGGCGACCAGGTTTTCCCAGGCCTGCCAGCGACGGTTCACCCCAGCATCCGGATCAGGTCGGAGGCCCAGGCCAACTGATGGAAAAGCGCAAACTCCATGCCCTGGTGGGCGCGGTGGTGCTGGTCGTGACCACGGTGATCCTGGTCGCGCTGTTTCTCGTCGCGCGGGCCGATTTCAGAAAGGACTACAGCTATTACACCATTTATTTCGACCGGCCGGTAAGCGGCCTGGCGCGGGCCGGCGAGGTGCGCTTCAACGGATTGCTCGTCGGCGAGGTGCGCGACATCGCCATGGATATCAAGAAACCCGGAAGGGTCGCGGTGACGATCCGGACCTATGCCAGCACGCCGGTCACCACCGATACAGTCGCGGCGCTCCAGGCCATGGGTTTCACCGGGGTTTCATTCATCCAGCTGCTCAATGACGACTTCGACGACAAGCCAGGCATCCCGCTTGTCGCTGCCGATGGGGAGGACTACGCGGTCATCCCGGTGCGGCGTGGCGTGGCGGGCATGTCGCGCTCCGCGGCGGAAATCCTTGCGTCGACCATGCAGACCCTCGATGCGGCCGCCAGGTACATGAGCGACGAGAACATCGCCGAATTGACCGCCACGCTCGAGGGCATCGAGGCCGCCTCGGGCGACTACGTCAGGAAAAGCGGCGGCTATAAGCAGGCGATCCTCGACGCCCGCGAGGGCATGGCCGACCTCAACCGCTTCGCCGGCGAGTGGGAGACCATGTCGGCGGAAGAGCTGCCGGCGAAGATCGCGGGCCTGCGTGAAACCACCAGGAGCTTGCAGCAGCTCAGCACGGAACTGGATGCCGCGGTGACGGAAAAGCGCGCGTCGTTCTCGCAATTCACGTCCGGTCTTTCCGGGATCAGCGCCTTCGCGACGGACCTGCGGCGTGCGGCCGCGTCGTTCGACCGCACGCTGCAACGGATCGATGAAGACCGCGTCGAGATGCTGTTTGGGCCCGATCCGCCGGAAGTGGAACTGCCCGAGCCATAGGGTGCTCGTCACCGGGCCCAGCCCATCAAAATGCTCCAGCGATCGGATGTTTCCTGCAACGGGCCATGGCGGGAACAACATCCGGTCCTACCTGTTTCTGAGCGATGCAGCACAGAAGGTTTTCCCGGTGACCAGGATCGAGCGCGCCATCGTCGCGGACACGGACAGCGGCCCGCCGCCCGCCGAAGCGGCGCCGTCGAGCAGTGCCTGGTCCGACAGCCGCTCCTTCAAGGCGTCCGCCGGCCTTCGCCGGCTCGACGACTATATCAGGCGCGACGAAACCAGCCTGGTGCGGCAACGGGCCATCCTCGCCGAGTGCGAGGGACCGGCGCGGGCGATCGCCGAAGCGACAGTGGCGGAATATGAGCAGGCGCTGGCGGCGCTGTACCGGCGCCGGGCCAAGCTGCTCGCAAAGGCCTGGCTGCTCGCCAAGGCCTGACGCGAACGGCACGCCTCGCGGAAGCCGCGATCAGGGTTGCCGGGCGCAGGTAAGCTCGTCGGTGCCGTTGCCGGTGGTGCGCGTCATCCGGTTCTCCTTCGGGAAGAACTCGAATTCCAGGCCGGACTTCCAGAAGACATAGTCGTCGCTGATGACGATGTCGGAGACGATCTCGCGCCCGGCGCCGCGGTCGAAGATCAGCTTGCCGGCGACGAAGTGCAGCTTCACCTGCTGCTTCTGGTTCGGGTCCTTGTAGCTGCACAGCCACTTGCCATCCGGGCTGGCGGCGTGGGCCGAAACGGGCAGTAACGTCAGAAGCAGAACAGTGAGCATTCGGCGCATGGAGACCCTCCCGGTTTCGATGCGACAGTGTAACAACGACCGTGCGCGGCCGGGCAATCATTCGGCTGCGAATGTGCCGGATACCGCGGCAGTAACCAAACAATTGTCCGGCGTTCTGTACATTTTCTGTCATAATATTGACTTTCATGCAGATCATGTACATATTGTGTCGGTGAAGGAACGTTGACGATGTCCAGAACCGCCACAGCCAGGGTGTTCGATCGGAAGAGCCTCACGGGTCCGGCCCTGAGGACGTTCTTCCGCATTGCCGACGCCTGGGGGCTCAGGGAGCAGGAGCAGATGCATCTGCTCGGACTGGATAGCCGGTCCACCTTCCAGTCGTGGAAGCGTGGCCTCGTCTCCGCCATTCCCAAGGACGCGCTCGAGCGGATTTCCTACGTGATGGGCATCTACAAGGGACTGCACATTCTCCTGCCCCGGACGGCCGACGAGTGGGTGCGCAAGCCCAACAAGGCCGCTCTGTTCGGCGGCCGGTCGGCCCTGGACCGCATGATTTCCGGCAATGTCGCCGACCTGTATGTGGTGCGGCAGTACATCGACGCGCAGCGCGGGTGATCGACTCGATATCAACCGCCGCCATCCGCTGGCAGCCCTGCTACCGCATCGTCCCCAGCCGGTTTCCGCCGATCTCCCTGTTCGAGGCGGTCGCCGACCCGGCGGACCTGGACGCGGTGTTCCGGATCGAGGCGATGACCAACGACCGCCTTCGCGACGAGGTGGGGGAGCTGTCGCTGGTTCCCGCCGAGGACCGCGTTTCGGGGCCGGGGGCGACGCCGGTCATGGCGGCCTTCACCCATCTCAATCCCACGGGCGATCGGTTCACCGACGGCACCTTCGGCGCCTTCTACGCCAGCCTGACGGTCGAGACGGCGGTCGCGGAGACCAGCCATCACCGCGCGACGTTCATGGCGGCGACCGACGAGCCGGCGCAGGAACTGGACATGCGCGTCTATGCCGTCGACCTGCAGGCCGACCTGCACGACATCCGCGGCATGCGGGACAGCCATCCGGCCTGGTACCATCCGTCGAATTACGCCGTGTCGCAGCAGCTTGCCGGGGAGCTCCGGGCGGCGGGATCGGACGGCATCGTCTATCTCAGCGTCCGCGACCCGTCCGGGCAGTGCGCGGCCGTCTTCCGGCCAAGGCTGCTGTCGAACTGCCGGCAGGAACGGCATCTCTGCTACGTCTGGGACGGAACGGCGATCGCCATGATCTACGAGAAGAAGAGCTTCGGCTAGGACCGCCGGATTTCGAAGCGTTGGGGACACATCGGGAAGAAGTGATGGTGCCCAGGGGCGGAATCGAACCACCGACACCGTGATTTTCAGTCACGTGCTCTACCAACTGAGCTACCTGGGCCCACGCATCGGGGCCGCTTGGTTCCGGCCCGGGACGGCGGTTTATAGGGCCTGAGTTCCGGCTTGTCCAGATGCCTGACGGGGTTTTTGCCGGTTGAATTTCTGGCGCTAGTTCTCGCCGTCTTCCCCGGCGGGGCCGTCGTCGCTTTCGACGACATAGTGGCCGTGCAGCCAGCGGCCCAGATCGACGTCGCTGCAGCGCTTGGAGCAGAACGGCGCGTAGCGGTCCACCGCCGGCTTGCGGCAGATCGGGCAGGGGCGGATGTGCTTGTGCGGGTCGGACATTTCGTTCATGGCGGGCTCACGACGTCGCTCGGATCTGGGCCTGGACTTGCGGTTCGTCGACCGGGCACGTCGGGTCCGCGTTCAGCGCGGGCGGCTTGCCGGCGATCTCGGCGAGCGCCGCGGGGCGGCCGGCGGCATTGAGCCAGTCTACCACATCCGGGTGCGCGGTGACGGCGAGTGTCGCGCCCGGCCTTGCGGCGGCCTCGGCGCGCAGGCGGCGCATGGCGTCGTAGCCCGCCGATTCCACCGACTTGCGGCGGCGCTTGCGGGCCGGGTCGGGGCGGGCGGCGAGGAAGTCCGGCAGGGTGGCGCGGCTGCGCCGGCGGGTCAGCTCGCACAGTCCCATGCGCGACCAGCCCAGCACCGAGCAAGGCGAGCGGTCGCGGGCGAGGGCGTCGCGCAGGGCGTCGATCACCCGGTCGCGGTGCTTGGGGCTTTCCATGTGGATGAAGTCCACCAGCACCATGCCGCCAATATCGCGTAGCCGCAGCTGGCAGGCGATGGTGTCGACGGCGCGCAGATTGGTGGTGAAGCTGGTCTGCTCGCGGCTCGACTCGTTGGTTCCGTCGCCCGAATTGACGTCGACGGCGGTCAGCGCCTCGACCGCCTCGATGGTCACCCAGCCGCCGCCCGGCAGGTCGAGCCTCGTCTCCAGGGTGGACTCGATGGCAGCCTCGACTCCGGCGGCCTCGAACAGCGGCGTCACCGCCGCATGCACCTTCAGCAGGTCCAGCAGGTCCTCGTTGTGGGACGCCAGGTAGCCGCGGGCCTCGGCGAACAGGGCATGGCCGTCGATGGCGATGCTGGTCAGGCCCGGCCGGGCAAGATCGCGCAGGGTCCGCTGCAGCGGCGGCAGGTCCGGTTGCAGGCAGGCGGGCTCGGTGGCATGGCCGGCGGCCTGCTTCAGCGCCTCCCAGCGGAAATGCAGCTCGCGCGCCTCGCGCAGCAGGGCGGGAACGTCGGCGGACTGGGCAGAGGTGCGGACGATGAAGCCGCCTTCGCCGATGCCGTCGACCGCCCGCTTCGCCGCGTCCTCGAGACGCAGGCGCTGGGTCTCGTCGCGGATCGCGCCGGACAGCACGTTGTCGGCGCGGAACGGGTGATAGACCAGCAGCCGGCCGGGCAGGGTCACCAGCGTGGTCAGCCCGGGGCCCTTGTCGCCGACGGCATCGCGGGTGACCTCGACCATCACCAGCTGGCCCTGGTGCAGCAGGCGCTCGATCCGGCGCGGGCCTTCCGTCTCGACCAGCGCGCCGGCGTGCTTGACCGACAGGAAGCCGGGCGCGGCGACGCCGGGCAGCGCGACGAACGCCGCCTGCAGCGACGGCTCCACCGCCGCGACCCGCCCCAGATAGATGGTGCCGATCAGGCTCTGGTGGCCGTCGCGGTCGATATGAATTTCGGCGACCTCGCCATCCTCGACCAGCGCTGCACGTACCTCGCCGGGCACCGCGTCGATCAGCAGTTCACGGTTGATGTCCCGGTTCATCTGAGACGCCGGGCCGGGCCGTAACCCGCGCCCGCCAACAGCGAGACCACCTCGAACACCGGCAGGCCGACGACGTTCGTATAGGATCCGTTCAAGGCCCGGATGAAGGCGGCGGCAAGGCCCTGGATGGCGTAGCCGCCGGCCTTGCCATGCCACTCGCCGGACGCGAGGTAGGCGGCCAGCTCGGTTTCACTCAGCCGTTTGAAGGTGACGGCGGTGTCGACCGTGCGGCGGCGCGCCGTGCCGTCTGGGCCGATCAGGGTGACGCCGGTGAAGACATGGTGTCGGCGGCCGGACAGCAGTTCCAGGCATCGTCTCGCGTCCGCCTCGGTTTCGGCCTTGGGCAGGATGCGGCGGCCAACGCCGACGACCGTGTCGGCGGCCAGCACGAAATCGCCGGGACAAGCCGGCGCGGCGGCGGCGGCCTTCTCGTCGGCGAGGCGTTCGGCATGGGGGCGCGGCAGTTCGCCTTTGTGCGGCGTTTCGTCCACGTCGGCGGGCGTTACGGCATCGGGCGGCAGCAGCACCTGCTCGAGCAGCTGCCTGCGCCGGGGCGAGGCGCTGGCCAGGACCAGGCGTGCCTTCGGAGCGGTGCCGCCGGGCGTCGCCACGGCGCTTACTTGTAGCGGTAGGTAATCCGACCCTTGGTCAGGTCGTAGGGGGTCATTTCGACCAGCACCTTGTCTCCCTGCAGCACGCGGATGCGGTGCTTGCGCATCTTGCCCGCGGTGTGCGCCAGCAACTCGTGTTCATTGTCCAGCTTCACGCGGAACATCGCGTTGGGCAGCAATTCGATCACGGTACCGGGAAACTCGAGCAGTTCTTCTTTCGCCATGGGCGGGTGTTCTAGCCTTTTCTGGTAGCAAGGTGGCGTATAAATGAGCGACCCGGCGCGGATATGCAAGGCTTTTGGCGCTCGTGCAAGGCTGCCGACGGCTCAGCGTGCGCAGTGGGCATGGACCAGCGGCATCGCCTCGTTGATCGCGGTCTGGGCGGCGGCCAGTTCCTCGGGCGCCAGTTTGTGCCTGTCGATCAGCCGCAGCACGTCGTCGCGGGTCGCCTTGCCGGTGCCGCCCAGAAGGATGAAGTCGGTGAACACCGCATAGCGCGCGGTGCCCAGCGCCTGCTTCATGCCGTCGGCCTGGCATTCGCAATATCGGCGGCTCTCGCCGTCCTTCACGCATTCGGCGACGACGACTTCCTCATAGTCCGGTCCGCAGGCCGCCAGCAGGGCGAGCGCCGCAAACAGGCCGGCGCGCAGGCCTAGCGGCACTTTTCCTCCGCCTTCATCAGCGGCGCCATCAGGGCGAACTGGAACGCCATCAGCCGGGCCGGGCCTTCTTCTTTGAACAGCTTTTCCTGGGCCTCCTCGGCGCTGATGTTCTCGTCCATCTGCAGCCGGGTCATCTTGACCAGCAATTCGCGGTCCGAGTCACTGGTGTCGGCGACCAGCGAGTCCGCGCGGCAGCTGCAATAGGTCCTGTCGCCGCCTTCCTTGACGCAGGCGTCGACCAGCACGCCGTCGTCGCTGCTGCCGCAGGCCGCCAGCAGGACGGGCAGCAGGGCGAGGCCGAAACGGGTGGTGCGCGGCATGAGCATCTCCTGCGAGGACCGGACGGCCCCTTTTTAGCCCGAAGGAGCGTATCCGGTCGAGAACCGTTCCTTGATCCGCTTCATCAGCGTGTCGCGGACATCGCGGTAGGCGTCGAGGATCTGCTCGCGGCTGCCGGTCATCAGGGTCGGGTCCATGGTCGGCCAGTATTCCACGTCGCAGGCCATAGTGCGTGTCAGTTCCATGGCGTTGTGCTGGGCCTCGGGCGTGAGCGTGATGACCAGGTCGAACGAGCTGTCCTCCAGGTCGTCGAAGCTCTTGGGCTTGTGCTTTTCCAGGTCGACGCCGATCTCGTCCATCACGGCGATGACGAACGGGTCCGGCTCGCCGGCGCGCACGCCCGCCGAATCGAAGAAGATCTTCTTGCCGAACAGGTAGCGGGCGATTCCCAGCGCCATGGGCGAGCGGACGGCGTTGAGGTTGCAGGCGAACAGCACGCTGTCCGGCAGGTCCTCGTCGCCCCGGGCCTGGCTCATGCGGCGTCAGCCCCGGATATGCAGGACGCAGATCAGCGTGAACAGCCGGCGCGCGGTGGCTAGGTCCATGTCGACCTGCTGGGCCAGCCGCTCGCGCAGCATCTCCGATCCCTCGTTGTGCAGGCCGCGGCGGCCCATGTCGATGGCCTCGATCTGCGACGGGCTCGAGGTCTTGATGGCGCTGAAATAGCTCTCGCAGACCATGAAGTAATCCTTGATGATCCGGCGGAACGGCGAAACCTGCAGCCTGATCTCCTCCAGCGGATTGGCGCCGTCGTCGCGCACCTCGATGATCAGCCGCGTCTCCTCGAGCCGCAGGACGAGGTCGTAGGGACCCGGCACCGATTTCAGGCCGAACCGGTTGTCCTCGAGCAGGTCGAAGATGGCGACCTTGCGCTCGTGCTCGATATCCGCGTTACGGCGGACGATCGATTTCTCGTCGAGCTTGATCCTGATGATGTCGCCTGGCATGCCCGCACGCTAAAGCGGAACGAGTTTCGGGGGAATGGCAAAGGTTGAAAACCTAGCTACTCCAACCGTCTTTGCGAGGAGCGAAGCGACGCGGCAATCCAGCCTTTTCCTGCAACGACTTCGCTGCGGCTGGGCTGGATTGCCGCGCTTCGCTCGCAAAGACGAAAAAGGGGTTACCGCCGCCGGATTTCCATCGACAGCGCGTGGGCGTCGAGGCCTTCCAGATGCGCCAGCGCTTCGGCGGCTGGCGATATGGCGGCGAGGCTCGTCGCGTCGCATGAGATCAGCGAGGTGCGCTTCATGAAGTCGAGCACCGACAGGCCCGAGGCGAAGCGGGCGGTGCGTGACGTGGGCAGCACGTGGTTGGGGCCGGCGATATAGTCGCCGATGGCCTCGGGCGTGTGGCGGCCCAGGAAGATGGCGCCCGCATGCCGGACCATGCCGGCGAGGCGCTGTGGGTCCTCGACCGCCAGTTCCAGGTGCTCGGGCGCGACCCGGTCGACCAGCGCGGCGGCGTCGTCGAGCTTGCGCACGACAATGATCGCGCCGTTGGCGTTCCACGAGGCGCGGGCGATCTCGGTGCGGCTCAGGCTCTGCAGGTGGATCTCGATCGCGCGCTCGACGGCATCGGCGAACGCCGCGTCGTCGGTGATCAGGATCGACTGGGCGGCGGTGTCGTGCTCGGCCTGGCTGAGCAGGTCGGCGGCGATCCACGCCGGATCGTTCCGGCCGTCGGCGACCACCAGGATTTCCGAGGGGCCGGCGATCATGTCGATGCCGACGGTGCCGAACACCTGCCGCTTGGCGGCGGCGACGAAGGCGTTGCCGGGGCCGACGATCTTGTCGACCGGCGCGATGCTCTCGGTGCCATAGGCGAGCGCCGCCACGGCCTGGGCGCCCCCCACCTTGTAGATCTCGCCCACGCCGGCTGTGCTCGCGGCGGCGAGGACCATGGGATTGAGGATGCCGTCGGGCGCCGGGACGACCATGGCGATGCGCGGCACGCCGGCCACCTTGGCCGGGATGGCGTTCATCAGCACCGAACTCGGATAGGCCGCGGTACCGCCGGGCACGTAGAGGCCGGCCGCATCGATGGGTGTCCAGCGGTAGCCGAGCACGACGCCGGCATCGTCGGTGTAGAGCAGGTCCTGCGGCTTCTGCTTCTCGTGAAAGAACCGGATGCGCTCGGCGGCGGTGTTCAGCGCGGCGAGCGCCTCGTTCGAGACGGCTTCGCGGGCTTCCAGGATCTCGTGCGGCCGGACGTGGATCGTCTCGGCGGACATGTCGATGCGGTCGAAACGGGCGGTGTAGTCGAACAGCGCCTCGTCGCCACGGGCGCGCACATCGGCGAGAATCTCGGAGACGATCTCGGCCACGTCCGGATCGGATTCGCGCTTCAGGCCGAGAAGCGCCTCGAACGCCCGCTCGAAATTCAGGTCGCTGGCGTCAAGCCGCTTTGGCATTGACCACCTCGCGGAACCGTTCGATGCGGGCGGCGATCTCTCCGGGGCGGGTCTTGAACGCGGCGCGGTTGACGACGAGGCGGGAGCTGATCTCGGCGATGCGCTCGATCTCCACCAGGCCGTTGGCCTTCAGGGTGACACCCGTCGAGACCAGGTCGACGATACGGCGGCACAGACCCAGCGCCGGCGCCAGTTCCATGGCGCCGTTGAGCTTGATGCACTCCGCCTGCACGCCGCGGGCGGCGAAATGGGCGCGGGTGATGTTGGGATATTTGGTGGCGACACGGACATGGCTCCAGGTGCGCGGGTCGTCGCTCTGGCTCAGCTCGACCGGCTCGGCGACCGACAGCCGGCAGTGGCCGATGTTCAGGTCGAGCGGCGCGTAGATGCCGTCATAGTCGAACTCCATCAGCACGTCGTTGCCGCAGACGCCGAGCTGGGCGCCGCCGAACGCCACGAAGGTGGCGACGTCGAAGCTGCGCACCCGGATGATCTCCAGGCCCGGATCGTTGGTGGCGAAGCGCAGCTTACGCGAGTTCTCGTCGTCGAAGTCCGGCTCCGGCTCGATGCCGGCCGCATGCAGCAGGGGACGCACCTCCTTGAGGATGCGCCCTTTCGGCAGGGCCATGACGATCGGGTCCGTCGCGCTCATGGTCGTTTCCGCTGTTTCTCGTGGGTCATTGGGTGCCCTAACTGGGCCGTGTTCCGCGCGCGGCAAGGTTTAGTGACGAAAGGTGCGGAAATCAACGATGCTCACTGCTCGAGCGTTGAAGGGCGAGCCATGAATTCACGTTTTTGGTTGCTCCGGATTGTCGTTGGCGCGTTCGTCGTGTCGGCGATACTCGGCCTTACCCCGATACATTGGTACGTGGAAAAAACGCTGTTCGGCGTGCCCGATGAATACCATCCGGAATTCCTGTGGTTGGGCTTTGGACTGCCGGTGGCTTTGGTCCTGATCATGATAGGTGCATACCCCGCTTGGCGGAGGCGCCCAAGTGCGAGCAAGTGTGACGCGCGATGAATTATCCTCGCACTTGCGCACGCCCCGGACCGGCCAAACCTGCCGATGATGTACACGCTGCGGGCGGTATGAGAGGAATGCTGACGAATTCCCGCTCGGATGACTGATGTCTGTGGTAGAATGTCGGGAAAATTCTACCACATGGTGTCCGATGGGACTGAACATTAAAAAGGAAGAGACACACGCCCTTGCCGCCGAGGTTGCCGAGCTTGCAGGTGAAACACTGACGCAAGCCGTCACCGTCGCACTTCAAGAGCGTTTGGAAAGGCTGAGACAACGGCAGGATGCCGACGCCAAGATCCGGCGTGTGAAGCAGCTCCTTGATGAACTGGGTCCGATCGGTCCTCTTCCCGATCACGGCGAGCTTCTTTATGACGAGCTGGGGCTCCCGAAATGATCGTGGATACCTCTGTACTCGTGGCCTTGGTCCGTAGGGAGCCCGAAGAGGATGCCTTTCTCGGCGCGTTGGCGAGTAGTCCGCGACCGGTTATCGCAAGTGCGAACTTTTTCGAAGCATGTATCGTCATCGACAGCGCCAAGCGTGACGACCTCAGCGAAACACTGGACAGCATCGTTGCGACACTCGATCTGGATATAGCGCCGGTCACCCGTCTCCATGTGGCAATAGCGCGAGATGCCTACCGAAAATTCGGCAAGGGTAACCATCATGCCCGGCTGAATTTCGGCGACTGCATTGCCTATGCCATGGCCAAGGCAAATGACGACGTATTGCTGTTCAAGGGCGACGACTTTTCCCAGACCGACATAAAGCCTGCGCTCAAGCGCTGAATCCAACCGTTCCCTACTCGGGAATCTCTGTTATCCTCGCACCCGAAACGGGTGAGCTTCATGGCTTGCCGCTCCGCGCCTTCCTCTCTAGGATCGCGCGTGACTTTTATCGTGCTTCAAGGGGAGAGCCATCCAATGGCCAAGCAGCAAGTTCCGGTCCAGGAAGGTCTGTTCACATGGCCGTCCGACAACCCGCAGCTCATCGCGCGGCGGGAGAAGAAGACGGGCCGCGTGTATTTTCCGGCCATCCACAACTACGTCGCCGACGAGGATTCCGAAGAGGTGCTGCTGGGCACCCGCGGCAAGCTCTATACCTGGACCATCCAGGGCTTCCTGCCGAAGAATCCGCCCTACAAGGGCCCGGAGACGGTCGAGACCTTCAAGCCCTACGGCGTCGGCTATATCGAGCTGCCGGGCGAGGTGATCGTGGAATCGCGCCTGACCACGGCCGATCCCAAGGAGCTGAAGATCGGCATGGAGATGGAAATGACCATCATTCCGTTCCGTGAAGACGAGAAGGGCAATGAGGTAGTCACTTTCGCGTTCGCCCCGGTCAAGGGCTGAGCGGACATATAGAGGAGACGGGACATGACGGACGTCTGCATCATCGGTATCGGTATCCACAAGTTCGGCCGCACGGACGGCATGAGCGGCCGCCAGCAGGGCGCCTACGCCGTGCGCGAGGCGCTGAAGGATTGCGGCCTGGAATGGCCGGACATCCAGTTCGCCTTCGGCGGCTCGGCCGCCGGCGGCAACGCTGATTCTCTGGTCAACGAGCTGGGCCTGACCGGCATCCAGTTCGTCAACGTGTCGAACGGCTGCGCCACGGGCGGCTCGGCCCTGCTGTCGGCCTATTCGGCGATCAAGGCGGGCCAGTACGACGTCGGCGTCGCGGTCGGCTTCGACAAGCACCCGCGCGGCGCGTTCAACGCCGATCCCAAGTCGTCGGGCCTTGAGACCTGGTACGGCGAGACCGGCCTGATGCTGACGACCCAGTTCTTCGGCATGAAGATCCAGAAGTACCTGCACGACCACGACCTTTCGCCGGAAGTCCTTGGTCTCGTGGCCCAGAAGGCGTTCCGTAACGGCAAGCTCAACCCGAATGCATGGCGCCGCGAGGAAGTCGACCTCGGCACCATCATGAATTCGGAGATGCTGTCCGATCCGTTGACCAAGTACATGTTCTGCTCGCCGGCCGAAGGCGGCGTGGCGCTGATCCTGGCCAGCGAGAAGGTTGCCCGCCGCTACACCAACCGTCCGGTGTTCCTGCGCGCGGTGTCGATGAAGACCCGGCATTACGGCTCGTTCGAGGTGTTCAGCCCGTACCTGGCGCTGCAGCGCGCCCCGGCGCCGACCGTGTTCGCGTCGAAGGCTGCCTACGAGATGGCCGGCCTGGGCCCGGAGGACATGCATGTCATCCAGATCCAGGACACCGAGTCGGGCGCCGAGATCATGCACATGGCCGAGAACGGCTTCTGCAAGGATGGCGAGCAGGAAAAGCTGCTGCGTGAAGGCGCCACCGAGATCACCGGCCGCATGCCGATGAACACGGATGGCGGCTGCATCGCCAATGGTGAGCCGATCGGCGCGTCGGGCCTGCGCCAGGTCTACGAGGTCGTCCTGCAGCTCCGTGGCGAGGCGGGCGCGCGTCAGGTGCAGAACAACCCGAAGAGCGGCTACACCCACGTGTACGGCGCACCGGGCCTGTCGGCCTGCACGATCCTGCAGAACTAGTCCGCGGGACAGAGTTGGAAGGGGCCCGGGCGGAAACGTCCGGGCCTTTTTCGTTTTGGCGCCGTGCTGCTATGCTTGACGGGTGTTGCGAGAAAAAGGGGACATTCCATGGCCGAGATCAAGACGGCGATCTGCCGCTTCTGCCATTCCTTCTGCGGCATCAAGGTGACGATTGAGGACGGCAAGGCCGTCAAGGTGGTGGGCGACAAGGATAACCCGATGTATTTCGGCTACACCTGCGTCAAGGGCCGCCAGCTTCCGGCGCAGCACGACAATCCGGAACGCCTGCTGCACGCCCAGCGCCGCACGGGCGACGGCCACGAGCGCATCGCCTCCGAGGCGGCGCTCGACGAGATCGCCGCCACCATCGGCCGGCTGATTGCAGAGCACGGCCCGCGTTCGGTGGCGCTGTATGCGGCGACGTACACTTTCCCTTATCCGGCTGGCCGGGCCATGGCGATGGCGTTGATGGATGCGATCGGCTCGCCCATGCGGTTCACCTCGGCCACCATCGACCAGCCGGGCAAGCCCATGTCGATGGCGCTGCACGGCCGCTGGCACGCGGGTCCGCAGCCCTATGCGGAGTCCGACGCCTGGATCCTGGTCGGCGCCAATCCCGTCGTTTCCAAATGGGGCGGCATTCCCCAGTACAACCCGGCCAAGCGACTGCACGACGCCCTGAAGAACGGCCAGAAGCTGGTGGTCATCGATCCGCGCCTGACCGAGACCGCCGAGAAGGCGCACCTGCACCTGCAGTGCAAGCCGGGCGAAGACCCGGCCATCCTGGCAGGCATCGCCAATGTGATGATCAGCGAAGGCATGATCGACGAGGCGTTTCTCGCCGCCGAGGTTGACGGCTTCGAGGCGTTCAGGGCAGCGGTCGCGCCGTTCACGCCCGACTATGTTGCGCGGCGCGCCGGCGTGCCAGCCGAACAGATCGTCGAGGCGGCCCGCATCTTCGGCTCGGCCCGGCGCGGCATGATCACCGCCGGCACCGGCCCCAACATGGCGCCGCGCGGCACGCTGACCGAATATCTGGTGCTGGCCATCAACACCATCGCCGGCCGCTGGCTGCGCGAGGGCGAGAAGGTGCCGAACCCGTTCGTGCTGATCCCGGAGCGCCACGGCAAGGCGCAGGCCGAGAAGAAGCCGAAGCCGTGGGGCTATGGCGAGCAGCTTCGCGTGCGCGGCCTTGGCGAGAACGCCAGCGGACTGACACCGGCGGCGCTGGCCGAGGAGATCCTGCTCGACGGCGAGGGGCAGGTCAGGGCGCTGATGTGCGTCGGCGGCAACCCGATGGCGGCGTGGCCCGACCAGATGCGGACCTACGAGGCAATGAAGAAGCTGGAGCTACTCGCGACCATCGACATCAAGATGTCGGCAACGGCCAAGGTGGCGCATTACGTGCTGCCCGCGGCCTTGGGCCTCGAGGCGCCGGCCATCACCATCTCCAACGAGAACGCCTGGTTCTACGGCTCGGCGACCGGCTATCCGGATCCCTATGCCCAGTACCAGCCCAAGCTGGTCGAGCCGCCGGCCGGCGCCGACGTGCTGGAGGAATGGGAGGTGTTCTACGGCATCGGCCAGCGGCTGGGGCTGCAGCTGCGCATCAACGGCCAGGACGTCGACATGGTGAACAAGCCGACCACGGACGACCTGTTCGAGATGATCTGCCGCGGCTCGCGCATCCCGCTGTCCGAAGTGAAGAAGTACCCGCACGGCCACATCTTCGACGATCCGGACATGATGGTGCTGCCCAAGGACGAAGGCTGGGCGGAGACGCTGGACGTCGGCCATCCGGAGATGATGCAGGAACTGGCCGAAGTGCTCGCCGAGCCGGAGACGAACGACGCCGGTCACACGCTCGTGGCCGACTTCGGCTACCGGCTGGTCAGCCGCCGCCTCAACGACGTCTACAATTCATCGGGACGGGACCTGCCAGCGCTGACCCGCAACCACCATTACAATCCGGCCTTCATGAACCCGGGCGACCTGGCCGCGCTGGGCCTGCGCGCCGGTGACGTCATCCGCATCGCGTCGGACCACGGCTCGATCCTCGGCGTTGCCGAGGAAGCGGCCGATGTCCGGCCGGGCGTGATCTCCATGGCCCACTCGTTCGGCGACGCGCCCCAGTTCGACAACCAGCTGTTCTTCATCGGCTCGAACACCGGCCGCCTGACCGACGTGACCAGGGACTTCGATGCCCGCACCGGCATGCCGCGCATGAGCGCCATTCCCGTCAGCATCACGCGGGCGGAAGCGAGCTGGGCGGCGGAGTGACGGTCGAGGACAGGGATATGACTGCCATATTCTGAGTTCATGCTGCTCCGAATCCTCGTCAGCCTGCTTCTGGTCTTCACTGCCGCGCCGGCCGCCGCCGACGTTCGCGTATCGGGTAGCGACATTCTGTTGAACGGCAAGCCTTTCCAGGCGCGGGGCGCGGGCGGAGAAGTGCGGCTCGACGTGCTGAAGCAACTCGGTGCGACCGTGGTGCGCACCTATGGCGACCCGCCGGATGCCGTTCTCGACCAGGCGCAGAAGCTGGGGCTGAAAGTCATCGTCGGCTTCTGGCTGGAGCATCCGCGGCGCGGCTTCGACTACGACGAACCGGTCCAGGCCAATGCCCAGCTGGAACGGCTCGCCGCCTTCGTGAAGCGCTACAGGGACCATCCGGCGCTGCTGATGTGGGGCGTCGGCAACGAGGTCGAGGCGGAGCTGGACGACGACAGCCAGGTGTGGCCCGGCATCGGCCAGGCGGCGCGGCTGGTCCGCCGGCTCGATCCCCACCATCCTGTCATGGCGGTGCTGGCGGAGGCGGGCGACGGCAAGGTCGCGAAGCTGATGCGGGCGGCGCCCGACGTGGACGTGCTGGGCGTCAATTCCTATGGCGACGCGCTGCCCAGCCTTCCCGAGCGGGTACGGGCGCAGGGCTGGAACGGACCGCTGGTCGTCACCGAGATGGGCGCGATCGGCCAGTGGCAGGCCCAGCGCAAGCCCTGGGGCGCCATGATCGAGCCGTCCAGCACAGCCAAGGCCTCGCTGTTGCGCAGCTACCTGTCGGCGCTCGGCCCGGCGACACAGGGCCAGATCCTGTTCTACTGGGGCCAGAAGCAGGAGGTGACGCCCACCTGGCACAGCCTGCTGCTGCCCGACGGCTCGTGGACCGAGACCGCCGAGGCCATGGCGCAGGCCTGGGGTGGTCGCACGCCGGGCGGCAATCGCGCGCCGCGGATCGGCCGCTTCGACATGGAGGCGGGCCGCGCAGTGCTCGAGGCGGCCGATCCAGACGGCGACACGCTCGCCGTGCAGTGGTCGGTGATGGCCGAGAGCACGGATTTGCGCAAGGGCGGCGATATCGAGGCCGTGCCGCCCGGCCATGCCGAGGCGCTGCTGTCGTCGGACCATGCCGGCGCAAGGCTGGGCACGCTGCCGGCCGGGCAATACCGTCTGTTCGTCACGGTGAGGGACGGCAAGGGCGCCGCTGCGACGGCGAACCTACCCTTCCTGGTGAACTGACCAGTGGCGCGTTTTGCCCGCTGCTCCTAAGCTCTTCGTCGAACAGGGGAGAACCACATGAGCGATCTGGACGACGTGCTGGCGCGGCTGGCGGCGGTGGAAGCAGAACTGGAGCGGCAGAAGGACCTGCGCGCCATCGAGGATCTGCTGGTGCGGTATTCGCGGGCGCTGGACTGGCTCGACGACGCCATGCTCGATTCCGTGTTCTACGATGACGCCGAGATCGACTACGGCTTCTTCAAGGGCAGCGGCAAGGACTTCAAGCCGCGGCTGATGGAGGTCGAGCACGGCGTCGGCCGGCGCTGGCATTTCACCAGCCAGCTCAAGATGGACCTGCATGGCGATACCGCCGAGGTGGAAAGCTACAATCTCAGCCTGTCGCTGCCGAACGAGACACCGGCGGACAAGGCGCCCTATGCGATCTTCTTCGGCTTCTACAAGGACCGGGTGCTGAAGCGGGGCGGCAAGTGGGGGATCATCGCCCGCAAGCACATCCTGGTCAGCGGCTCGCCGCTGGCCGAGATCGCCATGGACGGCGACATGGGCATGCTCAACCAGATCGGCATGACCGGGCCGAGCCATCCGGACTATCGCCCGCTGACGCGCGCGCCGAAGCTCGACGCGGCGTAGGCGTCACTGGGAGATCTGCTCCAGCTCGAGCCTGCGGGTGCGCGGGCCCCAGAAGCCGATCGACAGCACCACCATCAGCATGGCGAAGGCGATCAGGCCGAAGACCGCGGCCGTGCCGCCCACATACAGCATGTAGCCGATCATGAAGCTGATGAAGATGGTGCTGAGCCGGCTGAGCGAATAGGTGAAGCCAACGGCGCGGGCGCGGATGCGCGTTGGGTACAGCTCGGCCTGATAGCCGTGGAACGCATAGGACATGATGTTCTTCGACAGCGTGATCAGCACGCCGCACAGGATCAGCGGCGCCATGGCGCTCTGCATGGCGAACAGCACGCCGAAAACGCCGACGCCAGCGGCCGCGCCCACCAGCTGCCACTTGCGCTCGAACCGGTCGGCGAAGGCGATGGCGAGCAGCGGACCGAACGGCGCGGCGATGGCGATGATGAAGGCATAGTGCAGGCTGCGCTCGACATTGATGCCGGTCTGCTGGGCGATCAGCGTCGGCACCCAGGACGAGAAGCCGTAGAAGCCGATGGTCTGGAAGAACTGGAACACCATCAGCATGATCGTGCGGCTGCGGTAGGCCGGGGAAAAGATCTCCATCAGGTTGCCCTTGGGCTCGACCTTCTCGACCGAGTGGGCGGCGGGCTCGGGCAGCGGCGCGCCTTTCAGGTCGGCGGTCACCTTGGCTTCGATGGCGGCGGTGATGGCCTCGGCCTCGTCCAGCCGGCCCTGGTTGATCAGCCACCGGGGGCTTTCCGGCACGGCGCGGCGAATGAACCATACGGCGAGCGCCCCGGCCGAGCCGATGATCGCCACCCAGCGCCAGCCGTCGAGGCCGAGCGGCGACAGCGGCACCAGCAGCCAGGAGACGAAGGCCACGATGGGCACGACCGTGAACTGCACGACATGGTTGAAGGCAAAGGCGCGGCCCCGGACCTTTTTCGGCGCCAATTCGGAGATGTAGGTGTCGATGGTCACCAGCTCGACGCCGATGCCGATGCCGGCGATCAGCCGCCACAGGCAGATGCTCGTGCCGGTGTCCTGGAAGGCCATCACCAGCGTGGCGGCGCTGTACCACAGCATGGACCAGGTGAAGATGGTACGGCGTCCATACCGGTCGGCCACATAGCCGAACAGGAAGGTGCCGATGAACAGCCCGGCGAAAGTGGAGGCGACGAACAACGCCGGGCCGGTGAAGATGGCGACCTTCACGTCGGCGAACAGCCCGGCCTTCACCATCCCCGGCATGACGTAGGCGGTCATGAACAGGTCGTAGAACTCGAACATGCCGCCGAGCGACAGCAGGCCGATCAGCACCCAGACATGCCGCGTGCCGGGAAGCCGGTCGAGCCGCGCGAGTATAGCCGCTGAGCGGGCCGGGTCGTTGACAGTCATGAACTCTTCCCCTCGCGGCCTGGCGCCATGGCAGGCTCTTGTGCCGGCCACACTTTATCCGTGTCGCCGGGCTTGTCGAGGGGTTGGGCTTGCATCGGGTGACGGCCGCCGCCTAATGTCGCGGCCTGAACCAGCAGGGGTGAACGATGTCCTACGAAACCATCCTCTATGAAACCGACGGCCCGGTTGCGGTCGTCACCCTGAACCGTCCCGAGCGGCGCAACGCCTGGACGCGGGTCATGTCCCGCGAACTGGTCGATGCCTTCGAGACGGCCAACGCCGACAAGGCGATCGGCGCCATCGTGCTGACCGGCGCGGGCAAGGGCTTCTGCGCCGGCGCCGACATCGAACAGGCGTTCAAGGCGCGCATCGATGGGGCGGGCGACAAGCAGGAGGAAGAGACCGGCATGCCGGGCGGCACCGACTGGGCCGACCTGTGCCGCCGGTCGAAGCCGCTGATCGCGGCGGTCAACGGCGCCTCGGTCGGCGTCGGCGCGACCATGATCCTGCCCTTCGACGTGATCATCGCGTCCGAGGAAGCCAAGTTCGGCATGTTCTTCGTCAAGATGGGCCTGGTGCCGGAGCTCGGCTCGTCCCACTTCCTCGAGCGCCGGGTGGGCTTCGGCACGGCGAACGAGCTGTGCCTGACGGCGCGGCTGATCGATGCCCGGGAAGCGGGCCGCATCCGGCTGGCCGACCATGTGGTGCCGGCGGACGAATTGCTGGCGAGAGCCAAGGGGCTGGGGCGCGAGATCGCGGCGAACCCGGACCGGCAGCTGCGGCTGATCAAGGGTCTGCTGCGCGACCACGGGCCGGCATCGGACCTGAACGCGGTGCAGCGCCGCGAGGGTGAGTTGCTCAAGGAGTGCTACGCGTCGGCCGAGCACAAGGAAGCGGTGGACGCCTTCCTGAACAAGCGGACGCCGGCTTTCCGGTAGCCAGTTCCGGCAGGCGCTACTGCCCCGGCTGCGGGAACTCGCCGCCGATGGGGCGATCGCCATCGTCGCCGCGACGCGGGCCGGGGCCGGTCTTGCCGTCCTCGCCTTCCTTCAGGTCCTCGACCGCGCTGCGTTTGGCGGCGGCGGGCGGCGCCCAGGTGACCGGCACGAAGGTCGCGGCGTTGGCCTGCCCCTTGGCGAGCTGCTCTGGCGTGATCCTGGCTCGAATGCGGGCCAGCTTGTCCGGTGGCAATGGCGTGAAGCCCAGCCGCTTCATCCTCGGATTGTTCTCGTAAAGGGTCAGCCAGCGCGCCGCTTCGACCGGGTCGATCATCAGGCCGGTGGCGTATTCGTAGGCCAGGGAGCCTTGCGCTTCCGGCCAGCCCGCCTCGGCGGCACGGCGCAGCCAGACGATGCCGTCCATGTACCGGGTCTGTTCGCCATTCGCCGTGGCGATGGTGCATTCGCCGAGACGGCGCTGGGCGTCTTCGTATCCGACTCCCTGCATGGCGACCCGGTAGAGAAGCCGGCTGGCCTTGGCGCAATCGCCCTGGTTCTGCAGTTCCACGGCGCGCACATAGGCGTCGCTGATCCGGTCGACGGCGTTGCGATCCTTCGGCAGCGGGCTGCGCTGCGGCTTGGACGAGCAACCGGTGACAGCTATCCCCAGGACAAGAGCGGCGGCAAGCAGTCTGATGGCGGTCAAGAACGTCTCCCCGGCGGCGTTGTCCCGTGGCCTATGAACTAGCACCACACCGGGGCCGCGCCACCAAGATTCTTTTTCAGCCCAGGAACGACGGCGCGAAATGCTCGACGGTGGGGAAGGGGTCGTAGAAGTCGTGGAGCAGCGTCCGCCACTGCTGGTAGCGTTCCGAGCTGCGAAAGCCGACGGTGTGGTCCTCCAGCGTCCGCCACCAGACCAGCAGCAGGTAACCGGCCGGGCGCTCGATGCTGCGGCGGACTTCGATGCCGCCGAAGCCGGGGGACGCCTCGATCAGCGGCCGGGCCTGCCGCATGGCCGCCTCGAAGGCTGTCTCGCGGCCGGGCTTGATGGAAAGTTGCGCGGCTTCGAGGATCATGGGCTCTCCTTCCACTGGACGAACGCGCCGTGCGGATGCGCCTGGCCGAGCAGCCGTTCCTCGCCGCCGGGCCAGAGCGTCAGGGTGATGTCCGGCAGGACGGCGAGATGCGGCGCTTCCATGCGCAGCCAGGCGATGGGCGCATCAGGTGTCGCGCGTTCGCCGGCACGGGTCAAGGCGGCATGCAGGGCAGCCTTGGTTTCCGGGCTGAAATACTGCGCCGCGATGGAGTGGTAGACCACCGTCGCGACGCCGGGGCGCGGTTCGGCGAGCTGCCGCGAGACCCAGTCGCCGGCGTCGGCGGTTTCCAGCTTCGGCGGATAACGCCTCGCCACGGCGAGCGCGCCGTCCAGCGCGTGGAAGCGGTCGAGCTGGTCGGGCCAGACATAGGACTTGAGGCGCAGCGCCGCCTCGGGCCGCGACAGGTCGATGGGGCTGATGTCGCAGCCCGCGCGCTCGGCGACGGTCGCGGCGACGTCGGCGTCGGGCGCATGAGCGCGCCAGTCCGTGCCGATCAATACCGGGCTTGCCGGATCGCCCCAGGTTCTGCCGTCACCGAAATCGTAGCGAAAGCGGTCCCAGTTCAGGTTGAGCCCGGCGCTCGCGCCGATCTCGAGGCAGCGCAACGGCAGTCCGGTTTCCTTCGCGACGGTTAGGAAGCCGCCGATCAGTACGCCGGTGCGGCGCACTTCGTTGGTCTGCGGCGTGTTGTGCAGGAAGCGTTCGAAGAACGGGGCCTCGGCGCGCAGCATCGCCTCGGCGGCGTCCCACAGGCCGTCCTCGCGGAACGTGCCGCCGGCGCTGGCGTAGAAGTCGGCGAGGGCCGGGGCGCGGCCGGTGAGCACCAGGTAATGCAGGCCGCCCACAAGGCGCAGGCTCAGCACGGCGTCCCTCGGTGCGCGGGTTTCCCAGCCGGACAGCATGGCGCGGGTCACGCCGCCCGCCCTGTAGTCCGCGGCCATGCCGTGCAGCAGCAGGGCGGTGAGTGGCGAGCCCATCATCTCGCAGGCCTGGGCCTGGAAGTCGAGGGCGGCGGCGACGGAGCTGCCCGAGTGGTTGTCGGTCGCGATACTGTCGGACATTGCGATCTCCACTGAAACGGCGGTAATCATCATCTGGCCGCAGGGAGTTGCGTGCATCAATATTGATCAATATAATCTATATATGTCCATGAAAATGATCCCCGCCGAGGATGTCTGCGCGCGCCTGCGCATCCGGCCGCAAACACTCTACGCCTATGTGAGCCGCGGACTGCTGGAGGCGTTGGCGGACGCGTCCGATTCCCGCCGCAGCCTGTACCGTGAAGCGGACGTCGAGGCGCTGGTCGCGCGCAAGAAAGCCGGACGCAGCCGCACCGTGGTCGCCGCGAAAGCGATCGATTGGGGGGATCCGGTACTGGAGACCCGTATCTCGACGGTGGTGCGCGGCCGGCTGATCTACCGCGGGCATGACGCCGTTGCGTGGTCCGGAATGGCGACGCTCGAGGAAACGGCGGCGTTGCTGTGCGACGTCAAGGCATGGCCCGATGCGCCGATGCTTTCGGTTGCTTCCGGGGACGCCGGGATCGCGGGCGCTTTCAGTTATCTGGCGCGGGCCGCCAACGAGGCGCCGCCCATGTTCGGGCGCAGCCGGCAGTCCATCGTTGCCGAGGGCGCCGCCCTGCTGCGTGGTCTCGCGACGGCCGTGCTGGGGCGCGAGGCGCATGGTCCCGTTCACGAATCCGCCGCCGAAGCCTGGCGGCTGAAACCGAAGGGCGCTGACCTAGTGCGCCGCGCGCTGGTGCTGCTGGCCGATCACGAGCTGAACGCCTCGACCTTCGCGGTGCGCGTGGTTGGATCGACGGGCGCGAGCCTGCCGGCTGCGCTCATGGCGGGCCTCGCGGCGCTGACCGGGCCGAGGCATGGCGGCATGACCATGCGCACGGTCGTCATGTTCGCCGACGCGCTCGCAGCCCCCGATCCCGCCGCGTTCTTTGCCGCGCGCCTTGCGCGGGGGGAGCCGATCTGGGGACTGCATCACGAACTCTATCCTGACGGCGACATCCGTGCCCGGGCGCTACGGGCCGTGCACGAACCTTCCGGAGCATTGCTGCGGACGATCGACGCGGCCGAGGCGGCGGGCGGCATGCGGCTTAACGTCGACGGCGCGCTGGCGGCGCTGGCGCACACGCTGGGGCTGTCGCAGGAGGCGGCATTTGCGATTTTCGCGCTGGGCCGGGCGACGGGCTGGATCGCCCACGCGATCGAGCAGACCGAGACGGGGGCGCTGATCCGGCCGAGGGCACGCTACGTGGGACCGGAAGCGGCCGGCGGCTGAGGATCAGTCCTGATGCACCGGGCGGTGCAGCGTCTCCCAGGGCTCGCCCAGATCGTCCATGCCCGCCTCGACCAGTTCGGCCTCGAGGCGGATATCGGCGCCGCCGGCGAAGCTGAGGGTGATCAGGGCGCGGCCCTGCTGCTCGACGGCATGGATGGTCAGCAGTTCAAGCACATGATCCTTCGACTGCTGCGGCACGCCGCGTACCTTGGCCACGCTGACGGTCTCGAAATGCAGTCCGGCCCGGGTTCGGTAATGCGGCGGGCCGGGCCGTTCCCACATGAAGCGGTTGCACACCAGCGCGAAGCGGTTGGCCGCGGGCAGCCAGGCCAGGTCGGACACCTTGAGCGCGGCGTCCTGCAGATAGCCGCCGATCACGGCGATGTCCTCGGCATTCTCGGCGCGTAGCTTCATGGCGAAACCTTCTTCATGGAACGATCGCCCTGTCGTCCTGGGTGCGGCGGATGTCCGCGCCCACCGCGCGCAGCTTCTCTTCAAGTTTCTCGTAGCCACGGTCGAGGTGGTAGACGCCGTTGACCACGGTCTCGCCCTCGGCGGCCATGCCGGCCAGCACCAGGCAGACCGAGGCGCGCAAATCGGTCGCCATCACCGGCGCGCCGCGCAGCCGCGGGTTGCCGCGCACCATGGCCGAGCTGCCGTGCACGGTGATGTCGGCGCCCATGCGCGCCAGCTCGGGCGCGTGCATGAAGCGGTTCTCGAAGATCGTCTCGGTGATCAGCGAGGCGCCGTCGGCCACCGCCATCAGCGCCATGAACTGAGCCTGCATGTCGGTGGGGAAGCCGGGGAAGGGATGGGTGATGACGTCGAATCCCTTGCAGCGTCCCGTCGGATGGGACACGCGCACCTTGCCCAGGCCGTTGGAGATGTTAACGCCGGCCTTGGCCAGCGATTCGAACACCGAGCCGAGATGATCCACATTGGCGCCGTCCAGCACCAGCTCGCCGCCGGTGATCGCCGCAGCGACCGCGTAGGTGCCGGCCTCGATCCGGTCGGGCATCACGGTGTATTCGGCGGCGTGCAGCGCGTCGACGCCCTGGATCACCAGGCACTCGGTGCCGATGCCGTGGATGTTGGCGCCCATGGCAACGAGGCACTGGGCCAGGTCGGTGACCTCGGGTTCGCGCGCGGCGTTCTCCATGATGGTGGTCCCATTGGCGAGGGCGGCGGCCATCAGCAGGTTCTCGGTGGCGCCCACCGACACGAACGGAAAGCGGATGGTGGCGCCCTTCAGGCCGCCGGGCGCATGGGCGATGACGTTGCCGCCCTTCAGCTCGATCTTGGCGCCCATGGCCTCCAGGCCCTTCAGGTGCTGGTCGATGGGGCGGATGCCGATGGCGTCGCCGCCGGGCATGGAGACGGTCGCCTCGCCGGTGCGCGCCAGCAGCGGACCCAGCACCAGCACCGAGGCGCGAATGCGGTTGACGATCTCGTACGGCGCGACGGTCGACAGCGGCGGCTTCGCGGTCAGCTTGAGGGTGCGGCCCCGGTTGGAGCCTTCGACTTCCTCGACGGTGGCGCCCAGACTGGTGAGCAGGTCCGACATGGTGGCCATGTCGTCGAGCGCCGGGATGTTGTGGAGCGTCAGGGTCTCTTCGGTCAGCAGGCTGGCGGCCATCAGCGGCAGCGCCGCGTTCTTGGCGCCGCTGATCGAGATCTTGCCGCGCAGCGGCCTGCCGCCGCGGATGACGAGCTGATCCATGGCTACAGCTTTGGCAGGGTCACGCCCCGCTGTCCCATGTATTTGCCTGCCTTGTCCTTGTAGGACGTTTCGCAGGGCTCGTTGCCCTTGAGGAACAGGAACTGGCAGGCGCCTTCATTGGCATAGATCTTCGCCGGCAGCGGCGTGGTGTTGGAGAATTCCAGGGTGACGTGACCTTCCCATTCGGGCTCGAGCGGCGTGACGTTGACGATGATGCCGCAGCGGGCATAGGTGCTCTTGCCCAGGCAGATCACCAGGATGTCGCGCGGGATGCGGAAATACTCGACCGTGGTGGCGAGGGCGAAGGAGTTGGGCGGGATGACGCAGACGTCGCCCGGCCGGTCGACGAAGCTCTGCTTGGAAAACTCCTTGGGATCGACGATCACCGAATCGACGTTGGTGAACACCTTGAACTCATCCGACACCCGCGCGTCATAGCCATAGGACGACAGGCCGTAGGAGATCACGCCCTGGCGCTGCTGCTTCTCGACGAACGGCTCGATCATGCCGTTCGCCAACGCCTGCTCGCGGATCCAGATGTCGGACATGATGGCCATGGGGGGACTCTTTGGGGAGTGAATGCGAACAACACTTCTAATGGAGCAGGTGGCGTATCTCAACGCCTGCGCGCATGCCGGCCGAGCGCGGTGGGCCATTACGATAGCGCTACTGACTCGGACTGCGATTTGTGACAGGATTTTTTCGGGCAAATGGCGCTGGGCGGCGCCGGGAGATTTCGCACATGGACTGGTTGGCCAAACTTTCAGTGGGCCTCGTGACAGGCCTGTTGGTTTACTTCTTCTACCCGGTCGAAAAGACCGCGCGGCCGATCACCGCGGCAGCTTTCGGGGTAGCGGGCGCCGCGATGGGGGCGCTTCTCTCCATGAAGATACAGGCGCTGGGCGGTCCCTATCTGACGCCGACGAGCCTGGCGACCTCGGCCGCAGGCGCGGCGCTGTTCGCGATTTCCTACATGAACATCTCGCACTAGGCGGGATCGTCCTTCTCCTCCGGGCCGGGCGTCGGCGCCTGTTTGCGCTGCTGCTCCTTTCGGCGACGCAGGTTCTCCCTCAGCGCTTCCGCGGCGCGGCGCTGGTGCTCGGCCTTGTTCGGATGGGCCTTGTTGTCCTGCTTCGGCATGGTGTGCTGATCGATCCCGTTCATCGCGTTTTCCTGCCCCGGCGCTTGGATGGTCCGCATGGACCTGCGCGGAGTACCATATTATGCATAGAACAGCCCGCGCCGGAAAAGGCGCGGCAACGGAGATGCCGATGAAGCCTTCATTGCGGCGCTGGGCGGGATTAATGGCGGCCGCGCTCGCCGGCCTGTTGCTGGCCTTGCCCGCGGGCGCGGCGCCGGTCAAGACCGAAAATGCCCGGGCCGAGCTCGTCGCCGACGTGGCGTCCGTGGCGGCGGGCGAGCCGTTCCACGTGGCGCTGAAGCTGACACCGCGCGAGCATTGGCACACCTATTGGCTCAATCCCGGCGATTCGGGACTGGCGACGACGCTGGAATGGACGCTGCCGGCCGGCTTCACGGCTGGCGACATCGCCTGGCCCGCGCCAAAGGCGCTGCCCTTCGGCCCGCTGACCAATTACGGATACGACGCCGAGCACTGGCTGCTGGTGACGGTGACGCCGCCCGCCGACATAGGTCAGGGCGAGGTGACGCTGAAGGCCCGCGCCGACTGGCTGGTCTGCGAGGACATCTGCATCCCGGAGGGCGCCGACCTGGAGCTGACCTTGCCGGTGGCAACCGACGCGGTGCGTGACCCGCTGCACACCGCGGGCTTCAGAAAGGCGCGTGAGGCGCTGCCCGCGGCGTTCCCCGGCACCGCCGAGTTCCGGGTCGACGGCAAGACACTCGCGTTGCGCTTCACCGATGCCGGCGACGGCGTGCTGCGATTCTTTCCCTTCACCGAGACGCTGATCAGCAACAGCGCCGCCCAGACCGAAAGCGCCGATGGTGCCGCGCGCGTTCTCGCCATACCGATGGGTAGCGGCAAGCCCGATGAAACCGTCGAGGGCGTCCTGAGAGTCGGCGACAAGGCCTATTCGGTCAGTGCGCCGGCGGGGACCTTTTCTCCGCCGGCGGCGGTCCGGGCCGAACCGCCGGGCGCAGCGGCCGACGCTGGCGGCGGCATGGCGGGCGGCATCGACCAGCTGCCGATCTGGCAGGCCATGCTGTTCGCATTCCTCGGCGGTGTGCTGCTCAACCTGATGCCCTGCGTGTTTCCGGTGCTGTCGCTGAAGGCGCTTGCGGTGGTGAAGGCGTCTGGGCTGTCGCTGCGCGAGAAGCGGATGGAGGGACTGCTCTATACGGCGGGCGTCATGGTCAGCTTCCTGGCGCTGGCCGGTGCGCTCCTGGCGTTCCGCGCGGGCGGCGTGGCGGTGGGCTGGGGCTTCCAGCTGCAATCGCCGGAAGTGGTCGCCGTGCTGGCGGTGATCCTGTTCGCCGTCGGCCTCTCGCTGTCGGGCTATTTCGAGCTTGCCGGCAGTTTCACCGGCTTGGGGCAGGGTCTGGTCGACCGGGGCGGCGCCGTCGGCGCGTTCGCGACCGGCGTGCTGGCCACCATCGTGGCGACGCCCTGCACCGCGCCGTTCATGGCCTCGGCGCTGGGCGCGGCGCTGCTGTTGCCGCCGCTGGGGTCGCTGTCGATCTTCGCGGCGCTGGGCTTCGGGCTGGCGTTTCCGATGCTGCTGATCAGCGAGGTGCCGGCCATCGGCCGCCTGCTGCCGCGGCCCGGGCCGTGGATGGACCGGTTCCGCCAATTCCTGGCGTTTCCCGTATACGCCACGGTGATCTGGCTGGTGACCGTGCTGGGCCAGCAGGCCGGCATCGCCGCCGTCGCCGCGCTCCTCGCCATCCTGATGCTGGTCGTATTCGCGATCTGGCTATGGCGGATCGCGCGGGGTGCGCATGGTTTCGGCAAGGCGCTCAGCCATGGGCTGGCGGTGCTCGCGCTGGCGACCTGCGCCTGGCTGGTCTGGTACGCCGGCGAGCAGGATGCGCCCACCGCCGCGGCCGATGCCGGCGTGCTGGCCGCCGAGCCCTATGACGAGGCCAGGCTGGCGGCGTACCGGGCGGCGGGCGAGCCGGTGTTCGTCAACATGACGGCGGCCTGGTGCATCACCTGCCTCGCCAATGAACGGGTCGCGCTGACCACTGACGCGGTCGCCGCCGCGTTTCGCGACAAGGGCATCCGCTACATGAAAGGCGACTGGACGCGTCGCGACCCAAAGATTACCGAAATATTGACAAACTATGGCCGAAGCGGCGTGCCGCTCTATCTGTACTTTGCGCCTGGTCGCGCCCAGGCCGTCGTGCTGCCGCAGTTGCTCACGCCGGACATCGTGCTGGACGCCATCGGCCAGGCCGAGGGGTAGTATTCTCAACTCAGGGAGTTTGCGATGATCGGACGACTTTCCGCGGCGCTGGCCGGAGGATTGGCGCTTTGCGTGATGGCGGCTCCGGCGTACGCCGCGCCGGAAATCGGCCAGAAGGCGCCCGCGTTCACGGGCAAGGATGCGGCCGGCAAGACGGTCAGCCTCAGCGACTATGCGGGCAAGACGGTGGTGCTGGAATGGACCAACCATGAATGTCCGTTCGTGGTGAAGCATTACGACAGCGGCAACATGCAGGCGCTCCAGAAGGAACTGACCGGCAAGGGCGCGGTGTGGCTGACGGTCGTCTCATCGGCGCCGGGCAAGCAGGGTCATGTCTCGGCGGCCAAGGCGAACGAGCTGACCAAGTCGCGCAACGCCGCCCCGTCGGACGTGATCCTGGACGAGGACGGCACGATCGGCATGGCGTATGGCGCGACCGCCACGCCGCAGATGGTGGTGATCACGCCGGCGCAGACCTTGGCCTATATGGGCGCCATCGACAGCATTCCGTCGGCCAAGCAGTCGGACATTCCGAAGGCCGACAACTACGTGCGCGCGGCCTATGACGCGGTCGCCGCCGGCAAGCCGGTGCAGGTGGCCCAGACCAAGGCTTATGGCTGCTCGGTGAAGTACCAGTAGCTACGGCGCGACGCGGGTTTTCGCGGCCGGCGGGCACGGCGCGCCGGCCGGCCCGCCATGCGGACAGACGGCGGGCAAAAGGGCTTGCGCCTGTCCGGTTTCCTTGGCATAAGCCCTCCCGCTGCTGCTGTAGCTCAGTGGTAGAGCACTCCCTTGGTAAGGGAGAGGTCGACAGTTCAATCCTGTCCAGCAGCACCAGTTTCCCCGAGATACCCCAGAGGCTTGGCGCGGCGGCTAGTTCAGCACCCGCGTTGCCGGCTGGTCGTCCTTCGTCGCCGCGGCATCGCCCGCGAGGGCGCCGAGATCCAGGCCCCAGCCGGCCTTCCCGGCGGCGTTGCGGATCAGCCGGACCATGGAGTGCAGCAACACATCGTCGAGCGCCATGGTCACCGGCCGGCCGTCCTTGGCCATGAAGGCGACCTGGTTCGGTCCCTTCGGCGCATCGATGCGCTTGATGCTGCCCTGGGTGATCAGCACCGGCTCCTCGCCGAAATACTGGCTGACGACCTTCTCCTTGTCGTACTTGTTGGTGAAGTTGCTCGCCGCGAGCGCCTTCTCGTGCTGGAAGCGGACGATGCTCTTGCGGGCTGCGTCCGACTGCTGCGCGGCGGCCTCGGGAGTCGATTCGGCCAGCTTCACCAGATTGGGCCACAGCAGCTTAACGAAGCGCCGCGTGAACCACATGCGGAACTCCTTGCCGTCCTTCGAGATGATGGACATCAGCAGCCGGTCTTCCGGCGGGTCGAACTCGACACGCATCTGGTGGATGGTGGACATGGCAACTCCGTCGTTCGCGGCAGAATGGCGGCAAACGACGCGCAGGTAAACCGTCAGGCATCCGGCAGGGTCAACCGGCCGGGTTCTCCTTGGCCCAGAGGGCGATGCTGGCGTTCATCATCTTCAGCGCGTGCAGCACCTTGGCTTTGAACTTCTCCCGGTCCGGATTGATCTGGACGATCGTTGTCCGTTCATACGCAGGGGTGAAGTAGCTCTTGTCGACCGTCTTGTCGTCGACCAGCAGCTCGCCGTAGTCATAGCCGTAGTTGAACTCCATGGACGAATTGAAGCGCAGTGCTCCGATCTTCGACGGCACCTTGCCGATCGGCGTGTCCCGGTAGGTCTGGATGATGATCGGCTCAGGCAGCACCACCAGATAGGGATCGGCCTTGACCGTGGCGGCGCGCAGCATCTTGCCCCGCGCGCCCATCACCCAGGCCGGCCGGACCCGGGCTGAGACATCGACGATGACCGCATCGGCGGCGGCGCCGAGCGCCATCAGCGGCTTGATGTTCTTCTGCGAGAAGGCGGAACTCACCTTGGACATGGCGCCGCCCTTGTCGAGCGGGCTTGCCGGCAGAAACCACATGGGGATGTCCGCCGGCGTCCTGGCGACATAGCTGACGTCAGCGAGCCCGCCATTGTCGTCGCGGCTGGAGAACTGTCCGCTGGGGTCAGCCTGTGCGAGTTCCAGCGCGCGGTAGCCTTCCGAATCCTTCAGGGTGTCCATCGACACGACATCGCGGCCGATTGCCTGGAGCCGGGCGCGCAGGTCGGCATACGCCTCTTCCGTGATCTCCTGCGCCAGCGCTTCGTCATAGGCGAAGCGGGCGATGGCGACCAGATGCTTGTCGGGATTCTGGGAGTAATAGGTGACGCTGTCCTGGCCACTGAAGTTGCTGATCTGGCTTCTCGATCCCTCCTCGTGCACCCCCGCTATCGCATGCGTCATAAATCCGATCCGGTACCCGGTGATCAGGACCTTCCGTTTTTCGGCGAAGGCGCCGGCGACATCGGCCTCCTTCTTGAAGATCTTCTGTGATTCCTTGAGGGTAAGCTGCTCGGGATCCACATCCGCCAAATTCTTGAGGTCCGCAGCGTATAGCGTGCTGCTGAACGCAAATATGAGCGCAGCGATAACGCCGGTACGTCTGGTGAGCATGGGTTTTCCATCCCGGTTTGTCGTCGATTGTCAAAATCATTAAATAACCGCAACGAATTGTCCGCGGCAATGCGGTTCTGCGCCTCGTGCAGGATTTTCCGGGGCAATCGACGCGGACCGACAAGCAACGCGAACCGGTCAGAGGCAGACAGCCTGCTTTACGCCGTCGGCAGCGGGAACTGCTCGAGATAGGTGAGGTAGTCGGCCTCGACGTCGATCTGGAGCGCGCCGAGGATGCGGACGACGCCGTTATAGGTGGCGATCGCCAGGATCAGGTCGATCAGCCGCTCGGTGCCGAGTTCGTCCAGCAGCAGGGCGAAGGTGGCGTCGGAGATCGTCAGGTCGGTGGTCATCTCGCGCGCCGCGCGGATCACGGCGCTCGACAGCGCATCGAGGCTGGACGGCTTTCCCGCCGTCTCGGCGGCGATGGCGCGGATGTCACCTGCGCTGACGCCCATGTCCATGCCGATCTTCACGTGATGGGAGTATTCGTAGGGCGACCGTGTCAGGTAGCCGACCTGGATGATCGCAATTTCGCTCAGCCGGGAGTCCAGCGTGCTGCCGTGGCGGATGTAGTTGCCCAGCGCGCCGAACTTGCGCGCGGCCTTGGGGCTGTGCACCAGCGCCCGCGTGACGTTGATGCTGCGGTTCAGCAGTTCCTGGTATTCAGGCGGCAGGTCGTGCTTGTCGAGATACGGTACGCGGGCCATGGCAATCTCCCCAGATCGCCGCAGTCTACCGCAATCCGGCGATATCCAGCACCTTGGTGAGATCGCGCTCGTCGATGCGATACTTTGCCGCTTCGGCGACCTTGGGTTTGGCGCAGAAGCCGATGCCGTAACCGGCGGCCTGGATCATCGGCAGGTCGTTGGCGCCGTCGCCAATGGCGATGACCTGGTCGAGGCCGATGCCCATGTCGGCGGCATAGCGTTGCATGGTCGCCAGCTTGGCGTCGGCGCCGAGGATCGGTTCCGCGACCGTGCCGCTCAGGGCGCCGTGCTCGACATTGAGCGTGTTGGCGTGGTCGGCGTCGAAACCGGCGGCCTGGGCGATCCGGCTGGTGAAGAAGCTGAAGCCGCCGGAGACCAGGATGCACTTGATGCCCTTGGCGTGCAGCGCGTCGGTCATCTCGCGGGCACCCTTGGTCAGCCGGATACGGCTGTCATAGACCTCCTGCAGCGCGGCTTCCGGCAGGCCCTTGAGCATGCCGACCCGCTCGCGGAGCGCGGCCTCGAAATCAAGTTCGCCGCGCATCGCCCGTTCGGTGATGGCGGCGACCTGATCCTTGATGCCGACGGCGTCAGCCAGTTCGTCGATGCATTCGTTTTCGATGATCGTGGAGTCCATGTCCGCGATCAGCAGGCGGATGGACACTAGTCCTTGTTCGCGATCACGAGACCCGAACCCTTCACGGCGCCGTTGGCGACCTCGATGGCCTTGTCGCCCTCGATGCCGTCATAACGCAGTTCCGCCTGTACGTTCTTGGTGACCCACCTGGGCTTCAGGCCCGACGCGCCAGCGCGCAGCAGGGCGGCGGAAACCAGTTCGAGATGCACCGGCGTAAGCCGCGCGATGCCCGGCGTGGCCTGGAAAGTCAGTGTGTTAGCCATGTTTGTCCTCTCCTGTCAGGACCGGGGCCCGACGCTGGTGCGATTCCCTGCTATCGTCAGCAGCGTCTTGTCCCCGTTCAGTATTTACCGAAGTATGGTGTGATGACACCCGAGACGCGGCCTCAAGTTATTCTTATTGCCGGCCCAACCGCAAGCGGCAAATCGGCGGTCGCGCTGGTCCTTGCCCGGCGTCTGGGTGGCGAAATCGTCAACGCCGACAGCATGCAATTATATCGTGAGCTACCGCTGCTCAGCGCCGCGCCGGACACCGCCGACAGGGCGCGGGCGCCGCATCATCTCTACGGCGTCGCCGGCGTCGCGGAGCCGTTTTCGGTGGCATGCTGGGCCGCGCTCGCCGGCGCGGCCATCGAGGACATCCGGACAAGGCGGAAGGCGGCCATCGTGACCGGCGGCACCGGGCTCTATTTCCGCGCTCTGTTGGGCGGCCTTTCCGAGGTGCCGTCCATCGACGAGAGGATCCGCGGCGAAGTGCGGGATCTGGTTCTCGCATCGGGCGCGGCGGCCGGGCATGCAGCGCTGGCCACCGAGGATCCGGTCATGGCCGAGCGGCTTCGGACCACCGACGGGCAGCGGATCGCGAGGGCGCTGGAGGTTGTCCGGTCCACCGGCCGCTCGCTGGCCGCGTGGCAGGAGACGACGCTCGACGGGCCGCTGACGGCGCTGGACCGGCAGGGCGGCGTCGGCAAGTTCGTGCTGCTGCCGCCGCGCGACTGGCTCTACGAACGCTGCGACCGCCGCTTCGACCTGATGATGCAGACCGGTGTGCTGGATGAGGTGGCGGCATTGCCGCCCGCCGATCCCAACCTGACGGCGCTGAAGGCGCTGGGCGTGCCGCAGCTTCGCGCGGCGCTGGCCGGCGAGATGGCCATGGACGAGGCGGTGACCCTGGCCAAGACCGCGACACGGCAATACGCCAAGCGTCAGATGACCTGGTTCCGCAACCAGTGCCGCGATTGGGACATTATCGACGAGAAACAAACGGAAAGAATCGTCGATATTATCTTTTCAAAAATTACACATAATGGGTTGACGAGGTAATAAAGCATCAGTAGGGTGCGCGCCTCTCGGCCCTGACCGGGGCGGGGAAAGCGTTGCGCGGCCTGCCTTACGATGCTATTGGGCCGCGGTTGGATCGCCGGCCCTTTCGCGGGCGGCGCAGGAATGAGGACAGGGCATGCCGCCGGAAGCACAGGGCAACATGATGTCGGGCGCCGAGATGATCATCCGGGCGCTGAAGGAACAGGGCGTCGATACCATTTTCGGGTATCCGGGCGGCGCCGTGCTCCCGATCTATGACGCGCTGTTCAAGCAGAACCACATCCGCCACATCCTGGTGCGTCAGGAAGGCGGCGCGGTGCATGCGGCGGAAGGCTATGCCCGCTCGACCGGCAAGCCTGGTGTCGTCCTCGTCACCTCGGGCCCGGGCGCGACCAACGCCGTCACCGGCCTGGTCGACGCGCTGATGGACTCGATCCCGATCATCTGCATCACCGGCCAGGTCCCGACCCACCTGATCGGCTCGGACGCGTTCCAGGAAGCCGACACGGTCGGGATCACCCGTCCGGCGACCAAGCACAACTACCTCGTCAAGAACGTGGCGGATGTCGGCCCGGTGATGCACGAGGCGTTCTACGTGGCGACCAACGGCCGCCCCGGACCGGTCGTCATCGACATGCCGAAGGACATCCAGGTCGAGACCGGCCTGTATTCGGGTTCGCCCAAGACCAAGCACCGCAGCTACCAGCCGCAGGTGAAGGGCGATCTCAATGCCATCAAGCAGGCGGTCGAGCTGATCGCCGCGGCCAAGCGGCCGGTGTTCTACACCGGCGGCGGCGTCATCAATTCGGGCCCGAACGCCTCGCAGCTGCTGCGCGAGTTCGTCCGCATGACCGGCTTTCCCATCACCACCACGCTGATGGGTCTGGGCTCCTATCCAGCCTCGGACAAGCAGTGGCTGGGCATGCTGGGCATGCACGGCACCTACGAGGCCAACCTGGCCATGCATGACTGCGACGTGATGATCAACATCGGCGCCCGCTTCGACGACCGGATCACGGGCCGGCTGAACGCGTTCTCGCCGAACTCGAAGAAGATCCACGTCGACATCGACCGGTCCAGCATCAACAAGAACGTGCATGTGGACGTCGCCATCGTCGGCGACGCGGGCCATGTGCTCGAGGACATGATCAAGGTGTGGAAGGCGGGCGTACACCGCCCCGACAAGCAGGCGCTCGCCGACTGGTGGACGCAGATCGACCAGTGGCGCGCCAAGGACTGCCTGAAGTACGAGCCGAACCAGGACGTGATCATGCCGCAATACGCGTTGCAGCGGCTGCATGCCCTGACCAGGCACCTGAAGCCGTTCATCACCACCGAGGTCGGCCAGCACCAGATGTGGGCGGCCCAGTTCATCGGCTTCGACGAACCCAACCATTGGATGACCTCGGGCGGCCTCGGCACCATGGGCTATGGCCTGCCCGCTGCCGTCGGCGTGCAGATCGCCCATCCGAACGCGCTGGTCATCGACGTGGCGGGCGAGGCCTCGACCATGATGAACATCCAGGAATTCAGCACCGCCGTGCAGCACGACGCGCCGATCAAGGTGTTCATCCTGAACAACGAATACATGGGCATGGTCCGCCAATGGCAGCAGATCAGCTACGAGGGCCGCTATTCCCATTCCTATTCGGACTCGCTGCCTGACTTCGTCAAGCTGGCCGAAGCCATGCACGGCGTCGGCCTGCGCTGCACCAAGCCGGACGAGGTCGACGGCGTCATCGAGGAGATGATGGCGATCCGCAAGCCGGTGATCGTCGATTGCCAGGTGGCGAAGCTGGAGAACTGCTTCCCGATGGTGCCGTCGGGCGCCGCGCATAACGAGATCCTGCTCAACGCCAGGGATGCCGGGATCGAGCGCGCCGACGATCTGGCGCTGGTCTGAGTTCAACAAGGTTTCCGGAAGAAGAGGCCCACAATGCGCCCGCAGCAACCCATCGAGCGGCACACCATGGCCGTGCTCGTCGACAACGAAGCTGGCGTTCTCGCCCGCGTCATCGGCCTGTTCTCGGGCCGCGGCTACAACATCGAGAGCCTGACCGTGGCCGAGGTGAACCATGCCGAGGGCTTGTCGCGCATCACCATCGTGACGCGGGGCACGCCCGCCGTGATCGACCAGATCGAGGCGCAGCTCGAGCGGCTGGTGCCGGTCCACAAGGTGTCGGACCTGACGACGGAAGGCCCGGCGGTGGAGCGCGAGCTGGCGCTGGTGAAGGTCGCCGCGACCGGTGATCCGCGCGTCGAGAGCCTGCGCCTCGCCGACGCGTTCCGGGCGCGGGTGCTCGACACCACGACAGACAGCTTCACATTCGAGGTCACCGGCAGCTCGGAGAAGATCGACGCCTTCATCGAGCTGATGAAGCCGCTCGGCCTGGTCGACGTCTCGCGCACCGGCGTCGTCGCCATCAAGCGCGGCGCGGGGGCCATGTAACGACTCTAAACCTTGCGCGCACGGCCTTGTGACGCTAAGGCAGTGCGCACCTGATCAACCCAACGAACTCCACAGGGGAAGCCACCATGCGGGTGTATTACGACCGCGACGCGGATGTGAATCTGATCAAGACCAAGAAGGTCGTCATCGTCGGCTATGGCAGCCAGGGCCATGCCCACGCGCTCAACCTGCGCGACAGCGGCGTGAAGGAAGTCGCCGTGGCGCTGCGTCCCGGCTCGGCCACCGCCCAGAAGGCCCAGAACGAGGGCCTCCAGGTGATGAGCCCGTCGGAAGCCGCCAAGTGGGCCGACGTGATGATGATCCTGACGCCGGACGAGAACCAGGCCGCGCTCTATGCCGACGACCTGGCCGCGAACATGAAGCAGGGCGCCACCATGCTGTTCGCTCACGGCCTCAACATCCATTTCCGCCTGATCGAGCCGCGCCCGGACCTGGACGTGGCGATGGTCGCGCCGAAGGGCCCGGGCCACACGGTCCGTTCCGAGTACCAGCGCGGCGGCGGCGTGCCCTGCCTGGTGGCGGTGCATCAGAACCCGTCGGGCAACGCGCTCGATTTGTCCTTGTCGTATGCTTCGGCGATCGGCGGCGGCCGGGCCGGCGTGATCGAGACCAATTTCCGCGAGGAATGCGAGACCGACCTGTTCGGCGAGCAGGCCGTGCTGTGCGGCGGTCTGTCGCAGCTGATCATGGCCGGTTTCGAGACGCTGACCGAGGCGGGCTATGCGCCGGAAATGGCGTATTTCGAGTGCCTGCACGAAGTGAAGCTGATCGTCGACCTGATGTATGAGGGCGGCATCGCCAACATGCGCTACTCGATCTCGAACACCGCCGAGTATGGCGATTACGTCTCGGGTCCGCGCGTCATCACCAGCGAGACCAAGGCCGAGATGAAGCGCATCCTGAAGGACATCCAGGACGGCCGTTTCGTGCGCGACTTCGTGCTCGAGAACAAGGCCGGCTACCCCAGCTTCAAGGCCATGCGCGCCAACCAGGCCCGCCACCAGATCGAGGAAACTGGCGAGAAGCTGCGCGCCATGATGCCCTGGATCGCCAAGAACAAGCTGGTCGACAAGGCCCGCAACTAGGTTTTCCGGCAAACGCCGCGAGACACGAGCCCCCGCCCGAAAGGCGGGGGTTTTTTGTTTGTGCACTGTCCGGGCGACGTTGGTAGGCTCGGTCCAACGAAACGGGAACCGGCAGCGATGGAACCACAAGCCTCGGCGCGTCAGCTTCGCACGCGGGCGCGCATCGCCGCCCATGCGCTGTGGGACCTGATGGCGCGACCCGAGGCGATGCCGGGCACGGTGCCGTTTCATGCGGAGGCGATCACCGCGCCGTGGGTCACCAGCGTGTTCGCGGACGCTACGCCTGGCGCGAAGGCCGAGACGGTACGCATCGTTGGCGGCGATGACGGCTCCAGCGTCAGGCGCGGACTACAGGTGGTCTGGAACGATGCCGGCGCCGGCCTGCCCACGCGGCTGTTCGCCAAATCGACACCGACGCTGGCGACCCGGCTGTCGGCGGGCATGGCGGCGCCGTCCGAGGGGCGGTTCCTGGTGGAGGTGAGGCCGTCGCTCGACATCGAGGCGCCGGTCTGCCGCTATTCCGGCCGCGATCCTGACTCCGGACGGTCGCTGCACCTGTTCGACGATCTCACGGTCACGCGCGGCGCGAGCTTCTGCCAGGTGGATACCGTCATCGGCCCCGCACAGGCGGAAGGCATGATCGATACGCTGGCCACGCTGCACGGCTCGCTGCGGCAGGCGGCGGCGACGGATACGCTGGCGTGGCTCAATACCTACGAGGCATTCTTCGAGGCGGGACGGCGCAGCGGCATCCAGGACGGGCACGAGCAGGCGCTGACCAAGGCCGCAGCCGTGATCCCTGGCCGGCTGATGGCGCGGCGTAGCGAGATCTGGCCGGCGGCGGCGCGGGCGGCGGCCGCCCATGCGGACCAGCCGCGCACCGTGATCCATTCGGACGTGCATCTGGACAACTGGTACGTCACCGGCGACGGCCGCATGGGGCTGAGCGACTGGGCGCGGGTCTGCCGCGGGCTGTGGGCGCGCGACGTGGCCTACATGCTGACCGCGGCGCTGTCGGTCGAGAACCGGCGGGCCTGGGAGCACGACCTGATCGACCGGTACCTGCGCCGGGTGCAGGACGGCTTCGGCATCGAGATCGGCCGCGAGGACGCCCTGCGGGCCTATCGGCAGCAGACCTTCACGGCGTTGCTGATGTGGACGCCGACCTTGTGCCCGCCGCCCATGCTGCCGGACATGCAGCCCGAGCGCATGTCGCTTGCCATGATCGAGCGCATCTGCGCGGCCATCGACGACCATCAGGCCCTCGACAGCTTCGGAGGATGACGATGACGAACACCGATACCGCCGACCTGGAAAGCTGGGGCCGCTCGGTGCTGGAGGAGGTGCTTTTGCGCGCCGGCCTTGCCCTATCAAACGCGCGCGGCCGCGCGCGTGCCGGGGCGAGCCTGGAGTTCCGGCTGACCGCGAACCCCGATCGCTCTCTGATGCTGGAGTTCGAGCGCGTGGGCGGTACGCCCGAGCGGCTCCGGATCACCCTGGACGGATGACGCGCATGACGACGCAACAGGAAATCCGCACGGCGGCCGAGCTTTTCGAGCGTGCGGCGCGTCTTTGGCCCGGCAACGACGCGGTGATCTTCTCCGATCGCCGCCGCACCTATGCCGAACTCGAGGTGAAGGCCCATGAGCGGGCACGCAGCCTGGCGGCGCTGGGCGTGGGCAGGGGCGATCATGTGGGGCTGCTGATGCCGAACTGCGTCGAGTTCGTCGAACTGGTCTGGGCGGTCGCGCTGCTGGGCGCTGTGCTGGTGCCGCTGAACACCCGCTACAAGGCGCGCGAACTGCATTATGTGCTCGAGAACGCGGATGTCTCGGTGCTTGTCACGTCCGACGCGCTCAAGCCGCATGTGGATTTCGCTGGGTTGCTGATGGCGGCGCTGCCCGACCTGGCCGGCAAAGCCGATCCCCGGTCGTTGCACCCCAGGGAAGCGCCGGTGTTGCGGTCCATCGTGATGTTCGGCGCCGACGCGCCCGCCGGCTTCATCGGGCAGGCCGACTTCGAGGCTATGTCCGATGACGCGCTCGCGCTGCCCGTGCCGGTCGATCCGGCCGATACCGGCATCATCATGTATACGTCCGGCACCACGGCGAATCCGAAGGGCTGCATGGTGCCGCATCATGCGCTCGTCGGCAGCGCGGTCGACCTGTGGCGCTACCGCTATTCGATCGGCCCGCAAGATCGCATGTGGGATCCTTTGCCGGCGTTCCACATCTCGTACCTGCTGCCGTTCATGTGCGTGGCCCATGGCGGCGGCGCGATGATCTCCCAGTTGCATTTCGACGCGGGCGAGGCGCTGCGGCTGATCGAGGAGGAGCGGGCGACATGGATCTGGCCCAGCTTCGAGGCGATCTGCGCCGACCTGATGAACCATCCGGATTTTTCCCGCCGCGACCTGTCGTCGGTGAAGCGGATCAACGCGGTCGGCGGACGCGGCCTGCTGGCGCGGTTCCAGGAGGCCTTTCCGGGCGCGGTGCAGACGGCGGCCTATGGCCTCACCGAATCCTGCGGCATCGTCTGCGCCAACCTGCCCGAGGACGACCTGGAACACCGGCTGACCAGCAATGGCGCCGCGCTGCCTGGCGTCGAGCTTCGGGTGATCGACAAGGAAACCGGCGAGACGCTGGGCCCGGACCAACAGGGCGAGTTGCTGATCAGGTCGGGCGCCATCTTCTCGGGCTACTACAAGGACCCGGTGAAGACCGCCGAGACGCTGCGGGACGGCTGGCTGCACACCGGCGATTTGTGCTCGCTGGACGAGGGCGGCCGGGTCCGCTTCCACGGCCGGGTGAAGGACATGCTGAAGGTGGGCGGCGAGAACGTCGGCGCGGTGGAGATCGAGAGCTACCTAATGACCCATCCGGCGGTGAAGCTGGCGCAGGTCATCGGCGTGCCGGACGACAGGCTGGGCGAGGTGCCGGCGGCGTTCGTCGAACTGGTGCCGGGCGCGGCGCTGGAGCCGGCCGAACTGGTCGGCTACTGCAAGGGCCAGATCGCCAGCTACAAGATCCCACGCTTCGTTCGGTTCGTGACCGAATGGCCCATGTCGACCACGAAGGTCAGGAAGCCGGATTTGGCGAAACTACCGCTGGGCATGCGGCTGATCTAGCCGTCAGGCTCCCCAGGGTGTCGAGCCTAGCGTCCGAAGTCGAAGCGCATTGGGCACTCTCGCTTCCTTTCCCTCTTGCCCCGTTCCTTCGAATTCGCTACATCCCGCCTGCGCTGGAAATGGGTCCGAGGAGGGGCGGGCCCGTTTCATCCCGAAGTGGGATATCGATGCCCTTCCTGGAGCCGGGATTAATCAAATCCCCTCTGAGGAAAATGGTATAAAGTCGCGCACTCGAAGGCTGATTCGCCTGACGGCGACTCCTAAGGGCAAATCTGCAACCCGAGAGTTTGGGGCAACTCCCGCAAGAGACAGGGCATAGGTCTTAATGTTCTCACGTCTGCTTGGCCTGTTTTCGAACGACATGGCCATCGATCTCGGCACCGCCAACACCCTCGTTTACGTGAAGGGGCGCGGCATCGTGCTCAACGAGCCATCGGTCGTCGCCATCCTCGATCCGCACGGCCGCAAGCAGGTCCTGGCGGTGGGCAACGAGGCCAAGGCCATGCTGGGCCGCACGCCTGGCAACATCGCCGCCATCCGGCCGCTGCGCGACGGCGTCATCGCCGATTTCGAGGTGGCGGAGGAGATGATCAAGCACTTCATCCGCAAGGTGCACAACCACCGCTCGTTCGCCAGCCCGCAGGTCGTGATCTGCGTGCCGTCGGGCTCGACGCCGGTGGAGCGCCGCGCCATCCAGGAATCCGCCGAGGCCGCGGGCGCGCGCCGGGTGTTCCTGATCGAGGAACCGATGGCCGCCGCGATCGGCGCCGGCCTGCCGGTGACCGAGCCGACCGGCTCCATGGTGGTCGACATCGGCGGCGGCACCACGGAAGTGGCGGTGATCTCGCTGGGCGGCATCGTCTATGCGCGCTCGGTCCGCGTCGGCGGCGACAAGATGGACGAGGCGATCATCGCCTATATCCGCCGCAACCATAATCTGCTGATCGGCGAGGCCAGCGCCGAGCGGATCAAGAAGGAGATCGGCACCGCGCGGTCGCCGGTGAACGGCATCGGCGCCGAGATCCAGCTCAAGGGCCGCGACCTGATGCACGGCGTGCCCAAGGAGATCATCATCAACCAGGTGCAGATCGCCGAAGCGCTCGCCGAACCCGTGGCCGCCATCGTCGATGCGGTGAAGGTGGCGCTGGAGCATACCGCGCCCGAGCTCGCGGCCGACATCGTCGACCGGGGCATCGTGCTCACCGGCGGCGGCAGCCTGCTCGGCGACATCGACCAGGTGATCCGCGACGCCACCGGCCTGCCGGTGACGCGCGCCGAGGATCCGTTGTCGTGCGTCGCGCTGGGCACCGGACGGTCGCTGGAGGACAACCTGTTGCAAGCTGTCCTGCTGCGGGGTTATTAGGGCTTTTAGCGGACGGCAAAGGCGGTTCCCGGGCGCGGTCCCGGGCGCGGCCTTCCTCGGTTCAACTGGGAGATGCAGCCCGTGAGACGGTCAGGCGGCCGTGCGGCGCGCACAGCGAATCCGGAGCGCGGTCTGGCGCAGCGGCTTCCGTTCGCCATCTTCGTCGCGGTCTCATTTGGCCTGCTCATTTTTTCCAAGATCTATCCGACGCTCAACGAGCAGGTGCAGGGCGTGCTGATCGATGTGGCCGCGCCCGTGGTCGATGTGCTGGGTGAGCCGGTCACCGCGATCCGCGGCTTCGGCACGGTCGTGGCGGACACGCTGAACGGCGCCGAGAAGGTCGAGGCACTGCGCGCCGAGAACGAGCGCCTGCAGCGGTGGCGCAACGTCGCCATGCGGCTCGACGGCGAGAATGCCCAGCTCCGTGCGCTGATGCGGGTCAGCGACGAGATGCAGATCCCGTCGATCTCGACCCGGGTGGTCAGCGATCCGGGCGGGCCGTTCGTGCGCGCCATCCTGCTCGACGCCGGGGCCGGCAAGGGCGTCGGCAAGTTCCAGCCGGTGATGGATCCGTCTGGCGTGGTCGGACGGATCGTCACGGTGGGGCGCCAGTCCTCGCGGGCGCTGCTGCTGACCGACCTGAACAGCCGGATCCCCGTGTTTATCCGCCGTACCGGCGACCGCGGCATCCTGGTGGGCGACAACAGCGACCGGCCCAAGCTGGCCTATCTGCCCATGCAATCCTCGGCCAGGATCGGCGACGAGGTGTTCACGTCCGGAGACGGCGGCATCTTTCCCTCGAAGCTGCCGGTCGGCATCGTCGACTTCGTCGACGGAGACACGGTGCGCGTGAAGCTGGCCGCCGACCTGTCGCGGCTCGATTTCGTCAATGTCATGGCCTATGTGCCGCTGGAGAAGCCGGAGCAGAGCCCGGTGGCGCAGCCGCTGGCGCTGCCTTCCGGACCGTCCGTGGCGGTCGAGACGGGGCCGGAGCGGCCGCCGGTAGCCTTCGCGCCGCCCGCCGATCCGGTGTTGCCCAGTCCGTCGCTAATTCCCGCGCTCAGGCCGCCCGCGCCCGCCGATCCAGCGGCGATGCCGGAAGCTTCGGCGACGCCGGAAAGCCCTCCTCCTGCTTCCGCCGAGGACGCCGCGCCAGCCGAGGCGGAAAGCCTCGACGAGACACCCGCGCCGAGCGGAGGAGGCACTTGATGGCGGCGACCTTGCACCGCGCGGCCGTGGCCATGCGCGCCGGCGTACCCTTCCTGCTCGGGCTGCTGCTGGCGGTGCTGTCCTTCGTGCCCTATGGCTCGCCGGAGTTCAGCGTCATCATGCCGTCGTTGACGCTGCCGCTGGTCTACTACTGGACGCTGTACCGCGCCGAAGCCATGCCGCTTGCCGCCGCCTTCGCCATCGGCCTGTGGCAGGACATCCTGGTGGGCGGCCCGCTGGGATTGATGGCGCTGCTGCTGGTAGTGACGCGCGGCGTGATCGAGAGCCAGCGCCAGGTGCTGCTGACCCAGCCCTTCGCCGTCGGCTGGATGGGCTTCGCGCTGATTTCGGCGGCGCTGTCGGCGCTGGCCTGGTCGCTCGCCGGTCTCTGGTGGGACCATGCGTTCGCGGTGTGGCCGTTCATCGCCCACTGGGGCCTTGGCACGGCGGCCTATGTGCCGCTCGCGGTGGGTTTCCGCCAGATCGACAAGCTGCTGTACGAGAAGGCCTGAGATGGACATCAAGGGCGAGCGCTACCGCAAGCTGAGCCGCCGGGCGATGATCCTGGGCGGGGTGCAGGCGCTGGGGCTGCTG
This sequence comes from Rhizobium sp. Q54, assembly GCA_945907245.1. Classification (GTDB taxonomy): domain Bacteria; phylum Pseudomonadota; class Alphaproteobacteria; order SMXS01; family SMXS01; genus RI-34. The sequence continues at coordinate 61,029 of CAMDTB010000010.1, forward strand.
ACGCTGGTCGGCCGCATGGTCCACCTGCAGATCATCAATGCCGACCAGTACAAGCTGCTGGCCGAGGAGAACCGCGTCAATCTGCGGCTGATCAGCCCGCTGCGCGGCCGCATCCTCGACCGGCACGGCAAGGAGATCGCCAACAACCAGCTCAACTACCGGGTGTCGGTGATCCCGGAGCAGGCGCGCGACTTCAAGGCGACCCTGGCGCAGCTGTCCGGCATCATCCCGCTGCCGCCGCAGAAGCTGGAGGCAGTGCTGCGCCAGGCCGAGCGGTCGCGCCGGTTCCTGCCGGTGACCGTGTCGGACAATCTCACCTGGGAGGAGTTCGCCCGGGTCAACAGCATCGCCCCGGAGCTTCCCGGCGTGCAGCCGGACGCCGGCCGCAGCCGGTTCTACCCCTATCCGGCCGATTTCGCGCACCTGTCCGGCTATGTCGGCCAGATCACCGACGACGACCTGAAAAAGCTGCCGGACGATCCGCTCTACATGCTGCCCGAGTTCCGCATCGGTAAGCGCGGCCTGGAGCATTACCACGACAAGGCGCTGCGCGGCGTGCCGGGCCTGCGGCGGGTCGAGGTGAACGCGCTGGGCCGCGAGGTGCGCGAGTTGACCCGCGACGACGGCACGCCCGGCCAGGACCTGGTGACCAGCATCGATGCCGACCTGCAGCGCTTCACCATGCAGCGGCTGGCCGACCAGAGCGCCGCGGTCGTGGTGATGAACGTGCACTCCGGCGAGGTGGTCACCCTGGCGTCGGCGCCGGGTTTCGATCCCAACGACTTCAATTTCGGCATCAGGACCGATGTCTGGAAGGCGCTGCTTGCCGACGAGCGCACGCCGCTGATGAACAAGACCGTGCAGGGCCAGTATCCGCCGGGCTCCACGTTCAAGCCTATCGTCGCCATGGCGGCGCTGGAGGCGGGGCTGATCCATCCCGACGACACGGTGTTCTGCGGCGGCGGCATGCGGTTCGGCAGCCGGACGTTCCATTGCTGGAAGCGGGGCGGGCACGGCTCCGTGAACATGATCAGCGCGCAGGAGCAGTCCTGCGACGTCTATTTCTACGAGCTCGCCCGGCGCATGGACGTCGACACCATCGCGAACATGGCGAACCGTTTCGGCCTTGGCCATAGCCACGGCATCGAGATCGACCACGAGAAGGACGGCCTGGTGCCGACCAGGGCCTGGAAGAAAACCCGCAAGCGGGACCGCAAATGGCACGACGGCGAGACGCTCAGCGTGTCGATCGGCCAGGGCTACATGCTGGCGACGCCGCTGCAGCTCGCGGTGATGACCTCGCGCATCGCCAATGGCGGCTACGCGGTGACGCCGACGCTGGTCAAGAGCAAGGCCAGACCGGGACGGGCTGCCGACAACTTCCCGTCTGTCGGCGTCACGCCGGAGGTGCTCAAGGTCGCGCATGACGGCATGATCGCGGTCATGGAAGGTGGACGCGGCACGGCCGGCAAAGCGCGCATCCGCGACTGGCCCCGGGGGCTTGCCGGCAAGACCGGCACCTCGCAGGTGCGCGCGATCACCGCCGCCCAACGCGCGGGCGGCGTGCCCAAGAACGAAAGCCGGCCATGGAAGGAGCGTGACCACGCGCTGTTCATCGCCTATGGACCCATCGACAACCCGGCCTATGCAATCGCGATCATCGTGGAGCATGGCGGCGGCGGCTCGGCCGTGGCGGCGCCCATCGCCCGCGACATCATGCGCGAGGCGTTCATCCGCGATCCGTGCGGGCTGACCGGAGGCCGGCCCATGATGGTCGAGGCGGCGCTGCAGGAACTCGACCTGGACCGACACGATCACGACCACGACCACGAAGACCATGACCATGGCTGACGCCCGCGCCGCCCGCGACCGCTATCGGCTGCTGATGTCCAAGATCATGGATCTGCACGGCAGCATGATGATCGTGCTGCTGTGCATCGCCGGCATCGGCTTCGCCATGCTGTACTCGGCCTCCTCCGGCGATTTCACCAAGCTGGCGGGCCGTCAGATGGTTGTCTTCGCCATCGGCTTCACCTGCATGGTCATCATCGCGCTGGTGCACATCAGGTGGTGGTGGAAGCTGTCCTACGCCATCTATGGCCTTGGCTTGGTCATGCTGATCGCGGTCGAGATTCTCGGCGATATCGGCGGCGGCGCCCAGCGCTGGCTGGACCTGGGTTTCGTGCGGCTGCAGCCGTCGGAGATCATGAAGATCGGCCTGGTGATGGCGCTGTCGCGCTACTATCACGGCCTCACCCTCGATGACGTGAAGAACCTGAAAAGCCTGATCAAGCCCGCGCTGCTCATCGGCCTGCCGGCGATCCTGGTGCTGCGCCAGCCGGACCTGGGCACCATGCTGCTGATCGCCGCGGGCGGCACGACGATCCTGTTCGTCGCCGGCGTGCCGCGCAAGGTGTTCATCGTCGGTGCTGTCGTCGGCGTCCTGGGCGCCATCGGTGGATTCTACCAGCTTCACGACTACCAGCGCGACCGCGTGTTCACCTTTCTCGATCCGGACAGCGATCCGCTCGGCACGGGCTATCATATCCAGCAGTCGAAGATCGCGCTGGGCTCGGGCGGCGTCAGCGGCAAGGGCTTCATGCAGGGAACCCAGTCGCACTTGAACTTCCTGCCCGAGAAGCATACCGATTTCATCTTCACCGCGCTGGCGGAGGAGTTCGGATTCGTCGGCGGCATTACGCTCGTAATCCTTTACGCGGTGCTGATCGGCTACGGCTTCCTGATCGCCCTGTCGGCACGCAACCATTTCGCGCGGCTGCTGGCGGTGGGAGTCACCACCACGTTCTTCCTCTATGTGTTCATCAACATCGCCATGGTCATGGGATTGATTCCGGTGGTGGGCGTGCCGCTGCCGCTGGTGTCGTTCGGCGGTTCGGCGATGATGACACTGCTGATCGGCATGGGCTTGCTGATGAACGTCTACGTCCACCGCAACGTGCTCCTGTCTCGCCAGGGAACGGTGCCTTTGGCGCGGCAGGGCACGGTGCTCTGATCCCTATGATCTTTCCGTGTTTTCGTAGTCGACACGGGAGAGTCATTTTTGTATAAGCCGCCTCCTTGGTGAGGGCATGTAGCTCAGGTGGTAGAGCAGCTGACTCTTAATCAGCGGGTCCAAGGTTCGAGTCCTTGCATGCCCACCAAG
>CAMDTB010000011.1 GCA_945907245.1 Rhizobium sp. Q54
CCAGCAACGCTATCGTCGACCATGGCGGGCGTGGCACTTTCTGTCCGGTGTTCGAGAGTGGTCTAAGCACCTATTCTCTACACCAAATCAGTAGGTTAAGCTACGTTCGCCGACCCGGAATAGCCCGGCTGATGAATAATTCGGGCTAGAGATGCTCCGGGAGCGCGGGGAAAACTAATTGCCGCCGTCGCCGATCAGCTTTCGAAGCTGTTCGCGGATTTCTCGGAGCTGGCGCCGCAATTCCTCGAGCTGCCGGCGCAGGTCGTCGTCGTTCGACTGGGGCGCCGAGTCCTCGCCCTGGTAATAGTTGTACTTCCCCTTGTGCTTGAACGGGTCGTGCCAGTAGTTCTTGAACTCGTAGTCTAGGCCGAACTTGAAATTGATGTCGCGTTCCGACTCGGGATACCAGTCGGAGGGGTCGGCTGAAGGCGGCTCGTGCTTCTCGCCACAGCATGCCGGATTGTGCTCGTGGCGCCGCACGAAGCGATAGCGCTTGGGGTGCAGAACTCGGAAACTGGCGATGCGGTCGCCGGCGGGGAACGTCTCGCTGCCGAACACCGTCTCGATCGCTGCGGAGACGTCGATGTCGAGGATCTCGTACTCGACCTCGTAGGCGATCACCGTTCGGAAGCAAGGCGTGACCATGTGCCAGCCCGCCGGAACCAGGCTGATGTCGATGTCCAGTCCCTTGATGCCGAGATTGCCGAGCACGTCATTGAGAATGCTGGGGAAGTCATGCGGCGCCGGGAAAGCCGCGGCCGCTCCGTGGACGATCCGGCCGATCTCGCTGGGCTGCAGGAAGGTTGGCTGCACCTCGGCCGGGACGTTTGCCTGTGGATTTCCATCCAAGCGGCTGCCCCTCGGCGGTGGCGCGCAATCATGGATGGCGATGACCCGTTGCTGGCCAGACTCCCTGCCGCGCCAGTCCTTGTCGAAACTCAGCCGCCCGAGTGTATATCCCGGCACGTTGTCCTCCTGAGATCAGGCCCCGGCCCGGCATTAACGCACCAATCATTATATGCCTGTCGCGACGTGTCGACCATGTCCATCGGGTGACGTTCCTGTTTCACTCGACCTCCAGACCCGTCTGCTTCTCCCACATGTCGAACCAGAGCAGGAACTGCGCCTTGAGGAAGTCCGGCACCGACGCGGTGGCGCCATCGATCACCGGCGTCTCCGGCACGGGCTGTCTGGCCCGGCCCCAGTTGGGAAGTCCCGCGCCGTTGGGGTCGTCGGTCCTGGCGAAGTTCACCCAGCAGCTTGTCATCATGGCCGAGATGCGCCGGTCCTTTCTGGGTGGGATGCGCGGCCCAGGTGCCGGGCGCGAACACCACCTCGGGCTTGTAGTCCAGTCCGAAGATGTATATGCCGTCGCCGCCATGGGCACGCCCTTGATCTTGCCGCTGAACTCGTCGGCAGCCAGGCGTTGATGGTCAGGCAGTCCTCGCAGCCCTTGGCCCGTCCGCTCGGCATCGTCGGCTGCGCGCACATGGTGCCGAATTTCGTCGCGTCACGGACCTCGCTCCATGGCGTCAGCGGCTGTGGCGGCCGCCAGCGCAGCGCGCCAACCGGGGGCGCGGCGAAGGGAATCCCTTTGAACGCGGCCATGCCGTCCTGCATCGCGCCCTGGAGCGGGCCGTCCGTCGTCTGGACGATGAGCGTTGGTTCCGCTGCGGTCTTGGTCGAAAGCCCGAGCAAGAGCACGGCGACTGCCAGCGACAGCCGGCCGGCATTCACGTGCGACATGCCAGTTCTCCCATCCCGTTTTCCAGGCAGGAGACTAGCGGTATTCGGAGGGGTCAGTTAGTGGGCTGCAGCGCGCCTTCGGCCTGCCGCTCCAGATGGGCTACAAGGTCGGCGGGCAGTTTCAGCCGATGGCCCAGCGCCTCCAGATAGGCCCGCTCGGCCGGATGGTCCGGATCGATTGCAAGGCGCGAGACAAGGTAAAGTTCGCTGGCCTGCTCGGGCGTGCTCGCGCTGGCGGCGATGCCCGCCAGGTCGGTCGGGCCGGAGAGGGCGTCGAACACGAACGCCTTGGCCTCGGCGTCGAGGCCAGCGCGCTCGACCTGCTCGAACACAAGCTTTTGCTCCTCGGCATCAACATGGCCGTCGGCCTTGGCGGCGCCGATCATCGCCTTGATCAGCGACAACTCGAACGGCTGGCCGTTGGCGGCGGGCGTCGCGGTGGGCAGGGCGAGGGGCGAGGTGTGCGCAATCTCGGCCTGCGTCGGCCGCGGCGCGCCGGTGACAGACTTGCCTTCCTGCCAGTTCTGGTAGGCCTTGAGGGCGAGAGCGCCCAGCGCCGCCGCGCCGCCATAACCCACGACGCCGCCCGCCATCTTGCGGACCTTCTTGCTGCCGAACAGCAGCGCCACCAGACCGCCGGCCGCCGCACCGCCTGCGAGCCCGCCCATGCCGCCCATGCCACCCATCTTCTCCTTGGCGAAGCCGCCGGCCTGGCCGAGGGCGGCCTTGGCGTCGGCGCCGAGGAACTGGTCGAGCAGCTTGGTCGGGTCCATGTCGCGTCCTTTGATTACTGAAAGATTTCGGTACGGACACAATTGGGGATCGTTGTCCCGGGGTTCAACGGGTCATCAGCCGATTTTCACCATGCGCTTGCCCCGGTTCTCGCCGTGCAGCAGGCCGATCAGCGCCTCCGGCAATCTCTCGAACCCGTCGACGATGTCCTCGAAGACCTTCAGCCTGCCCTCGGTCACCCAGGTCTGGAGTTGTGCGAGCGCGTCGTCCCGCTTGGCGAAGAAGTCCGAGACGATGAAGCCGCGCACCGTCAGCCGCTTGACCACGAACATGCCGGGCACGCCGCGCGGGCCGTGGGCAGGCGGCGTGCCGTCATAGGCGGACACCGCACCGCAACAGGCGATGCGGCCCATCAGGTTCATCTGGAACAGCACCGCCTCGAAGATGTCGCCGCCAACATTGTCGAAATAGACGTCGATGCCGTCCGGGCAGGCGGCCTTCAGGCTTTTGTAGACCGGGCCGGCCTTGTAGTTCACGGCGGCGTCGAAGCCCAGTTCGTCGGTCAGCCAGCGGCATTTCTCGTCCGAGCCGGCGATACCGACGACGCGGCATCCGACGATCTTCGCGATCTGGCCGACGATGTTGCCCACGGCGCCTGCCGCGGCCGATACCACGACCGTTTCGCCGGGCTTCGGTTGGCCGACCTCGAGCAGGCCGAAATAGGCGGTGAGACCGGTGATGCCATAGACGCTCAGCAGATGCGGCAACGGCTCCATGTTCGGCTGTTTCGTCAACGCCATCCCGGGCTTTACGGCGTATTCCTGCCAGCCGCAGTCACCCGACGCCAGGTCGCCCGGCTTGAAGTCCGGATGCCTGGATTCGACCACCTCGGCGAGTGCGCCGCCGGCCATCACCGTGCCTTCCTCGATGGCGTCGCGGTAGGTTGCGCCCTGCATCCAGGCCCGGTTGGCGGCGTCGAGCGAGATGTAGCGCGCCTTGAGCAGCACCTCGCCCTCGCCGGGCTTGGGGATATCGCAACTGCGTAGTTGAAAGCAATCCGGCGTCAGCGGGCCGTTCGGGATGCGCGCGAGCATGAACTGGCGATTGGTCATGGCGGTCCCCTCAGATGGTGGGCAGCTTGTAGTCTCTGAACCGCTCGCGCAGCGCGGTCTTTTGCACCTTGCCGGTGGCGGTGTGCGGCAGTTCCTCGACGAACACCACGTCGTCGGGCAGCCACCACTTGGCGACATGGCCGCTCAGATAGTCGATCAGCGCCCGCTTGTCTGGCGGCGCGCCCTTCGGCACCACCACCAGCAGGGGCCGCTCGTCCCATTTGGGGTGATGGGCGCCGATCACCGCGGCTTCCGCCACGCCGGGGAAGCCCATGGCGGCGTTCTCCAGCTCGATGGAGCTGATCCACTCGCCGCCGGACTTGATGACGTCCTTGGCCCGGTCGGTGATCTGCATGAAGCCGCGCGGATCGATGGTCGCCACGTCGCCGGTGTTGAACCAGCCGTCAGCGTCGATCGGGCTGTCGTCGCGCTTGAAATAGCCCGAGGTCACCCACGGGCCGCGCACCTGAAGATTGCCGAAGGTCTTGCCGTCGCGCGGCAGCAGGGTCCCCGCATCATCGACGATGCGCATTTGCACGCCGAACGCGCCGCGGCCCTGCTTGACCAGCACGTCGAGCTTCTCGTCCTCCGGCCAGTCCAGCATGTCGCGCTTCAGGGTGGCGAAGGTGCCCATGGGGCTCATTTCGGTCATGCCCCAGCCCTGGCGCACCTGGATACCCAGCTTGTGGAAGCGTTCGATCATGCTGCGCGGCGGGGCGGTGCCGCCGACGCAGACCCGGTTGAGCTTGCCGGTGCCCTTGTCCGAGTTCTCGACCTGGTTGAGGAAGTCGAGCCAGATGGTTGGAACTGCGGCAGAATGGGTCACGCCTTCCTTCAGCATCAACGCATGGATGGTGGTGCCGCTCACGTCGCGTCCCGGCAGCACCAGCTTGGCGCCGACCGCCGCCGCACAGTAGGGAATACCCCAGGAATTGGCGTGGAACATGGGCGCGACCGGCAGGATCACGTCCCAGGCGCTGAACGCGTGTACGTCGGGCAGCGATGCCGCGTAGGTGTGGATGACCGTCGACCGGTGCGCATATAGAACGCCCTTGGGATCGCCGGTGGTGCCGGAGGTGTAGCAGAGCGACGACGCCGTGTTCTCGTCGAACTGGGGCCAGGCGAAGTCGTCATCCTCGGCGGCCAGCAGGTCCTCGTAGCACAGCACGTTCGGCAGCGATGTCTTCGGCATGTGCGCCGCGTCGGTGAGGATGATCACCGCCTCCACCGAGGGCATCCGACCGATCAGCCGTTCCACCAGCTCGACGAAGGTCAGGTCGACGAACAGGAACCGGTCCTCGGCGTGGTTGGCGATGTAGGTGATCTGGTCGTCGAACAGCCGCGGGTTGATGGTGTGGCAGACCGCGCCGATGCCGGGAATGGCATAGAACAACTCGAAGTGCCGCCAGGTGTTCCAGGCGAGGGTGCCAACCCTGTCGCCAGTTTCAACACCCAGCCTTTTCAGTGTCTTGGCGAGCTTTCTTGTGCGCTTGGCGCAGTCCGCGTAGGTGTAGCGGTGCTCGCCGCCCTCGACCGGGCACGAGACGATCTCGGTCTCGCCGTGGTTGAGTTCGGCGTGTTCGAGCAGCGACGAGATCAGCAGCGGGCGCTGCTGCATCAATCCGAGCATGTGGCGCTACTCCGCGGCCTTGAGGTCGGCGTGGCCGGCCTCGGCAAGCCCGGCGGTTTCGAGCGCCAACGCCTTGGCCCGCTTCATGTTGTAGTGGTTGCGGGTGACGATGCGTTGGGCATAGAGGCCGCCGCCGGCCTGGATGGTCGACACCGCCTTGTAGCCGCCATAGGAATCCGCCGTCAGGTCGCGGATGGCGTGGAACAGCTTCGCGCGGTAGATACCGTCCACCGACTGCTTGGTGCCGAGATATTTGCGCAGCAGATGGCCCGTGTCCGGATTGTCCAGATCGCTCATGGACGGGACGGTCAGGATCGAACCGCCGCCGATGTCGTGCAGGTGGCGCACCATCAGGCTGTAATTGGCCGCGCCGTGATACTTGCCTGCATTGGTGAACAGCTCGTTGGGAAAGGCCGCGCCTTCCGAGGTGACCTCGCTGTGGGCGATGGCAGCCTCCAGGCACGCCCGGATAAGGGTCGCGTTGATGATCATTTCGGAGATCTTCTCCTTGATGTGCCCGACCTTCTCCAGCCCGTTCGCTTCGGCGATCAATTGGGCAAGGCCGACCAGCAGGTCGGCGCCATCGACCAGCGAGGCGAGGCCACCGAGGCGTTCCCACAATCCTAGGGAATGCGCGAAGACCGCCGCATAAGCGGTTTCACCATCAAGGAAAATGCGCTCGTTGGGCACGAACACATTGTCGAAGATCACGAAGCCCTCGGGGACAATGCGGTTGCTGGAGACGGGGAAGTCGCGCGGGTCTCGGTTGCGCGGCGCGGGCATGGTGTTGACAATCTTCACGCTTGGCGCGTTGGCCGGCACCGCACAGGCGATCGCGTAGTCCTCCTCGCCCTCATGCATCGCCTTGGTGGGGATCACCAGCAACTCGTGGCTGGTCGAGGCGCAGGAGATATGCAGCTTGGCGCCGCGGATGACGACGCCGTCCGGCCGCCGCTCGACCACATGCAGATAGGCGTCCGGATCATCCTGCTGGCCGGGCTTGCGTGAACGGTCGCCCTTGGCGTCGGTGATGCACTCGGTGATGCGCAGGTCGTTGTCCTGCACGTGCTTCACGAACCAGTTGATGGCGTCTACCGCCTGTGGCCGCGCTGTCTTGACCCGGTCGGCGGCGGTCAGCAGGGTCATGATCGAGGCGTAGGTGACATGGGTGAGCAGATCGACCTCGTGGTGCAACGCGACCTTGCTGCGCAACTCGTCGGCCGATCCGGGCACGGTCATGTAGTCGCTGACGGCGCCGGGATCGGGCTTGTAGAAGCGGTCGTAATCCGCGGCTACGTCCTCGATCGATTTGGCGAACAGGGGATGGGCCATGAGATCGTCGATCCTCGCGCCCTCGAAATAGGTCGCGCGCCCGTCGCGCAGCGACGCCTTGTACTGCTCGCCCGTCATCATGGCCCAGGTCTCCCGTTTCCCCGCATGAGCCGTGAACGGTGGCAGGACTCCGCGCGGCTGTCCAGCGGCGCCATCCTTTGGTAGGTTTCCGCGCATCGGCGGAAGGGAGGTGGCGGAATGCCCAAGCTGTTCTGGATCGGAGTCGTCATCCTCGTGCTCGGCACGGGGCCGCTCGTCGCCATCATGATCGCCGCCGCGCTGGGGCTGACCAGCGATCCCAACCCGAACCCGATCGGGCCGGGCATCCTGGCCGGTGTCACCTTCTGGCCGGGCATCGCGGTGACGGCGATCGGCATTCTGCAGGCGGTCCGGCGTGGGTCGGGCAAGTGACGGCATTGGTGGCCGCCATGCGTATTGGTTGCAGCGCAGCAGCGTGAAATCTACTATATAGGGCGCATGAAATGGCCCAGCCGGCGTCGGAATCGGCGGGCTTACCAGGAAACGTCCCGGGAGAAGCGGACGCATGAAGATACTTCTGGCGCAACCCCGCGGCTTCTGTGCCGGTGTGGAGCGCGCGATCGATATCGTCGAACGGGCCCTGATCAAATACGGCCCGCCAGTCTATGTCCGTCACGAGATCGTCCATAACAAGCGGGTGGTCGAGGACCTGCGCGCCAAGGGCGCCGTCTTCGTCGACGAACTGGACGCGGTGCCGTCGGGCGCCATCACCATCTTTTCCGCGCATGGCGTCGCCAAGGTGGTCGAGAAGAACGCGGAGGACCGCGGGCTCGAGGTGATCGACGCCACCTGCCCGCTGGTCGCCAAGGTGCATATGGAAGGCGAGCGATACTCGCAGGGTGGCCATGAGATCATCCTGATCGGCCATCACGGCCATCCGGAGGTCATCGGCACGCTAGGTCAGATCGATGGCCCCACCCATCTGGTGGGGAGCGTGGCGGAAGTCGGCGAGTTGAACGTCGCCAATCCCGCCAAGCTGGCATATGTGACCCAGACCACGCTGTCGGTCGACGATACCCGCGACATCATCGCCGCGCTGAAGCAGCGTTATCCCGCGATCAAGGGGCCCGATGTGCGCGACATCTGCTACGCCACGCAAAACCGGCAGGAGGCCGTACGCCACCTGGTCGACCGCTGCGACGTGCTGCTTGTCGTCGGCGCCCAGAACAGCTCCAACTCGAACCGGCTGCGTGAGATCGGTGCCGAGATGAACATTCCGTCCTATCTGATCGACGACGCGACCTGTCTCGATCCGGCATGGCTGGACGGCAAGTCGGTCATCGGCATCACCGCCGGCGCCTCGGCGCCGGAGGAGCTTGTCCGGGAATTGATCGCGCGTCTTCGCGAATTGGGGGCGGAAGGCATGGAAATGCTCGACGGACTGATCGAGAACGTGCAGTTCAAGCTGCCGTCTCAGGTCCGCAACGTACAACGCCCGGCCGCCTGAAAGCGGACGGAACGAAGACCTTTGAAAGGATTAAAGCCTTGGCTGTCCCTCTGATCCAGCAAGTGCGCGTTGCCAGCTACATCATGAAGCAGAAGCTGAAGGGCAATAAGCGCTATCCGCTGGTGCTGATGCTCGAGCCGTTGTTTCGCTGCAACCTGGCGTGCTCCGGCTGTGGCAAGATCGACTATCCGGACGCGATCCTGAACAAGCGCCTGTCGGTCGAGGAATGCCTGCAGGCCGTCGACGAATGCGGTGCGCCCATGGTGTCGATCCCCGGCGGTGAGCCGCTGCTGCACAAGGAGATCGACAAGATCGTCGAGGGCATCATCGCCCGCAAGAAGTTCGTCTATCTGTGCACCAACGCGCTGCTGCTCAAGAAGAAGATGGACCTGTTCACGCCGTCGCCGTACCTGACCTTCTCGGTCCATCTGGACGGCCTGAAGGAAGAGCACGACAAGTCCGTGTCGCAGGACGGCGTGTTCGAGCGGGCCGTCGAGGCGATCCAGCAAGCGGTGCAACGCGGCTTCCGCGTCACCGTCAACTGCACCCTGTTCAACAACGCCGAGCCGGAGCGCGTCGCCGACTTCTTCGACTACGTGAAGACCCTGGGCGTCGAGGGCGTCACCGTCTCGCCGGGCTATGCCTATGAACGTGCGCCCATGCAGGATCACTTCCTGTCACGCCGCGACACCAAGGAGTTGTTCCGCAAGGTGTTCCGCCTCGGCCACAAGCGCGGCAGCAACTGGGTGTTCAACCAGTCGACCCTTTACCTGGACTTCCTGGCCGGCAACCAGACCTACGAATGCACGCCCTGGGGCAGCCCGGCGCGCAACGTCTTCGGCTGGCAGAAGCCGTGCTACCTGGTGGGCGAGGGCTATACCTCGACCTTCAAGGAACTGATGGAAACCACCGACTGGGACAGCTACGGCACCGGCAAGTACGAGAAGTGCGCCAACTGCATGGTCCATTGCGGTTATGAGCCGACGGCCGTCACCGACACGGTGTCGAACCCGCTCAAGGCGCTGAAGGTGTTCATGAAGGGCGTCTCGACCGAAGCGCCGATGGCGCCGGAGATCCCGCTGCACAACCAGCGCCCGGCGACCTACGTGTTCGAGAAGCAGGTCACCAACTTCATGCACGACGTCCATGAAGACAAGCCGCGTAACCCCGAGAAGAGCAAGGTTGCGTAAGGTTCGCCGCGCCGCGCCAGATTAAAGGAAGAACTGGCGCGAGGTACCCAGAAGGGCGAGGTTGCGTAGGGTCCTGCGCGCCGCGCCGGTCTGAAGGCCCAACCGGACCATATCTCCCAGTTCCCATGGGTGGAGGGCGAGCGTCGACAGCACCCGTGCGGCGCTGACGCTTCCGTCCGCGTTCGTTGCTTCCAGCGCAGACAGGGGCAGCATTCTCGTCGCGCCGTCTGCCACCGCGCGAAGGGTGAGGAACGGCACGCCCCGGTCGCGGGCGATCTCGCCCACGCCAAAGCTTTCCATGTCGACGCCAAGCGCCTTGGTCTGTCTATGCAGCGCCCTCTTGTCTGCGGGCGATACCGCCGGCGGGTCGCTGTGCGCCAGATTTCCGACCTCGGTCGGAAACGACGGCTTGCCGAGCGCTAGTCTTATGCGTTCCAACCAGGCGGTATCGGCATCGACGCTGCCGTTCCAGTTGATCACCTGGCCGGCGATCAGCAGCGTTCCCGATTTCACGCTCTCGTGCAGCGCGCCGGCGATACCGAAGCTCAGCAGCGCCTCGCTGCCCTCGTCCAGCAGTCGCGCCGCGGTGCGGCGGGCGGCGCTATAGCTGGGTCCGGCGCAGGCGACGGCGATGGTGTCCGGTGCGCCGGCCTTGGCCAGTTCGGCCCTGATGATCTCGGCCTCGAACTGCATGCCGGTGACAATGCCCAGCCGGGTCATGCCTTCCGTCCTTTCCCGGGCTTCAAGACCAGTCCGGCGGCCTTCCTGCCGGACCTGATCGCCCCCTCTATGGTGGCAGGCAGGCCAGTATTCGTCCAGTCGCCGGCGAGCAGCAGATTCCCCAGGCTGGTAATGGGGCCCGGCCGTTTGGCGACCGTCTCCGGGTCCTGGGCGAAAGTGGCGCGCTTCTCCTTGACCACACGGAATTGCGGTACCGGTCCGTCGACGCCCAGCGCCACCTGCACGTCCTTCCAGCAGCGGGCGGCGATCTCGTCGGCGCCGAGTTGGGCTTCCTCGCGCGCGGCGCTGATGGTGATGGAAACGATGTCGTCGCGGACGAAGATCCACTGGGCGAAGCCGCCAACCAAGCCCATCAATTCCACCGTGCCATCGCCCATGGGTGGTCTGGGCAGCCGGAAATGGACGTTGACGATGGGCTCTCCCGCGCCCGGCACCTTAAGGTCGGGCAGCAGCGACGCGGCGTCCCACGGCGGCACGGCGAGGATCACGTCGTCGCCGTCATCCAGCACGACCTGCTCGTCGCCGATGGTGAATTCGCCGACCTTGCCGCCTTGTGTCGCCAGCGCCTGCACCCGCTCGCCGAAGCGGATGTCGACACCGCGCGATTCAAGAATGTCGATGGCGGGATCGATGAAGGATTCCGCCAGGTTGACCTTGGCGATCAGCGGGCGGCATGCTCCGGCGCCGCGTGCGAAGGTCTCCAGCAGGACGGGTTTCATCAGCACGGCTGCCGCATGCTCGGGCTTTGCGTTGATGGCCGCGATCACCAGCGGCTCCCAAAGGCCTCGGTAGAGCGCGCCCTTCGCCTGCATCACGTCGGCGACCGTCTGGCGCGGTCCGGCGGTCAACAGCTTGAGCGCCGGCAGGAAGGACAGGAATGACGTGCGTGGTACCCGGCGCCACGGCGCGAAAACCCAGAAAGGAATCGGGCCCCAGTTGGGGCGTACGGTCCAGCGCTTGCCGCTCTCGACATCGAAGAAGGGGAAGGCGGCGCTCCTGGGGCCGACCATGCGATGGCGGGTCCCGACCTCGTCGAGGAACTTCATGGCGGCCTTGTTGCCGCTCATCACCAGGTGGTTGCCGTTGTCGATGATGCAATCGAGCGCAGGGTCGTGGAACGAGCGGCAGCGTCCTCCGGCGCGCTTCGTCGCCTCGATCAGCGTTACCGCCCGGCCGGCGCGCGACAGGGTAAGGGCCGCACTCAGGCCGGCAAGGCCCGCGCCGATGACATAGGTCCGTGCCATGGGCTCAGAACAGACCGTAACGCACGGCGATCCAGAGTTTTTCCAGCTTGGATACGCCGTTGCGGGGACCGTTGGGCAGGTAGCTCCAGTCCTCTTCCAGCAGGCGGTCGAGGGTCTTGCGATAGACCATCATCATGATGATGGCGGGGCGCATTGCCTTGCGCGAACAGCGGGCAATGGCCTCCTCAGCCTGTCGGAACTCCTCATCGGCGCGGATGGCCAGCGCCCTGCAGGTTTCGCGCAATCGGGGATCGCCGATGACCACGGCAGGGTCGGCCCACTCGATGCTGGCCAAAGCCAGCAACTCGCGCGGCAGGTAGAGCCGGCCCATGGCCGCATCCTCCTCGATGTCGCGCAGGATGTTGGTGAGTTGCAGCGCGAGTCCGAGATGATCGGCGACGGCCTTTCCCGCCGGTCCGGGTTCGCCGAAGATGCACACGCAAAGGCGTCCCACCGCGCAGGCGACCCGGTCGCAATACAGGATCAGGTCGCCCATCGACGGCGCGCGAATCGGGCCGATGCCGTCCATCTCCATCCCGTCGATGAGGGCGATGAAATCCTTCTTCTCGAGGTGATAGGCATCGATGGCCGACGCCAGGACGCGGGTGATCGGATGCCCGGGCGAGCCGTGGTAGAGCGCCTCGATCTCGGCGCGCCAGGCCTCGAGGCCGGCGCTCTTGACCTCATCGGGATCGTTGCCGTCGGCGATGTCATCCACTTCGCGCGCGAAGGCGTACACGGCGAAAATGGCGTCCCGCTTCTCGGGCGGCAGGAACCGCATCGCCCAGTAGAACGACGAGCCTGCGGCCGTCACGGTTTCGCGCACCCGCGCGAAATCGGCGGCAGACGTGGATGCATGGGATGATGTCTGTTGAGCGAGCGCCACGACGATACCAGGGGTCAGTTGGCGCCAACCTCCCGCACGAGTTGCGGCTGGCCGAGCGCCCCCAGCACTGTCGTGACCACATCGGACCACGTCAAGCCTGCTTCAGCATATTGCTGCTCGGGGGTGCCGTGCCCGACGAAGAAATCGGGCAGGGTCATGGTGCGGACCTTGAGGCCCTTGTCGAGCAGGCCGGTGCCGGCCATGTACTGCAGCACATGCGCACCGAAACCGCCGGCGGCGCCGTCCTCGATGGTCACCAGCACTTCGTGCTCCAGCGCCAGGCGGCGGATCAGCGCGGTGTCGAGAGGCTTGGCGAAACGGGCGTCCGCCACCGTCGGGCGCAGGCCGTAATGGCCCAGCTCGTCGGCGGCGCGAAGGCACTCATGCAGGCGCGAGCCCAGCGACAGCAGGGCGATGCGGCTGCCCTCGCGCAGGATGCGGCCCTTGCCGATCGGCAGCACCTGCCCGCGATCGGGCAGGGGAACGCCGACACCTTCGCCGCGCGGATAACGCAGCGCGGACGGGCGGTCGTCGATGGCCAGCGACGTGACCAGCATGTGCTTGAGCTCGGCCTCGTCGGCCGGCGCCATCACCACGAAGTCGGGCAGGCAGCAAAGATAGGCTAGGTCGTAGCTCCCGGCGTGAGTCGCGCCGTCCTGGCCGACCAGGCCGGCGCGGTCCATGGCGAATCGGACGGGCAGGCGCTGGATGGCGACATCGTGGACTACCTGGTCGTAGGCGCGCTGCAGGAAGGTGGAGTAGATCGCGACCACCGGCCTGACGCCCTCGGTGGCGAGGCCCGCGGCGAAGGTCACGGCATGCTGCTCGGCGATGCCCACATCATAGGTACGCTCGGGAAAGCGCTTGCCGAAGATGTCCAGGCCGGTGCCGGACGGCATGGCGGCGGTGATCGCCACGATGGACGGATCGTGCTCGGCTTCCTCGATCAGGCCCTGCGCGAACACATTGGTGTAGCTCGGCGCCTTCGGCGTGGACTTGGCCTGCTCGAGCGTATCCGGGTTGAACTTGGCGACCGCATGGTACTTTTCCGCGTTCGGTGCGCTGAACGGATGGCCGTGGCCCTTTTCCGTGATGATGTGCAGCAGCACCGGACCCTGCTTGTCGCTGTCCCGGATGCGGTCGAGCACGGTCACCAGATGATCGACGTCATGGCCATCGACGGGACCGACATAGGTGAAACCCAGATCCTCGAACAGGGTGCCCTTGCTCCCGGTTTCCGCATAAACCCTGGTGCGCGCTTCCGCGTCGGCGAAATCCGAGGGGAAGGCGGCCGACATGCGCGCCTTGATCTCGTCCAGCGACAGCAGCGGGTTTTCGTCGACGAGGCGCGCCAGGTAATGGCTCAGCGCGCCGACAGCCGGCGCGATCGACATGGCGTTGTCGTTCAGCACCACCAGCAGACGCGAGTTCAGCGCGCCGGCGTTGTTCATGGCCTCGTAGGCCATGCCCGCGCTCATCGCGCCGTCACCGATCACCGCGATGACATTGTTGGCGCCGCCCTTCATGTCGCGCGCCACGGCCATGCCGAGCGCGGCGGAGATCGAGGTGGAGCTGTGCGCGGCGCCGAACGGGTCGTACTCGCTCTCGGTGCGCTTGGTGAACCCGTAAAGGCCGTCCTTCTGGCGAATCGAACGGATGCGGTCGCGGCGGCCGGTCAGGATCTTGTGCGGATAGGCCTGGTGGCTGACGTCCCAGATGATCCGGTCGGCCGGTGTCTCGAACACATAGTGCAGCGCCACCGTCAGTTCGACAACGCCAAGGCCGGCACCGAAATGACCGCCGGTCTGCGACGCCGCGTCGATCACTTCGGCCCGCAACTCGTCGGCGACCTGCCGAAGCTGGCCCGGTTGCAGGGTGCGGAGGTTGTCCGGAGTAATGATGCTGTCGAGTAGCGGAGTCTTTAACGCCATCTGTCCAAGTCGTTGGTGGTCATGATCCGTGGGATGGGACGGTTACACTGCCCCGGCCGTTTTGCATAGCAATATGCGCCTCGAAACGCCCCAAACCCCGGTCATATTCCAAATATGGTAGTCTATCGTCGGCGTAACGCCAACGCCTTGTCATATCTTGGCGGAATCGCCGATCAGGTGTGACCTTTTTGATACTGTCGGCCTTTCCAGCTGCTGGCCGTGCCGCGCCAGTAGTTGATCGCCGAATCCAGCGTCATCGCGCCATACAGCGCGGCCGTAACCGGCAGCAACAGGGCTTCCGGCGCGGTTCTGTCATAGTCGCGCAGGGTCGGGCGGTAGGCCGTCGCCATGCCGATCCAGGCCAGCACCCCGGCGCTCCCGGCGATCATATTTTGGTGAATTGGCCATGATAGCGCGAGCAGCGGCGGCGCGAGGAAGGTGAGTCCGAGACCGGCAAGCGTGCCTGCCAGCAGCGCACCCGAATACCGCAGCTGGGTAAAGGCGGTGCGGGAGACCATCTGCCAGAGATCGCTCAGCGCCGGCGAAACCCGCAGGCTGCTTGTGCCATCGGCGAGACCGAGCCAGATCAGGCCGCCGGTCCGCTTGACCGCCGCGGCCAGCGAGCAGTCGTCGATCAGGTCGCCGCGGATGGCGCCGATGCCGCCGATACGCGAGAGCGCGTCGCGGCGCAGCAGCACGCAGCCACCGGCCGCGCCGGCGATCTTCGACCTGGGGTCGTTCACGGCGGAGAACGGGTAGAGCATCTGGAAGAAGAACACGAAGGCCGGCACCAGCAGCCGTTCCCAGAAGTGCACGCAGTGAAGCCGGGCCATCAGCGACACGAGGTCGAGCCGCCGCGTCTCGGCGAACGCCACCAGGTCGGCCAGAACCCGCGGTTCGTGGACGATGTCGGCGTCGGAGAACCAGACATAGTCGGCGGGCAGGGGGGCGGCGCGGCGCAGGCCGGTGTCGAGCGCCCACAGCTTGCCGCTCCAGCCTTCGGGCAGCTTTTCGCCCTGCACGACCTCGATGTTGCCGCTGACGGCTCGGGCGATGTCACCGGTGCCGTCCGTACTGGAGTCGTCGACGACGATGATGGAGAGCGCGCCCCGATAGTCCTGGCGCGCCAGCGCCTCGACACAGGCGCCGATGGACGGCGCCTCGTTGCGCGCGGGCACGATGGCGACGACCGATGGCCAGCGATCCGGCAGGGGCGATTTCGTCAGGCGTTGGTCGGCGCGCCAGAAACGGTGGTGGAACAGCAGCAGCCAGGCCCAGATCGCCAGCGTCAGCAGGCCCAGCGGCGCCAGCATCACCGCCTGCGGCCCAGCACGACGTCGAGCACGCCCGATGCCGTGCAGCGCAGGGCCGCCGGCTTGCTTAGCTCGACACGGGTGGTGATCGGATCCTCGCGCATCAGGCGCAAGGTCAGCCGGTCGGCGATGCGGATGATGACCGCCGATTCGAGGGCGAGCCGCCGGCTCTTCAGCACGCCGGGCAGCTGTCTTGCATCGCGCAGCAACGCCTCGGTGCCGTCGAGGCACTGGTCCATCACCCGTCGCAGGCCGGGCGTCGTGACCGGTTTCGCCAGATCCTCGGTGACGGCGCCGGCCTCGAGCAGCCATGCCTGCGGCAGATAGACGCGGTCCATCTCGGCGTAGTCGTCGGCGCAGTCCTGCAGATGGTTGATCACCTGCAGTGCGTTGCACAGGGCGTCCGAACGCGCATAGTCCGTCCTGTCCTCGCCGTGCAGGTCGAGCAGGTACCGTCCCACGGGCGAGGCCGACCGGTTGCAGTAGTCGATCAGCTCGTCCCAGCTTTCATAGCGGCTTTTCACCGCGTCCTGCTTGAACGCCGAGATCAGGTCGAGGCAGTGCGTTGCGGAGACGCCGGTCTGCTGGTTGCTGCGCCGCATGGCGTGACCCTTGGCATAGGCCGGATCGTCGGTCTCGCCGCGCACCGCCCGGGCGAAGCCCTCCAGCCGGGCGACCTTCTCGTCTGCCGGCAGGTGCGGATTGTCGGCGACGTCGTCGATGGCGCGGGCGAACGCGTAATACACCGCGACGTGCGGTCGCAGCTTCTTCGGCAGCAGGAAGGAACCGACGGGAAAGTTTTCGTCCGCGGCGCCCTTGCCGGATGGGGTTTCAGCCTCGCTCATGAATGCGGTGATAGCAGCGGCCCGCGAGGCGGTCGACTGCTACCTGTACTGCGCTTCCAGATCGTCGCGCAGATACTTGCCGGCGCGGAAGAAATGGAACGCCGCCCAGGCGTAGATGAACAGGAATCCCAGCATCGAGTAGCGCAGGGATTCATGGCCGAATCGCGAGACCATGAAGTCGCTGACCATGCCGACGAGGAACGGACCGAGGCCCATGCCGACCAGGTTGGTGATCATCAGGAACACCGCAATGGCCGTGGCGCGCATGCGCAGGCTCACGATCAGCTGGATCACCGCGTTGACCGGGCCGACATAGCAGGTATAGGCCGCGCCCGGGATCGCCATCAGCGCGATCGCGATGACGTAGCTGTGCACGGGGATGCCGAGCACCTGGTAGATCGTCGCAGGCAACAGCAGCACCAGCGCGGCGATCGGGATTGCCGGGATCATGGCGATTCCTGGAATCCAGACATACCAGCGCGCGTCGCGCACCGCGAGCTTGTCGGCCAGCCAGCCGCCGAGCAGGACGCCGATGCCGCCGCCCAGCACGATCGAAGGCGCCAGCCAGACGCCGATCTGGCTCGACCTGAGGCCGTGCGAGCGTTCGAAGAACGCCGGGATCCAGGTCTGGGACACCGCGCCGCCGAACACGATGAGCGACGTGCCGGCGAACAGGTGCAGCAGGGACCAGCGGTGGAACAGGAACGACACCACCTCGCCGAACGACGGCGGCGGCAATCCGCCCAGCGATTCCTGGTGGTCCGAGAAGCCTCGCGGCGGCTCGCGCAGCGTCTTTTGCAGCACGATCGCCACCAGCAGTCCGGGTGCGCCGACCAACAGCAGCGCCATGCGCCAGCCATAGGCGTCGTTGATGATGCCGCCCAGCGCGTAGCCGGCCAGCGAGCCGATCGGAATGCCCAGGCCGAAGATGGCCAGCGCAAAGGCGCGGCGTTCCTTGGGGAAATAGTCCGCGATGATCGACTGGGATGCCGGCACGCAGCCGGCCTCGCCGATCCCGACGCCCATCCGCGCAAGGAACATCTGCCACATGTTGTGCGTGGCGCCGCAAACGGCGGTCATCAGGCTCCACAGCGCCAGGGACGCCGAGATGATGCGCTTGCGCTTGTGCCGGTCGGCCGCCCAGGCCAGCGGAATGCCCAGGGTGATGTAGGTGATGGTGAAGGCCAGGCCCGAGATGGCACCGGCTTCCCAGTCGGTGAGCTTGAGGTCGATGGCGATGGAGTTCAGCAGGATCGCGATGATGTTGCGGTCCATGTGGCTGAACGAGAACACTACCGTCAGCAGGCCCAGCACATACCAGCGATACTTGCCGGTATACGCCGGCGCCAGCCCCTTCACAGGGGCGTCGGACGGAACGGCGGTGATCACTTTCGACAATGTAGGGGACCCGGCAGCAAGCAGCCGTTGTTGTAGGTGGCCACCGTTGTCCTGACAAGGGAAGCAGCCGTATGTGTTGCAGAATATTCTTGCAATGATGCAAACGTGCTACAGGATGGCCGCCGGCCAGGGGAGGCAACGATCACCACACCCATCGATTTCTATTTCGACTTCATCTCGCCGTTCGGGTTCTTCGCCGCGAGACAGATCGATGCGCTGGCCGGCAAGCATGGCAGATCGGTCAGCTGGCGGCCGTTCAACCTGCGCACCGTGGCCATCGCGACGGGCTTCGACAAGCCGATGGTCGCCTATCCCATCAAGGGCGAGTACTTCAAGCGCGACGTGCCGCGTCTGGCCCGGCTTTACGGCGTCCAGCCATGGAACCTGGCCGATGTGCGCAATGCCAACGTGGCGGTGGCGGGCCGGGCGTTCTACTGGCTTGCCGACCACGACGAGGCGGCCGCCAAGCGGCTTGCCCTCGGCATCTACCATGCGCTCTATTGCGAGGCGACCAACGCCTGCGACCCGGACTGGATCGCGGCGGAGATCGGGAAGATGGGATTCGACGCGGATGCCTACCGGGTCAGCGTCGACGACCCGGACATGAAGGCGCGCTACAAGCGGCTGACGGAAGAGGCCATGGAGAAGGGCGTGTTCGGCTCGCCCTACATCGTGGTGGACGGCGAGCCCTTCTGGGGCTCGGACAGGCTTTGGATGGTGGAGAAGTGGCTGGCTGATGGCGGGTGGTAATATCGATGCGGCGCTGGAAGCCGCGACCAGGAAATATCTGTCGGCGACCGGGATCGCCGACCTGAAGCGGCTGTCGGCCGGTGCGTCCCAGGAAACCTGGTCGTTCGATGCGCCGACGGCGTATGGTTTGCAGGAGCTGATCCTGCGGCGCGCGCCCGGCGGCGTGCCGGAAAGCCGCTCGACGGCCATCGGCCAGGTCCGCGAGGCCAGGCTGATACAGATCTGCCACAGTCACGGCGTCAAGGCGCCGAACGTGCGCTTTGTGCTGCAGCCCGAGGACGGGCTGGGCGTCGGCTTCGTCATGGACCGCGTGGCCGGCGAGACGCTGGCGCCGCGCGTGCTTCGCGATGACCTCTACGCCGAGGCGCGGCCGAAGATGGCGGGCCAGTGCGGCGAGGCCGCGGCCTCGATCCATGACGTGCCCATGGCGGAGGTAGACTTCCTCGAGGAGATCACGCCGCAGCAGCAGTGGCAGAACACCTGGAACGCCTACGAGAAGTATTTCCTCGAATGGTCGCCGTCGCCGGTGTTCGACTACGCGCTGCGCTGGCTGAAGGAGCGGGTGCCGGCGCGCGACCGCGTGACCCTGGTCCACGGCGACTTCCGCAACGGCAACATCATCTGGGGACCGGAAGGCCTGCGCACCATCCTCGACTGGGAGATCGCCCATTTCGGCGATCCCATGGAGGACCTGGCCTGGATCTGCATCAACTCGTGGCGTTTCGGCAGCATCGACAAGCCGGTCGGCGGCTTCGGCCGGCGCGAGGACATGTTCGAGGGCTACGAGAAGGTCTCCGGCGTGAAGGTGGACCCGGAGCGGGTGAAGTTCTGGGAAATCTTCGGGAGTCTCAGATGGGGCATCACCTGCCGCTCCATGGCGTTCACTCACCTGACCGGCCACGACCGTTCCGTCGAGCGCCCGGCCATCGGCCGCCGTTCGTCCGAATGCGAGGCCGACCTGATGATCCTGCTGGGGAAGAACTGATGCGTCCCGACCGTCCCACCGCCGACGAGATGCTGGAAGCCGTCGAGGAATTCCTGCGCGACAAGGTGATGCCCGCCGTCACCGGCCATTTGAACTTCCACGCCCGCGTCGCGGCGAACGTCATCGGCTCGGTCCGCCGCGAGATCGGCCAGTCGCCGGACATCGAGCAGGACCAGCGCGAAAGGCTGATGCAGCTGCTCGGCCACGACGGTGACTGGGAAGCGCTCAACCGAGAACTTTGCGAAGACATCCGCGCCGGCAAGTTCGGCCTGGACGATCCGGCGCTGCTGGAACACCTGCGTCAGGTGGCGGTGGAAAATCTGGGCGTCGACAATCCGAAGTATTCGGCGTATGCGCGGCTGAAGGGGTAGTTACTTCCCGCCGATCATCCGGCCCATGATGCGCTTCAGCAGGTCGATGACGGCCTGTTGCCGCTTGGCCGTGTCGTGGCCGAACTCCGCGACCGACAGGCCTTCAAGCGATACGCGCAACAGGTCGCGGGCGACGGCGAAATTAGGATCCTCGACGCTGGCGACCTCGCCATAGACCTCGCGGCCCAGCTCCAGCCGGCGCTCGTCATAGCGTTTGCCGGCTTCCGTGACGATCTCTTGCAGCTCTGGATCGGTGCGCGCTGCGGCCTGCAGTTCTTGCCACGCGACGAACAGCGGGTTCTGGACGAACCGCCAGTAGATGTCGACGCCGCCCTGCAGCCGCTTTTCCTGGGCCGGCATCTTGCGCAGCTCCTCGGCATAGGTCTCGATCCACTGGTCGATCATGTGGTCGATGGAGGCGCGCAGCACGTCGGGCGTTGTCGGGAAATAATATTGGACGGCGCCGCGCGTCACCTTGGCGCGCTTGGCGATCTCGGTGGTCGTGGTCCGGTGGTAACCGAGCTCCAGGAAGCACTGTATGGTCGCGTCCAGAATGCTGTTCCGGGTCGCGATACTTTTCTTGGTCTGGTGGCGGCGCGCGTCGCGGGCCGAGGGTGCGTTATCCTGAGTGGTCACAGCTCGATCGGTATTGTTCGTGATGCCGTGAGCATAATGGTAAGCCCGCGAAGCGCATAGCAATTTTCGGCAGCAGTGATTTTTTGATACATGTATTAGAGACCGAGTACCAGCTTGGCCATGATGTCGCGCTGCACCTCGTTGGTTCCCGCGTAGATCGATCCAGCCCGCGCGTTCAGGTAGTGCGGCGCGGCGGGCGGCGCGTAGTCGGGGCCGACCGGCTGCTGGTTGTGCTGGCGCGCCTCGTGGATGGTGAACGGCGCGGCATAGTAGCCAATCGCCTCCATGGTCAGCGTCGTCACCTTCTGCATGGCCTCGGAGCCGCGCACCTTGATCATGGACGCCTCCGGTCCCGGCGAGCCGCCCTTCGACAGGGCCGACATGATGCGCAGCTCGATCATCTCCAGCGCCATCAGCTCCACCTCGGCCTCGTCGAGCCGGGCGGCGAAGGCCCGGTCGTCGGCGAGGCGGCCGCCGTCCGAACGCTCGCTGGCCGCCATGTGGCGAAGATGCGTCAGGTCGGCGATCAGCCGCGGCGCCCAGGCGCCGGCGCCGCGCTCCCATTCCAGCAGGTACTTGGCATAGGTCCAGCCCATGTTCTCCTCGCCGATCAGGCCGGATTTCGGCACGCGCACGTCGTCGAAGAACACCTGGTTGACCTCGTGGTCGCCGCCCAGGGTGATGATCGGCTCCACCGTGATGCCGGGCGTGTCCATGTCGAACAGCAGGAACGAGATGCCTTGCTGCGACTTGCCCGTGTCGCTGGTGCGCACCAGGCAGAACATGCGCTGGGCGTATTGCGCATAGGTGGTCCAGATCTTCGAGCCATTGATGACGTAATGGTCGCCGTCGCTGACCGCCTTGGTGCGCAGCGACGCCAGGTCCGAGCCCGAGCCCGGTTCCGAATAGCCCTGAGCCCAGTAGTCGTCGCCCGACAGGATGCGAGGCAGGTATTTCGCCTGCTGTTCCGGCGTGCCGAACCTGATGATCACCGGCCCGACCATGCCCAGCCCGTTGGGCAGTGGCTTGGGCGCGTGGGCCTCGGTCATCTCCTTGTTGAACAGGTAGCGCTGGGTGACGGTCCAGCCGGTGCCGCCGTGCTCCTTCGGCCAGGACGGCGCGATCCATCCCTTGTCGTGCAGCACCTTGTGCCAGCGCATGGTGGGCTCGAACTCGGCGAAGATCGCGGTCTGGGTCTTGGCCGCGTAGCGCAGGTCCTCGGTCAGGTTGTCGTCGAGGAACCGTCGCACCTCGTCGCGGAATGCCATGTCCTCGCGGCTGAAACTCAAATCCATGGGTTACACCGTGGTCGAGGAGCCGCCATCCATCGGGATGACGGCGCCGTGAACATAGTCGCTGGCCCGCGAGGCGAGGAAGATGGCGACGCCGGCCGCGTCTTCCGGCTCGCCGAGGCGGTTGGCCGGCACCCGCGCCAGGATCTTGTCGCGGGTCTTCTCGATGGTCTCGGCCATCATCTTGCTGGGGAATGGGCCGGGCGCGATGGCGTTGACCCGGATGTGATCCTTCGCCAGCGCCTTGGCCAGCACGCGCGTCAGGTGGATCAGCGCCGCCTTCGACGACGAATAGGAATACGTGTCCATGTCCGGCACGGTGATGCCATTGATCGAGGCGATGTTGATCACCTTGGACGGCCGCTCGGCGCTGGCCGCGGCCTTGAGCGCCGCGCGAAGCTGCTGGATCAGGAAGAACGGCGCCTTGACGTTCATGGCATAGACCTTGTCCCAGCCGGCCTCCGGGAACTCGTCGAACGGCGCGCCCCAGGCCGCGCCGGAATTGTTCACCAGCACGTCGAGCTTCGGCTCCAGTGCCTTCATCCGGTCGCCGAGGGCGACGATGCCGGCATGGGTCGACAGGTCGGCCTGCAGCGGAATGCAGGTGCCCACCGCGGACAGCTCCTCGGCGACTTCCTCGCAGACATGCAGCTTGCGCGAGGCGATGTAGGTTTTGGCGCCGCCCGCCGCGAAGCCGGTGGCGATCATCTTGCCGATGCCGCTCGAGCCGCCGGTGACCAGCGCCACCTTGCCCGAGATGTCGAATAAGGCCTTCATGCGTGACTGTTTCCCCGTTGATTTAGCGTGCTCACTATGCACGATAGGCGACCTAAAAAAAGCCCATACAAATTCAGCCTCAGGGAAGCCAAGACATGAACCGTGTCCTCGAACACCTCGGCACCAGATACCCCATCATCCAGTCGCCGATGGCGTGGATCGCGCGTTCGCAGCTCGCCTCGGCGGTGTCGAACGCCGGCGGGCTCGGCATCGTCGAGACCTCGTCCGGCGAGATGGAGCAGTGCATGGAGGAGATCCGCAAGATGCGGACGCTCACCGACAAGCCGTTCGGCGTCAACCTGGCGCTGATGTTCCTGCGCGACGAGCGGATGGTCGACATGGTGATCGACGAGGGCGTGAAGTTCGTCACCACCTCGGCCGGCAGCCCGGCGAAGTACATCGACAAGCTGAAGAAGGGCGGCCTGACCGTCTATCACGCGGTGCCGACCACGGCCATGGCCATGAAGGCGGTCGATGCCGGCGTCGACGGCCTCGTCGTCGAGGGCGCCGAGGGCGGCGGCTACAAGAATCCCGAGGAGGTGGCGCTGTCGGTGCTGCTGCAGACCATCCGCGAGAAGAGCGACATCCCCATGGTGGCGGCGGGCGGCATCGTCGACGGCTGTGGCATGGCGGCGGCGTTCGCGGCCGGGGCCGAGGGCATCCAGATGGGCACGCGCTTCGTCAGCTCGGCCGAGAGCCCGGTGCACCGGAACTTCAAGCAGGCGATCGTCGACCGCGACGAAACCGGCACCGTCGTTCTGAACAAGAAGTCCACGCCCTGCGTCCGCGCGCTGAAGACCGAGCGGTCGATGGCCATCGCGGAGGCGGGAATCATGGAGCGCGCCGTGGGCTTCGGCTCGGTGCTCGATCTCTATTTCGGCGGCGACATGGAAGCCAGCCTCGCCCTGTCGGGGCAGGGCACCGGCCTGATCCACGAGGTGAAGCCGGTCAAGCAGATCATCGACGAGACCGTCGATGGCTTCTTCACCATCGCGAACCAGTTCGCGGCACGGGCGCAGGCCCGCGGGTTCTGATCTGGCGCTACTTGCCGGGCGGCTGGTCCGCCAGCGAGGAGATATAGGCCAGCACCGCCTCGATCTCCTCGCGGCTCAGCGTGATTTCCGTCATGGGGCCGTGAGGCCGCGTCAGGAACGTCCGGTAGTGGTCTGGACTGGCGACCACCATCGGGCCGAGCGTGGCAAAGGGCGGGGCCGCGTCCATGCCACTCTCCTGCGCCGACGTGCCGGTGACATGGCACGCGCTGCACCACATCCGCGCCAGATCCGCACCCTTTTCGTCCAGCGGATAGGTCTCGACTCCCGGCGCGGGAGCATCCTTGGCGTCATCCGCCTGCACACCCGCCGCTGCGAGAAGCGACAGGCAAAGAGTCCAACTCAACGTTTTCAGGATTCTGGTCATGCGATTCATCCTAGCGGGATCGAGCGACGGCGTATTGCGTAAGATCAAGCTGGCACGAAAACATTTCGCCCATCGTGGCTGCTGACCGTCCCGGGGCGGCCGAGGCTTTCCTTCTCCATCAGCCCGTTAAGCGTCGCCGCGTCGCCCGGCGTGTTGGCGACGAACCGCGTGCCGCCCGACTGCCGTCCGATGACGATGCCGCGCTCAGGCCCGGTCTTGCCGAAGACCACCGTGTAGGTCTCGATCGTCGCGTTCCCCGAGGGCGTCTCGGTGAACGGCACGTCCGGAAGGGAATCGATTTCGCCCTGGTAGGACGACGGGTTCTCCCGAGTCCAGTGTCCCTTGGTCGGTGTCGTCGAATAGATGCCGGTCCCCTGCTTGCTGAGATAGCCGCCATTGGCGCCGATCAGTCCATACGCGCCGGGCTTGGTGCGCAGCTTCGGCAGCATGGCGGCAATGGCGTTCAGCGAATACGAATTGCCCGGACCGCCAAAGAACGGCAGGCCGCCGGTCACCGTCAGGCCGCGCGGGTCGTCATAAGCGAGGCCAAGCTCGTCGCAGGCCACCTCGACCGCCGACGGGAAGCAGCTGTAGAGATCGATGAAGCTGATGTCGTCGATGCCGATGCCGGCCATGTCGAGCGCCTTGCGGCCGCTGAGCTTCATGGCGGGCGCCCGGTCGAGCCGCTGGCGGACGCTGATCAGCTTCTCGACCGCCTCGCCGACGCCGTGCACGAACACCCACTTGTCCTGTGGAATGCCCAGTTCGCGCGCCTTGCCCACCGAGGTCATGACCACCGCCGAGCCCTGGTTGACGCCGTCCATGGCGTTCATCCAGCGGGGGTAGGGGAAGCTGATGTAGCGGTTCGAGCCCGTCGGGTTCGCCAGTTCCTCGGCGGTCCGCGCGGTGCCATAGAACGCATAGGGATTGTTCGCCGCAACGCGGGTGAACGGCGCGAACAGCGCGCCCATGGCGTGCAGGTGCTGCTCGACCGTGTGGCCCTGGCGTCCGCGGATGACGTTCTCGAACAGCGGATAGGTCTGGATCGGGATGCCGATGCCGTGAGCGAACTCGTGCGGTGTGATGAAGCCCGCGCCTATGCCGCGGTCCTCCAGCGAGCCGTCGTCCTCTTCCTGCCAGTCCAGCTTGATGCCGAGGCGCATGGCGTCCTTGGTGGTCTGGATCGCCTCGGCGCCGGCGATCAGCGCCATGCTGACGTCACCGGCGGCGATCCGCTCGCACATCTCGCTGACCAGCTTCTGCGGCGTGTTGCCGCCGACCTGGGTGTAGATGGCGTTACGCGGATCGGCGCCGATGCGCCGGGCGACGGCGCGGGGCGGATTCTCGGCGCGTCCGAATCCGTGCGTGACCCGCGGCCTGTTGGTGGAATCAGGGAAGATGCGGATCATCGCCAGGGTGCAGATATGCGGTGCAAGCGCCGCGCCCAGCCCGGTGTCCGCCATGGCGGCCTTCGCCGCCTCGGCGGCGATGCCCATGGGCGGATGGGCCTTGTCCGGGGCGACGCCCTTTTCCGTGAACTGTCCGCCGCCGATCAGGATGGGCGTCGAGTCTTCCATGGCTGTCCCCAGTGTCGTCCCTGTTCCACTTCCTGATACAAGTTTGACAGTTGGTTGGAAAGACGCCGTCGTGAAGCGCTTGACCGGCACACGGAAAAGGTTTCCGATAGTTTTCTGAAAAGTAGGTTTCCGGACGGTAACTTTTTCTGCCATGCGGGTTGTCACGGCTTGGAAACGGCCGCGCTTTCGCCTATCAGAGCCACTGGGAAGACGAACGGGATGCAAGCATGACCGGCATCTACAGCGGCGAACGGGCGCGGCCGCACGACGAGATCAACCAGAACGCCCTGCGCGCGGCGTCGGGCTTCCAGGCCATGGGTGTCGGGCCCGACAGCGGCGTGGCGGTCATGTTGCGCAACGATTTCACCTTCTTCGAGGCCAGCCGGGGCGCGACCTTCGCCGGCGCCTACGCCGTGCCGATCAACTGGCACTTCAAGGGCGAGGAGGTCGGTTACATCCTGCGCGATTCGCAGGCGCGGGCGCTGGTGATCCACGCCGACCTGCTGCCGCAGGTCGATGGCGCGGTGCCCGACGGCGTCGATGTCATCGTTGTCGAGACGCCGCCCGAGGTGGCCGCCGCCTACGGCATTCCGGCCGAACGCGCCGCGGTGCCCGCCGGGGCGACGGACTGGGACGAATGGCTCGCGTCGCTGCCGCCGATCGCCAACCCGTCGATGGCCTCGCGCGGCGCCATGTTCTACACCTCCGGCACCACCGGCAAGCCCAAGGGCGTCAAGCGCGGCGTCATCGATATCCAGCAGGTCATGGGCCTGATGATCCGCACCGCGTCGGAGGCCTGGGGCTTCACCGGGACGCATCACCGGGTGCTGGTCACAGGTCCGCTCTATCATTCCGCGCCCAACGGCTATGCCAACGCATCCGCCGGCATGGGCAGCTACACGGTGCTGCAGCCGCGATTCGACGCCGAGGATTTTCTGCGCCAGGTGGAGCGTCACCGCATCACCCATGCGGTGATGGTGCCGACCATGTTCGTGCGCCTGCTGGCGCTGCCCGACGCGGTCAGGGCGCGCTACGACACCTCGTCGCTGGAATGGATCACCCACGGCGCCGCGCCATGCTCGCCCGACGTCAAGCGGCGGATGATCGAGTGGCTCGGCCCGGTCATCAACGAGTATTTCGGCGGTACCGAGATCGGCCTGATCACCACCGCGAACAGCGACGACGCCCTGCGCAAGCCCGGCACCGTCGGCAAGGCCATCACCGGCGCCCGCATCGGCATCTTCGACGAGGCCGGCAAGCCGTTGCCGCCCGGCGGGATCGGCGAGGTCTATGTGTGGATGGAGGGCATGCCCGACTTCACCTATCACGGCCTCGACGAGAAGCGCGGCGAGATCGGCCGCGACAATCTCGTGTGCATCGGCGACATCGGCTACCTGGACGAGGACGGCTATCTGTTCCTCTGCGACCGCAAGATCGAGATGGTGATCTCCGGCGGCGTGAACATCTATCCGGCCGAGGTCGAGGCGGCGCTGATCACCATGCCGGGCGTGAAGGACTGCGCCGTGTTCGGCATCCCCGACGCGGAATTCGGCGAAACGCTGTGCGCCTATGTGGAGCCCGAGCGGGAAGGCGCGCTCGACGCCGGCAGCATCAGGGCGTTCCTGCGTGACCGGCTGGCGGGCTACAAGGTGCCGAGGGTGATCGAATTCGCCGCCGAGTTGCCGCGCGAGGACTCCGGCAAGATCTTCAAGCGCAAGCTGCGCGAGCCCTACTGGGCCGGCATGGAGCGACGGATCTGAGGACGGCCGTTCATGCGCCGTTCAAGCTGGACGGCACATCGTCCGGGTCCTGGTTTCCATGCTCGGGGACGACATCATGACCACCGCTTCGACCGTTCGCTGCCGTCTCCTGCTGATGAGCGTGCTGGGATTGGCACTGACGGTTGCCGCGGCGCAGGCCCAGAGCCAGCCCGCAACCGCCAGCGCCGCCGAGAAGAGCGCTAAGCGAGCCAAGGCGGTGCAGAGCAAGGACGGCACCTCCCACGGCGCTCGGCAGCAGACCGTTGACAAGACCGACGCCGATCAGCCCGACATGATCATGCTGCAGGAGCCCTTCCGCCCCGGTCCCACGACGCCCGTGAGTGTGACGCGGGGCAGGTAGAGACCCTGCTCCACCGCCCCATTTCATTGTCATCCCGGCGAAAGCCGGGACCCAGTTTCGATGCAGGTGTAAATTCTTCCGTGTCCCTGAGCTTGTCGAAGGGCACTGCCCAAACGCTGATGCAGGCCCTTCGACAAGCTCAGGGACACGGCCAAATTTGCGTTCTGCACCACTGGGTGCCGGCTTTCGCCGGGATGACAACAAGGGGTGGGGGCGATTAGCCCTTCACCAGCGCCTTCAGCGCCGCTTCGTCCGCCTTGCCATCCCTGCCGAGGGCCTGGATGCAGACCTGGTCGGCGCCCGCCTCGAGATGCTCTTCGATGCGCGCATTGATCGCCGCCGCGTCGCCCCAGGCGACGATGGCATCGACCAGCCGGTCCGAGCCGCCGCCGTCCATGTCGGCCTCGGTGAAGCCCAGCCGCAGCAGGTTGTTGCGGTAGTTGGCCGCGCCCAGATAGATCGGGATGGCCTTCCTTGCCTGCTCGCGGGCCTTGGCCGCATCGGATTCCAGCAGCACCATCTGCTCGGGGCAGAGCAGCTTGCCCGGCCCCAGGATTCGGCGAGCCTCGGCGGTGTGCTCGGGGGTGACGAAATAGGGATGGGCGCCGTCGGCCTTGTCGCGGGCCACTTCCAGCATCTTCGGGCCGAGGGCGGCGATCACCGTCTTCGGCGGCTCGGCGGGCTGCGGCGCCATGTACTGGACCTGGGCCATGGCGTCGAGATAGCCGGTCATCGCCGCGATCGGCTTGCCGTAGACATGGCCGCGGAAGCCTTCGACGAACGGCTTGTGCGATACGCCGAGACCCAGCAGGAAACGCCCGCCGGACTGCTCGTTGAGCGCCAGCTGGGCCACTTTGGCGGTGCGCGCGTCGCGGCCATAGATGTTGGTGATGCCGGTCGCGACCGTCAGCCGTTCCGTGTTCGCCAGCAGCCAGGCGGCCAGCGACAGCGGTTCGCGGCCAAGCCCTTCCGGAATCCAGAGCGTGCCATAGCCCCACTCCTCGATCCGGCGGGCGAAGGCGGCCGCCTCCTTGGCCGTATAACCGTCGAGCCCGGCCCAGACGGCGCGCTTTCCCAATTTCATTCCCAGTCTCCTCAAGGAACCCAGTAGCCGCCGTCCGGCTGGTTGATGCGGATCGGGTCGGTCTTGCCGTCCCAGGTCTCGGCGGCCTCGCGGACGCGCTTGAACGCGGCCCGGATGGCGTCGTTGGGCTCGACGATCTCGAGGAAGATGTCGAAGTCCTTGCGCGCGTCGAAATACGCAAAGCGCGGCGCGCTGCCGTCGCCGCCGCCATAGGTCACCGCCGGATAGCCGGCCGCCGGATAGGCCTTCATGTCGGACTCGTAGTCGCTGCTCCAGACGCAGCAATGGTGGAAGCCGTGCTGGCCCTTCGCATACATGTCGCGGTAGGCGCTGTTGCTGTCGCTGTGCTGCTCGATCAGCTCGATCTGTACGTCGCCGGCCTGGGCGAGGCCAACGGACATGCGCAGCTCGCCCGGCGCGCCGCGGTACTGCACGTTGCCGATGGTCAGGTTCTGGGTGATGTAGAACGGCCCGACGCCGTAGAACTTGATCCAGCGGTTGCAGGCCGCCATCAGGTCATCGACGACCCACGCGTTCTGGAAAATCTTGCGCTCGCTCGGCAGTGCCATCGATCTCTCCCCTGATGACGGTTCGCTGCATAGTGGCGCATACTGGTTTCCAAAGCCAACACGGCAAACGGGGAAAACACCATGCTCAAGCTCACCTTCTGCCTCCGCCGCCAGGCGCATCTGACGCGCGAGGAATTCCAGCGCTACTGGTACGAGAACCACGGACGGCTCGGCCAGCGGCTGATGCAGCACATCGGCATGGTCCGCTACGTGCAGACCCATACGTCCGACAACCCGCTCAACAGGCTTTTCGTCGACGACCGCGGCGCGCCCGAGCCCTATGACGGCGTCGCCGAGGCGTGGTGGCCCAGCCTGGAATTCCTGCAGGAGCGGATGCAGGATCCGGCGGCACAGGCGGCCATGGCCGAGGCGGTCGAGGACGAGGCCCGGTTCATCGATTTCGCCCGTTCGCCGATCTGGCTGGGCGAGGAGCGGGTGATCATCGACAACGGCAAGGCTGTTCCGTATTGATGGCGAAGATTTCAGGGAGGGAATGATGGCCGACATGAACCGCGAATGGCTGCTGGTGCAGCGCCCGCAGGGCGAGCCGAAGCCGAGCGACTACCAGTGGCGCGAGAGCCCGGTGCCGGAACCCGGCCCGGGCGAATTCGTCGTCCGCGTGCTCTACGCCGCCATGGACCCGGCGATTCGCGGCTGGATGGACGCCGGGGGCAACTACATGCCGCCGATCCCGCTGGGCACGCCGGTCCGCTCCGTGGTGCTCGGCAGGGTGGTCAAGTCCAACGTCGACGCCCATCCCGTCGGTCAGATCGTCTCCGGCCTCGGCGCCTGGGCCGACTATGTGGTGTGCAAGCCGGGTTATGTGGGGCCGGTGCCGGTCGAATGGGGACATGACCTCACCACCTACCTGCATCCGCTGGGCGCCGTGGGCGCGACCGCCTATTACGGCCTGTTCGAGGTCGGCAGGCTGAAGGACGGCGAGAACCTGCTGGTGTCGGGCGCGGCGGGCGGCGTTGGCTCGCTGGTCGGCCAGATGGGCAAGATCAAGGGCTGCAAGGTGGTCGGCATCGCCGGCGGCGCGGAAAAGTGCCGCTGGCTGACCGAGGAGCTGGGCTTCGACGCCGCCATCGACTACCGCGCCACCAAGGACCTGTCGGCCGAGATCAGGAAGCATTTCCCGGGCGGCTTCGACGTCTATTTCGAGAATGTCGGCGGCCCGACGCTGGAGGCGGCCATGGACAACATGGCGATGCACGCCCGCATCGCCATCTGCGGCATGATCTCGGCCTACAACGACAGCCACGATCCGCCGCCGGGCCCGCGCAACATGTGGAACATCCTGGTCAAGCGCGCCCATGTGGAAGGCCTGCTGGTGTCCGACTACATGCACCGCGCCATGCCCGGCTACCAGCAGATCAACGACTGGATCAAGGCCGGGAAGCTGAAGTTCAAGGTCGACGTCCGCGAGGGCCTGGAGAACACGCCCGAAATCTTCAACAAGCTGTTCACCGGCAGCCACGACGGCAAGCTGCTGGTCAAGATCGGCGACGCATAAATCAATCCAAGGGGAACCAGAATGTTCGCACAGATCGTCAAGGTTCGGGTCAAGGCCGGCAAGGAAGCGGAATTCGCGGCGGTGGGCCGCACCATGAGCAATGTGGTCGAGGCCAACGAGCCCGGCACGGTCGTCTACAAGCTGTTCCACACCGACGACCCGCAGGAGTTCATCATGATCGAGATCTACGAGAACGAGGCGGCGCTGCAGGTGCACCGTGACACGCCGCATGTGAAGGCCGTGCTGCCGCGCCTCGGCGGCATCGTCGAGGGCGGGCTCGAGGTTCAGAAGCTGCACGAGGTCGAGCTCTGAGCCAGCCGCGCCTCAACGCGAAATTCTGGGTCCAGGCCTATATCCGCCTGTGCGAGACACGGGCCATTCCCGCCATGGTCGTCCGCCACGGCGACGACACGGCGGGGACGGTGCTGATCAAGCTCTACCAGCACGGCATCGGCTCGACGGTGTTCGAGCGCACTGTCGACTTGGACGGCAACCGCGCCTGGCTGCGCGCCACCGGCCCGGACCCGGTGCCCGATTTCGAGGCGGATGCGTTCATCCAGAAGCAGGTGAAGTTCGATCCCGACCTGTGGGTCGTCGAAGTCGAGTCCCGCGACGGCAGCCATCTGCTCGACGATCCGATCGTTTGACGCCAATCAAGTCGGCGCCCCGTCGGATCGTCTAATACTGCACGGCCATGTGATGTCCCGGAGCGGTCATGCAGCCAGCAGTCAAAGCGTTCTTCGATCAGGCGACCTTCACGTTCTCGTATGTGGTGCGCGATCCGGGCAGCACCCGCTGCGCCATTATCGATCCGGTCCTGGACTACGACCCCAAGTCGGGGCGGACCAGCACCCACTCGGCCGACGCGATCATCGACTACGTCAACGCCGAAGGCCTGGAGGTCGACTGGATCCTGGAAACCCACGCCCATGCCGACCACATCACCGGGTCTGTGCATCTGCTCGAGCGGCTTGGCGGCAGGACGGGGATCGGCGCCCGCATCGTCGACGTGCAGGCGACCTTCGGTAAGCTGTTCAACCTAAGGTCGGACTTCGTGCCCAACGGGCGCCAGTTCGACCAGCTGTTCGAGGACGGCGACCGCTTTGCTCTTGGCGCCACGAGTGTCGAGGTGATCCACACACCCGGCCATACGCCGGCCTGTCTCACCTACCTGGTCGGCGACTGCGCCTTTGTCGGCGATACGCTGTTCATGCCCGACTATGGCACGGCGCGGGCCGACTTCCCCGGCGGCGACGCCCGGACGCTCTACCGGTCGATCCGGCGTGTCCTGTCGCTTCCGCCGGCGACGCGGTTGTTCCTGTGCCACGACTACCTGCCTGAAGGCCGCTCAGAGTATCACCATGAGACCACGGTGGCGGCCCAGCGCGACGGCAATATCCATGTGCGTGACGGCATCTCGGAGGATGCCTTCGTCGCCATGCGCCAGGCCCGCGACAGGACGCTGGAGATGCCGACGCTGATCCTGCCATCGATCCAGGTGAATATCCGTGCGGGCCACTTCCCGGAGCCGGAAGGCAACGGTGTCGTGTATCTCAAAATTCCCGTAAACGCCGTCTAAATTCGATACTGGATCGACGGGTTTGCTCTGGCGACGGGCGCGCCGAGCGATACACTCTTCAGGTGCATTTGGGAGAAGGCGTCATGGAAGCGCTGAGCGTCGCAGTTGTGTCGTACATCATCATCAAGGCCCGCGAGTTCGACGCAAAGGTCGAACCCGTGAACGAAGCGCCAGGGTCCGACGAGGCCGATGACGGCGAGGGCATCATCCTCGAGGATTTCGCCGACGATCCAACCTACCAGGAACTGCGCGAGGCCATCGAGGATCTCGATGACGATGCCTCGGTGGAACTGGTCGCCATGATGTGGATCGGCCGCGGCACCTACGACGCCGAGGACTGGGAAGAGGCGGTGGAAACCGCCCGCGAGGAAGCCACCAATTCCACGGCGGACTATCTGATCGGCACGCCGCAACTGGGCGATTTCCT
Organism: Rhizobium sp. Q54; assembly: GCA_945907245.1. Classification (GTDB taxonomy): domain Bacteria; phylum Pseudomonadota; class Alphaproteobacteria; order SMXS01; family SMXS01; genus RI-34. The sequence goes on from CAMDTB010000011.1 coordinate 32,690, forward strand.
GGAAGAGGGGCTGGTGGCGCTGGGCTACGAGTTCGATCCGGACGCGTTGCGGCATCTCTGAGGTTATTCCCAACCTTCCGTGATTCTGCGAGCAACGCGAAGCAGCCCAGCCGTGCCGTTGATGACTGTGTGGCGGAGCGGCTGGATTGCCGCGCTTCGCTCGCAAAGTCACGGAGAGGGCGCGGATAGCCCGAAAAACACCGCATATAAAATTGCGAATGAATCGCAAAATAGTTGTTGCAAGCGATTCTCAGCTGGGTTACATCTGTTCTCAGTTGAGAGCCACTCGCAAGTTCCGGCTGGGACGCGCTGGTGAGGGAATGACCCCGAAAGAGGATCATGCGCTCCCCCTCACCAGCGCTCCTACCGGCCGGAAAATGCACAGCAGATCCCCGTGACGTCAGCCATGACGTCTCCTGAGCGAGCCCGCCGACTCCTCCCCGTGTCGGCGGGCTCATTCCGTTTGACGGTCCATCGCTCATGGCTAGAGTCGGTCGACCACCACCTGGAGCTTCGCTCCAGGTTTAATCAGAGTGAGCAAGATCCTGTGGATCATGCTCGAGGGGGAGCCTTCACATGAACGGTGCGCAAGCACTGGTCGCCGCCGCCGTCAGCGAGGGCGTCGAGGTCTGTTTCGCCAATCCGGGCACCACCGAGATGCCGCTGGTGCTGGCGCTCGATTCGGTCCCCGGGATCCGCGGCATCCTCTGCCTGCACGAGAACGTGGCGACCGGTGCGGCCGACGGCTACGGTCGGATGACCGGCAAGCCGGCCATGTGCCTGCTCCACCTGGGACCCGGCCTCGCCAACGGCCTGACCAACCTGCACAACGCCCGGCGCGCCTTCACGCCGGTGCTGAACGTCATCGGCGAACATGCGAGCTGGCATCTGCCGGCCGATCCGCTGCTCGCCACCCACATCGAATGGATCGCGCGCACCGTCAGCGACTATGTGAAGGAGAATCCGGGCGCGACCACCGTCGCCGTGGATCTGGCCGACGCGGTCGAAGGCGCGAAGCAGGGCGGCGGGCGCATCGCCACGCTGACCGTGCCGCACGATTCCCAGTTGGGTGACGCGGGCGCGGCGATCCCGGCGCGCCGGCCGGATCCGGTCAAAACCTTCGCCTCCGGCAACGTCATCCAGGCGGCGCAGGCGCTGAAGGGCGGGCGCTGCGCCATCCTGCTGGGCGCCGAGGCGCTGTCGGAGGAGGGGGTGATGCTGGCGGGCCGCATCGCCGCAGCGACCGGCGCCGACCTGCTGGCCGACAGCTTCTTCGCCCGCATGGAGCGGGGCGGCGGCCTGCCCTACGTGGCGAAGATCCCGTATTTCCCCGACCAGGCCATCGATCTGCTGCGGCGCTACGATCATGTGATCGTCGCCGGCACCCGGCGGCCGGTGGCGTTCTTCGGCTATCCAGGCATTCCGAGCCACGTGACCACCGAGGCGCAGACCATCCTGCTCACTACGCCGCGCGAGGATTCCATCGGCGCGCTGCGGGCGCTGGCCGGGGAGGTGAGGGCGTCTGACGGGATCGAGCCGGTCCATGGCGCGTTGCCCGACATGCCGGAAGGGCAGCTGGACGCCCAGTCGGTCGCCGCCGTCATCGCCCGGCTGCAGCCGGAAAACTGCATCCTGATGGACGAGGCCCTGACCGTCGGTGTCCACTACTTCGAGGCCTCGCGCCATGCGCCGCGCTTCTCGCACCTGATGCTGACCGGCGGCGCCATCGGCGAAGGGCCTGGCGCGGCGACGGGCGCGGCTATCGCCTGTCCGGACAGGAAGGTGATCAATTTCCAGTCCGACGGCTGCGGCGCCTATTCGGTTCAGGCGTTCTGGACCCAGGCGCGCGAGAACCTCGACGTGGTCACCATCATCGGCTCCAACCGCAGCTACAACATCCTCAACGTCGAACTGCTGCGCGCCGGCGTGACCGAGCCCGGTCCGATCGCGCGTTCCATGGCCGGCCTCGACAAACCGTTCCTCGACTGGGTGAAGATCGGCGAAGGCTTCGGCGTGCCGTCCGTTGCCGTCGATACCGTCGAGGGATTGGTGCGGGAGCTGGAGAGGGCCTTGGCCGGGAAGGGACCCCGGCTCATCGAAGCGATCATGGCCTGAAACCAATTCGGGCGGCCGAGGCCGCCCGAACCGTCTTGGCTGACGCGACTGTTCACCGTCCCGGCGGCTTGCCGTCCAGATAGTCGTGCAGGATCTCGTGGAAGCGCCGCACCCGCGTCTCCTGGGCGGCCAGATAGGGCTCCTGGTAGCCGCGCGAGCGCCAGCCGGCCTGCTGGCCTTCGGTCAGGCCCCAATCCTGGAACACCACCGTGTCCTCCAGGTCCATGACGCCGAGGCCGCCGTCATACTCGCGCAGTTCCAGTTCGGCTTCCTTGAACTCGTAGGGCTTCGACGCGGTACGGTGGACGTACTCGCCTTTGCCTTCGATCGGATAGGCCATCATCCAGTAGTCGAAATAGCTCTTCTCCGGATCGCTCGGGTGCGGCTCCCAGCGGAAGAACGACATACCGTCCGACGAAGCGCCGAAGGCGACATTGGGGAACAGCACGCCAAACGGACTCTCGGTCAGGTCCTCGTCCGACATGTTTTCATATTGCAGGAAGCCCTTTTCCTTCCAAAGCATGCGCTTGGCGGCCTTGAGGTCGAGCCAGCCCTGCATGGCCATGGTCTCGTAGTCGGGATACTGCTCCGGGTCGATGCCCCAGAAGCGCAGCGTGGCCTTGAAGGGATGCTCCTTGCCCTCCGGCACGCGGTCGCGCAGCGACGGGCGGCCCATCTGGATGATACGGGCGTGGCCCATGGGGAACATTTCGTAGCGCGAGGTGAAATGGTCCTGGTCGATCACCGGGGGCACTTGCGGGTGGGCCGTGCGGGTATGGTAGGACTCGTTGAAATTGTCCGAGGCGAACTTCCAGTTCACGTTCAGTGCCACCCGGACCTGGCGGATGCGCACCAGCGTCTCGAACGGGTGGTTCCTGTAGATATCCGGCAGCGGCTCGAGGTATTTCAGCAGCGGCGGCGTCTCGTCGTCCATGGTGTACCAGACGAAGCCACCCCAGGTGTCGACCCTGACCTCGATCAGGTTGCGCTTGCCGACAGGGTCGCCCTGCGGGAAGTCGTCGCGGTCGCAGGCGTCGATCAGGCTGCCGTCGATGCTGAACACCCAGCCGTGATAGGGACAGGTCCAGCTGTCCTGCGCACCCTTGGTCCAGACCAGCTTCTGGGCGCGGTGGGCGCAGGCGTTGTAGAAGCCCTTCAGGCTGCCGTCCTGCTGCTTCGCGATGATGACGGATTCGTGCATGAAGTTGTGCACGATGTAGTCGCCCGGCTCCTGCAGCTCGTTCTGGCGGCCGGCGATGTGCCAGACCTTGGTCCACATGTGATCCCATTCCCGCTGCATCCACTCGCGCGAGTAGTAGCGGTCAGGCGTGATCGGGTCGCCGCGCAGGTTGCGCGGGTCCTTGCCGTTCATGGCCATCGGATGGGTGATCGTCTCGGTCATGGTTCAGTTTTCCCCGTGCAGCAGGCGATGCGCGCGTTGCGCGTCATCGCAGTCCCGTCGAATTGGTCGATCGATCAATAGTGCTTGAGCGGCGCTGGAATTGCAAGCGGCCGTGGCGGCATCACTTGCCGTCGCCGGGCAAGCAGGCGCCTGAGTGCCCACCAAGGGCGGCATCGCACACTTGCAACGTGCAGGCGTGAAGGTATTGTGGCGACCGGATGCGAAACTGAACGGGGAAAGCGGCAAATGAAAGCGGTGCTGTGCGATGAATACGGGTCGCCTGACGTCCTGAAGCTGGTCGATCTGCCGGCGCCGGAGATGAAGCCGGGCCATGTGCGGGTGTCGATCCGCGCGGCCGGCGTCAACTTCCAGGACACGCTGATCATCAAGGGCACCTACCAGTTCAAGCCGCCCATGCCGTTCATCCCGGGCGGCGAGGCCGCCGGCGTCATCACCGAGGTCGCGGGTGACGTGAAGGGATTCGCGGTCGGTGACCATGTACTGGCGCTGACCAGCTGGGGCAGCTTCTGCGAGGAGATCGTCGCGCCGGCCGACCGCTGCGTGAAATTCCCCGCCGGCATGGACTTCGCCGAGGCGGCGGGCTTCCTGACCAATTTCGGCACGTCCTATCACGCGCTCGTGCACCGCGCGAATTTGCAGAAGGGCGAGACGCTGCTGGTGCTGGGCGCGGCGGGCGGCGTCGGCCTCGCGGCGGTGCAGATCGGCAAGGCGCTGGGCGCGACGGTGATCGCCGCCGCCTCGAGCGACGCCAAGCTCAAGATCGCCAAGGAGTCGGGCGCCGACCACCTGATCAACTACGCCGAGGGCGAGTACAAGGAGACGGTCAAGGAACTGACCGGCGGCAAGGGCGCCGACGTGATCTACGACGCGGTCGGCGGCGACTATTTCGACCAGGCGTTGCGCTGCGTGAACTGGAACGGCCGCATCCTGGTCGTCGGCTTCGCCAGCGGCCGGATTCCGACCGCGCCGGTCAACCTGACCTTGCTGAAGGGCTGCTCGATCGTCGGCGTGTTCTACGGCCGCTTCAAGCAGGAGGAGCCGGAAAAGAGCCAGCAGGCGATCGAGGAGATCGTCGATTTGTATCGTCAGGGCAAGCTGAAGCCCCATATATCGCGTCGTATGCCGCTGGAGCAGGCGAGGGAAGCCCTGAACCTGTTTGTCAATCGCGAGGCCGAGGGTAAGATCGTCCTCACAGCTGGCGCCTAGATTATTCGGGGAACTGAAACATGACGGATCACTCAGAGTCGCAGGAACTGTCGCAGTTCACGCGCATGGACGAAGGCACTGCCGAGGATTGGGAAATCATCGGCCGGGAATACATGAAGATGGCCAGCGGCGTCGTCGACCGGGTCATCCAGCACATGAAGCTGCTCGACGGCGATTTCGGCGGCTTCCAGGTAGACCGCCTGACCCACAGCCTGCAGACCGCGACCCGGGCTCACCGCGACGGCAAGGACGAGGAATATGTGGTCTGCGCGCTGCTGCACGACATCGGCGACACGCTCGGCACCTATCACCACGGCGCGGTGGCGGCAGCGATCCTGAAGCCGTTCGTCTCCGAGGCGAACCGCTGGATGCTGGAGAACCACACCGACTTCCAAGGCTACTACTATTACGAGTTCGTCGGCCTCGACAAGAACCGCCGCGACCGGTTCAAGGACAGCCCGTACTACGAGCACACCAAGGAATTCATCGACAAGTACGACATGCCGGCGTTCGATCCGAACTACCCGACCATGACGCTCGAGGAATTCGTGCCGATGATGCGCCGGGTGATGCGCAAGCAGCTCAAGTCCAAGATCGCCAAATACGCCGCCGAGTAAGCCGGGGCCATGCGCGCCTGGGTCTGCCGCGCCTACAGCGACTATCATGACGTCGTGATCGACACCGTCCCCGACCCGGTTCCCTGGCCGGGGCAGGTGCTGATCCGGCCGCGCGCCGCTTGCGTCACCTTCGTCGAGATGCTGCAGGTCCAGGGCCTGCACCAGCACAAGTTCCCCACGCCCTTCATCCCTGGCGGCGAATGCTCCGGCGAAGTGGTGGCGCTGGGCGAGGGTGTCACCCGCTTCAAGGTCGGCGACAAGGTGATGGGCAGCGCCCGCACCGGCGCCTATGCCGAGCTGGTGGTGGGCGACGAGACCGGCTTCCATCATCTGCCGGCACCGTTCGACTGGTACACTGGCGCGTCGTTCGGCAGCGCCTACCGCACCGCCTGGGTCGGCATCGTCACCCGCGGCCAGATACAGAAGGGCGAGACCCTGCTGGTGCATGCGGCGTCGGGCGGCGTCGGGCTCGCGGCGGTGGAGCTGGGCAAGATCCTCGGCTGCACCGTCATCGGCACCGGCGGCGACGACAAGCGCCTCGAAGTCGTCACCCGGATGGGCGCCGACCATGTCATCAACTACCGCGAGACGTCGCGCTTCCGCGACAGGGTCAAGGAACTCACCGGCGGCAAGGGCGCCGACGTAATCTACGATCCGGTCGGCGGCGATGTGTTCGACGAGTCGATCCGCTGCATCGCCACCTTCGGGCGCATCCTGATCATCGGCTTCACCAGCGGGCGCATCCCGTCGGTGCCGGTCAACTATCCGCTGATCAAGCAGTTCTCGGTGATCGGCGTGCGCGCCGGCGAATATGGCCGCCAGAATCCGGAAGGCGGCCGCAAGGTCACCGAGGACATCATGCGCATGGCCAATGACGGCGCGTTCCACCCCCATGTTCATTCGGTCATGCCGTTCGAGGGCCTGGTCGATGCGTTCGATGCCATCGCCGGCCGCACCGTGGCCGGGCGTATCGTGATGGAGATTTCCCGTGACTGATGAAAAGCCTGTCGAGGCCTACAAGCTGAAGCCCAAGGACGCGGCGACGCTGCTGATCATCCGCGGCGGTGAGGAAGTGCTGATGGGCGTGCGCAGCGCCAGGCACGCCTTCATGCCGAACAAATACGTGTTTCCCGGCGGCCGGGTGGACCGCGCCGACGGCCTCGTGCCCCGGCCCATCGACCTGAAGCCCGATGTCGCGGCCAAGCTGGAGCGCGGCGCGGCGTCGGCGAACCGCGCCCGTGCGCTGGCCATGGCGGCGGTGCGCGAGACCTTCGAGGAAGCCGGCATGATCCTCGGCGCCGAGCACGCGCCGATCCGCACCGGCTCGCCGCACTGGAAGCCGTTCTATGCCAGCGGCCTCGTGCCCGCGCTCGACAAGCTTGAATACATCGCCCGCGCCATCACGCCCCCCGGCCGGCCGCGCCGCTTCGATACGCGCTTCCTGATGGTCGACGCCGATCATCTGCGCGGCGACATTGTGGGCAGCGGCGAGCTGCTCAACCTCAACTGGGTGAAGCTCAAGGACGCCCAGAGCCTCGATCTGCCCAACATCACCCGGCTGATCATCGAGATCGCCCGCCGCCGCATCCATGACGGCGAACACCGCGGCGACGATGCCAGAATTCCGTTCGTCAGGACCGTCAAGCGCCGCCACATCATTGGCGACCACTGACGCGGCGACGCCCGTGACGCCACCCGGCCAGCAGGAGATCGTCCGCTTTCTCGCGGAAGGGCAGGCGTTGGGCGCGCCGGTCGAGCACATCGAGACCCACATCTCGCACCTGTTCCTCGCGGGCGACCGGGCCTGGAAGCTCAAGCGCGCCATCCGGCTCAACTTCCTCGACTTCTCCACGCTCGACCTGCGGCGCGCGACCTGCGAGCGCGAGGTCGCGCTGAACCGCCGGACGGCGCCGGACCTGTATCTGGGCGTGACGCCGGTAACCTGGGACAGGCATTCACTGGCCTTGGGCGGTCCGGGCGAGCCTGTCGAATGGCTGATCGAAATGCGGCGGTTCGACCAGGAAACCCTGTTCCACCGGCTCGCGGAACGGGGCGTGCTGACCCGGCCGCTCGTGGCGGCTTTTGCCGAGCAGGTGATCGCCTTCCACGCGTCGGCGGCCCGCCGGCTCGACAAGGGCGGCGGCGCGGCGATTCGCGCAACCGCGGCGGACGTGGCCGACAATCTGCGCGCCGTTCCGTCCAGGGTTCTGGTGCAAGATGACATCGAGGACTGGGCGCGGCGCATCGACGACGCATTGGCCGGCGAGGCCATGCTGCTCGACGCACGGCGGGACTCCGGGTTCGTGCGGCTGTGCCACGGCGACATGCACCTCGCCAACATCTGCGTGGTAGATGGCCGGCCGGCATTGTTCGATTGCATTGAGTTCAATGACGACATCGCCTGCATCGACGTGCTGTTCGATCTGGCGTTCGCGCTGATGGACCTGCGGTATCACGGCCTGCCCGAGGCGGCGAACCTGGTGCTGTCGCGCTATCTCAGCGCCACGCGCGATTTTGCCGGCCTTGCGGCCATGCCGGCTTTCCTGTCGCTGCGCGCGGCGATCCGGGCGATGGCACTGGGCATGAACGCATCGACCGACGCCGGCGTCGCGGGCGCGCGCGGCTACCTGGCCCTGGCCGGTACGTTGCTCGCCCGCCCGGTGAACTGCCTGGTGGCGGTTGGCGGGCTGTCCGGGACGGGCAAGTCGACGCTTGCCGCCGCGTTGGCCTGCCGGATCGCGCCCGGCGCGGGCGCGCCGGTCGTCTCCAGCGATGTCGTCCGCAAACGTCTGATGGGCGTGGCGCCCGAACAGGCCTTGCCGCAGGAGGCCTACAGTCCGGAGATCAGCGCAAGGGTGTATTCCCGGCTGTTCGAGGATGTGGCCGCCGCGCTCGCCGCCGGGCAAGCGGTGATCGCCGACGCCACCTTCGTCCGTCCCCAGGACCGCCAGCGCCTGCGCGAGACGGCGGCCGCCGCCGGCGCGCCATTCCACGGCCTGTGGCTGGAGGCGCCCGCCGACGTGCTGCGCAGCCGCGTGGCCGGAAGGCGCGGCGATCCGTCCGACGCGGATGTCGCCGTGCTTGAGCGGCAGATGCGGGATGAGGTGGGCATGATCGACTGGGCGCGGCTCGACTCCAGCGACCCTGACCTGGTCTCCTTTGCCCTCGATGCCGTCGGGGCGCCGCGATAGGGCTCGGCGGCTTGCCCGACGCCTTGTCATGCAAAATACGTGAACAGCCGCTACGATGGCGACGCACCGTCAGGAGTCCCATGTCCGTCCGACATCTCGACAAGCTTTTCGCGCCTTGCTCCGTCGCCGTGATCGGCGCCACAGACCGACCTTCGGCGGTCGGCGAGGTGGTGATGCGAAACCTGCTCGCGGGCGGCTTCACCGGCCCCATCATGCCGGTCAATCCCAGGCGCGAGGTGCTGTTCGGCCAGGCGTGCCATCCGGATGTCGGCAGCCTCCCGCAGGTTCCCGACCTCGCCGTGATCTGCACGCCGGCCGCGACCGTCCCCGGTCTGATCACCGAATTGGGAGAAAAAGGGACGAGGGCGGCGGTCGTCATCACCGCCGGTGTCGACCGCGAGGCCATGCTGAACGCGGCGAGGCCTTACCTGCTGCGAATACTTGGACATAACTGCGTGGGCCTGCTGGTGCCCGGGATCGGGCTCAACGCCAGTTTCGCGCCTGGCACGCTCGGCGCCGGGGACATCGCGTTCGTGTCCCAGTCGGGCGCGCTGTGCACGGCCGTGCTGGACTGGGCGGCGGCGCGGGGCATCGGCTTTTCCCATTTCGTCTCGCTGGGCAACTGCGCCGACGCGGATTTCGGCGACGTGATCGATTACCTGGCGCAGGATCCGGGAACCCGCTCGATCCTGCTCTATATCGAGTCCGTCACCCACGCCCGAAAATTCCTCTCCGCCTGCCGGGCGGCATCGCGGGCCAAGCCGATCATCGCCATCAAGGCCGGCCGTTTCGCGCAGGGCGCCAAGGCGGCGGCGTCCCACACCGGCGCGCTTGCCGGCCGCGACGATGTCTATTCGGCGGCGCTGGAGCGCGGCGGCGTGCTTCGGGTCGATACCACCGAAGAGCTGTTCGAGGCGGTGGAGACACTGGCCCGAGCCCGCCGGCCGCAAGGCGACGGACTGGTGATCCTCACCAATGGCGGCGGGCTGGGCGTGATGGCCGCCGACGCGCTGGCCGCACGCGGCGCCGCGCTCGCCGAGCTTTCCGAAGCGACGATCGAGGCGCTGGACAAGGTCCTGCCGCCGACCTGGTCGCGGGGCAACCCGGTCGACATCATCGGCGATGCGCCCGGCGCCCGCTATGGCGATGCGCTTGACGCCTTGCTGACCGCGCCGGAGGTGGACGCGCTGCTGGTGATGCATGCGCCCACCGGTATCACCTCGAGCGACGAGGTGGCGCTCGGCGTCGTCGACAAGCTTGCCGGCGCCCGCAAGACGGTGCTGGCCAACTGGATGGGGGGCAAGGTGGTCGCTCCCGGCCGCGAGATCCTGGAGGCCGCCGGCATTCCGTCATTCGAGACGCCGGGCGCGGCGGTCAGTGCGTTCAGCCAACTCAGCGGCTACCGCAAGCTTCAGTCGCTGCTGTACGAGACGCCTTCGGCAAGTCCCGAGCATTTCAGGCCCGACCAGGCACGCGCCAGGTTGGTAATCGACACCGTGCTCGCCGACGGGCGCAGCCTGCTGACCGAGTACGAAGCCAAGGAACTGCTGGATGCGTATACCATTCCCATCGTGGTCACGCGCATCGCACGGGACGCGGCCGAGGCGGTGCGCCTGGCCGACGACATGGGCTATCCGGTGGTCATCAAGATTCTCTCCCGCGAGATCAGCCACAAATCGGACGTGGGCGGCGTGGCGCTGAACCTTAAATCGGCGGAAGCGGTGCGATCGGCGGTTGAGACCATCGCGGCGCGTGCAGCCGAGCTTCGCCCCGACGCCAGGCTGGACGGCTTTACCGTCCAGCAGATGGTGACGCGCCCGACGGCCCATGAGTTGTTGGTGGGGTGCTTTACAGATGATGTGTTCGGGCCGGTCATCATGTTCGGCCAGGGCGGCACGGCCGTCGAGGTGATCCGCGACCGGGCGGTGGCGCTGCCGCCGCTCAACATGGCCATCGCCGGGCGTCTGGTCGCCGCGACGCGGGTCTCGCGCCTGCTCGAGGGCTACCGCGACCGGCCGCGCGCCGACATCGATGCGATCCAGCTGGTACTGCTGAAGCTGGCACAGCTGGTGATCGACTTTCCCGAGGTTGTCGAGCTGGACATCAATCCGCTGCTGGCAGACGACAAGGGCGTGACCGCTCTCGACGCGCGCGTCGTCGTTCGCGCCGCCGCAGATTCCGGCATCGGCCGTCTCGCCATCCGGCCCTATCCGGACGGGCTCGAGGAGCAGGTCAGGCTTCGAACCGGCGAGACGGTGATGCTCCGCCCGATCCGTCCCGAGGACGAAGCCGCGCACGCGGCGTTCTTCGGCCATCTGGAGCAGGAGGATTTGCGCTTCCGGTTCTTTACGGTGGTGAAGGCGCCGGATCATGACACGCTCGCCCGCTTCACCCAGATCGATTACGACCGCGAGATGTGCTTCATTGCCACCCGGGCCAAGGAGGGCGGCGCCGAGACGCTGGGCGTGGTGCGCGCCATCGCGGATCCCGACAACGAACGGGCGGAGTACGCCATTATCGTGCGCTCCGACATGAAGGGGGCCGGACTGGGCCAGTCATTGATGGACAAGCTCATCGCCTATGCCCGGGCGCGCGGCACGAAAGTGCTGTGGGGCGAGGTCCTGCCCAACAACGATTCCATGCTGGATCTTGCCGCGCGGCTCGGCTTTCAGGTAGGTCCCAGCGTCGATGGAACGACCGTGCGAACGGAACTGACGCTGTCCTAGTGCGCCAGCAGCAGCGGCAGGTCCATGCTGCGGAGCAGGTCGCGGGTGACGCCGCCGAGGACGGTCTCGAACATGCGGGAATGGCCCCAGGCGCCGCAGACCAGCAGGTCTGCGCCGAAGTCGCGGGCCTCGAAAACCAGCGCGGCGGCGGCAGGCCCGTCGGTGTCCGTCGTGTGATCGGCTTCGGCCCGCACGCCGTGCCGGGCCAGATGCTGGGCGATCTCGGCGCCGGGAATATGGCGACTGTCCTCGTCGCCGACGGTCAGCACCTTCACGGCCTCGGCTTTCTCCAGGATCGGCAGGGCGTCGTTGAGCGCGCGCGTCGCCTCCTTGCTGCTGTTCCAGCCGATGATCACCCGTTTGCCGATCGATGGCCCCACACCGCGCCACGGCACCACCAGCACCGGTCTTCCGGCCGTCAGCACCAGGTCCCCGGACAGGCTGCTCGCCGGCCCGGCCGGCACATCGTCGCCGGTTCCCTGGGCCACGACGACGAGGTCGGTGTAGTGGGCATGCTGGGCGAACACCGCGCGGAGGTCGCCCTCGCGGTAGCGCCACTCGGCACGAATGCCCGTCGCCGCTTCGCGCGCCTTCACGCGCGCCTCGATCTCCCGGGCGGCCACGCGCGACTCATCGATATAGCTCTCGGCTACGTTCGCGGGCACGTACGGGACGACGTAGGACGGGATCGGCATGTTGTCGACCACGCTGAGCGCGGTCAGGGACGCGCCGTGGGTCTCGGCCAGCGCAAATGCCACGTCTTCCGTCGACTGGCCTGCTGGTCCATCGAACGCATGAAACAGAATGTTCCGGATCGCCATGACCCTCTCCCCTGATAATGCGGTACCCGGACCGCAGTATAGGCATCATGGCGCGACGGCCCTAACAGGCAATTGATCCGGCTCAATAGCCGGGCTTGTTGCCCTGGGCAGCGGTCTTGCTGGCGATGGCGGCGATCAGGCCGTCGAAGCCCCGGCTGCGCAGCACGCCGGCGAATTCAGACCGGCGCAGCGCCACCTCGCTGACCCGCCCGCCCAGATAGAGGTCCGTTACCCGCCACGCGTCGCCTGTCTTGCGCATGACGTAGTCGATCGGGATCGAGGCCTCCTGCGGAATACGGACCTCGCTGTTGACGATCACCGTGCCCGATGGACCCGGCCGCTCGCCGGTCACGGCCAGCGTCTGGCCGGTGAAGTTCTTGAACCGGCTGGCGTAGATGGCGCAGAGATACTGCCTGAACTTGCCCACATAAGTACTGCGCTGATCCTCGCTCCAGCTATCCCAGACGCTACGGCCGATGGCCATGGCGCTCTGCAGCTTCACGTCCATCTTCGTCTCGAGCACCGGGCAAAGCGCCTCGACCCGCTTCTCGAACGGCTGGCCGCTGGTCTCCTTCATGATTCCGAGCATGCCGGTCTGCAGGTCGTCGACGGCCGCCTGCGCCGATCCGGGCGTCAGCGTGGCCTCGGCATGGGCACCCGGCACGAACAAGGCCGCGATCAACAGCGCGGCGATAACGGATTTCAACCGGGTGGCCTCCTGAGCATGGGCGGCGCGGCGGCGTCGCCGCACGGAATATAGGGTCAGGCGACCGTCATCGCAAAGGCCGTTACGCCTCGAACTGCTCGGCCAGAATGCGCTCGGCGAGGTTGTGGCCGGGGTCGTAGAGCAAGCGAAGGGTCAGGTTGCGGTCCTCCTGTACTTCGACCCGCGACACGTCGCGCACCTCGAGATTGTCGGCTGTGGCGCTGACCGGCCTTTCCCCGGGATCGTCGACGATGAACTCCACATGCGCGTCGTGTGGCAGCAGCGCGCCGCGCCAGCGGCGCGGGCGGAAGGCGCTGATCGGCGTCAGGCACAGGATATCGGAATCGATCGGTACGATGGGACCATGGGCCGAAAGATTATAGGCGGTGCTGCCGGCAGGCGTGGCGACCAGCACGCCGTCGCACACCAGCTCGGCCATGCGCGGCTTGCCGTCGATATGGATGGCCAGCTTGGCCGCCTGGTAGGTCTGGCGCAGCAGCGAGACCTCGTTGATGGCGAGCGCCTCGGTGAACGTGCCGTCGATGGCGTGCGCCCGCATCCGCAGTGGGTGCAGTTCGACCAGCTCGGCCGCCTCGATGCGCTCCAGCAGACCGTCCTCGACATAGTCGTTCATCAGGAAGCCCAGCGATCCGGCGTTCATGCCGTAGACCGGCAGGCCGTGCTCGAGCACGCTGTGCAGCGTGCGCAGCATGAAGCCGTCGCCGCCGAGCGCGACGATGACGTCCGCCTCCGGCAACGGCACGCTGTTATAGCGCGCCGACAGCGACCGCAGGATGGCCTGCGCCTTGGGCGTGGGGTTGGCGGCGAACGCGATGCGGAGTTGCGGCATGGGCCCCTTGCATAACGGGATTGGCGGACGGCGGGTAGGACTAGCCGCCCGTCACGCTCATATGGCGCGATACGGCCGGCGTCTGGCGGCGCCGGTCTATCACGAAATCATGACCTTTCGGTTTCCGTCCGATCGCCTCGTCGATGGCGTCGTTGAGAGCCGTGTTGTCGGCATCGGCGCGCAGGGCGGCGCGCAGGTCGGCAGAATCATCCTGGCCCAGGCACATGTAGAGCATGCCGGTGCAGGTCACCCGCACCCGGTTGCAGGATTCGCAGAAATTGTGGGTGAGCGGCGTGATGAAACCCACGCGCTGGCCGGTTTCGGCAAGCGTCACGTAGCGGGCGGGACCGCCGGTGGCGTGGCTCGAGTCCAGCATGGTATAACGTCGGCCGATCTGCGCCTTGACCAGCGACAGCGGCAGGTAGTTGTCGACACGGGCGACGTCCACCTCGCCCAGCGGCATGGTCTCGATGAAGGTCAGGTCGAAGCCTTCCTGGCCGGCCCAGCCGATCAGATCGAACACTTCGCCGTCATTCACGTCGCGCAGCGCCACCGTGTTGATCTTGATCTGCAGCCCGGCATCTTTCGCCGCACGCAGGCCTTCCTGGACCTGGTCCAGCTTGCCCCAGCGGGTGATCCGGGTGAATTTTTCCGGGTCCAGCGTGTCGACCGAGACGTTGATCCGCTTCACGCCGGCATCGACCAGCTCGCCGGCGTATTTCGCGAGCTGGCTGCCATTGGTGGTCAGGGTCAGCTCGTCGAGCGCCCCGGTGCGCAAATGCCGGCCCAGCGATCGGATCAGGGTCATGATGTCGCGCCGCACCAGTGGCTCGCCGCCGGTCAGCCGCAGCTTGCGCACGCCCTTGCCGATGAACGCGGTGCACAGCCGGTCCAGCTCCTCCAGCGACAGCACATCCGACTTGGGCAGGAACGTCATGTCCTCGGCCATGCAGTAGACACAGCGGAAGTCGCAACGGTCGGTCACCGATACGCGGAGATAGCTGATATGCCGCCCGAAGGGGTCGATCACGGCCGGTTCCCTGTTCCCATCAAGGTTCCTTATATAGCAGGATACCGGCAGGATTTAAGGGCTTTCGGCGGGAGGGTTGCGCGTGGAGGTGAAGATTGAGGAGGCCTCGGCCGATGACCTGCCGGCGATCGCCGCCATCCTCAACCATTCGATCCTTAAAACCACGGCGGCGTGGTACGACGAGCCGTGCACGGATGAGTGGATGGCGGCTTGGTTCGAATTGAGGCGGGCGAAAGGCTGGCCTGTATTGGTTGCGCGCCGGGAGGGGCAGGTGGTCGGTTACGCGACCTATGGCGAGTTCCGGTCGCGCACCGGCTACCGCGACACAATGGAGCACTCGGTGTATGTGGACGAGACGTTCCACCGCGGCGGCATCGGGCGCATGTTGCTGGTCGAACTGGTCGAACGCGCGCGGGGCAATGGCGTCCACGTGCTGGTCGGCGGAATCGCGGACGAGAACGCCGCCAGCATCGCGCTGCACCAGGCCCTCGGGTTCGTGGAGGTCGCGCGGATGCCGGAAGTGGGCCAGAAATTCGGAAGATGGCTGACATTGGTGTTCATGCAGAAGATTCTATAATCACCCTAAATCACTGCAATATATTGTCATCCCGGCGAAAGCCGGGACCCAATCGGGCCGTTGTTCTGGGTCCCGGCTTTCGCCGGGATGACAATAAAAAAAGATGATTGGGCTGAGACTCAAGCCGCCTTCGCGGCGATCCCCGCCAGCGCCTTCACCAGATCGAGCGCGCCGCGGACGCGCTTCTTGTCATCGGCCCAGTCGCGCATCAGCACCAGCGTGTGGTCGGGACGCAGCTTGGCGGTGCCGGACTGCTTCGACAGGAACTCCACCAGGCCGCCCGGATTGCTGAACGACGCTTTGTGGAAGCTGACCGTGGCGCCGCGCGGCCCGGCGTCCAGCTTGGCGACGCCGGCCTGCTGGCAGAGCTGTTTGATGGAGACGATCTTCAGCAGGCTTTCCACTTCGGCGGGCAGGCTGCCGAAGCGGTCGATCATCTCGCCTGCCAGGCTTTCGATCTCCTCGGCCGTTCTGAGTTGGGCGATGCGGCGGTAGAGGCCAAGCCGGATCCCCAGATCGGCCACGTAGTTTTCCGGGATCAGCACCGCGGTGCCCAGATTGACCGCCGCCGACCATTCCTCGTCGAATGTCACGTCGCCGGTCTGGTCGGACCTGGCGCGGGCGACGGCTTCCTCAAGCAGGTGCTGGTAGAGCTCGACGCCGACTTCCTTGATGTGGCCGGACTGTTCCTCGCCCAGCAAATTGCCGGCGCCGCGGATATCGAGATCGTGGCTCGCCAGGGTAAACCCCGCGCCGAGTTCATCGAGTGACTGCAATACCTTGAGGCGCTTTTCTGCGCCTTTGGTCAAGGTTTTGCCCGGCGGCACGGTCAGGTACGCATAGGCGCGCAGCTTGGACCGGCCGATACGGCCGCGTAGCTGGTAAAGCTGCGCCAGGCCGAACTGGTCGGCGCGGTGGATGATCATGGTGTTGACGGTCGGGATATCGATGCCGGATTCGATGATCGTCGTGGACAGAAGCACGTCGAACCGGTTGTCGTAGAACGCGTTCATCACGTCCTCGAGCTGCTCGCCTCCCATCTGACCGTGGGCGACGGCGAACTTCACCTCGGGCACTTCCTCCCTCAGGAACTTCTCGATCTCGGCCAGGTCGGCGATGCGCGGGCAGACATAGTAGGACTGGCCGCCGCGGTAATGCTCGCGCAGCAGCGCCTCGCGCACGGAGAGCGGATCCATCGGCATGACGAAGGTGCGCACCGCCAGCCTGTCGACCGGTGGCGTGGCGATGATGCTCAGGCCACGCAGGCCGCTCATGGCGAGCTGCAGGGTGCGCGGGATAGGCGTGGCCGTCAGGGTCAGCACGTGCACGTCCTCGCGCAGCGACTTCAACCGTTCCTTGTGGCGCACGCCAAAATGCTGCTCCTCGTCGATAACAAGCAGCCCCAGGTCTTTGAATTTGATGCCTTTTCCCAAGAGCGCATGAGTGCCGATGACGATATCGACATGGCCACTGGTCAGATTCTCCTTCACCAGCTTGGCTTCCCTGGCGCTGACCAGCCGAGACAGCTGCTCGATCCGCACCGGCAGGCCGGCGAAGCGCTCGGTGAACGACTTGAAGTGCTGGCGCACCAGCAGCGTGGTCGGCGCGATCACCGCCACCTGGCGGCCATCCAGCGCAGCGATAAAGGCGCTGCGAAGGGCGACCTCGGTCTTGCCGAAGCCCACGTCGCCGCAGACCAGCCGGTCCATGGGCTTGCCCTCGACCAGGTCGTGGACCACGTCGTCGATGGCGCGGAGCTGGTCGTCGGTTTCCTGATAGGGAAAACGGGCGCAGAACTCGTCATAGAGGCCTTGCGGTGGCAGCAGCTTGGGGGCCACGCGCAGCTCGCGCAGGGCGGCCACCTTCATCAGCTCGTCGGCCATGTCCTTAAGGCGCTGCTTCAGCGCCGCCTTGCGACTCTGCCAGGCCTGGCCGCCCAGCCTGTCGAGCTGGACGATGGCATCCTCGGAGCCGTAGCGCGACAGCACGTCGATGTTCTCGACCGGCACGAACAGCTTGTCGCCGCCGGCATAGACGATCATCACGCAGTCGTGCGGCGCGCCAGAGACGTCGATGGTCTTGAGGCCCTCGTAGCGGCCGATGCCGTGGTCGAGATGCACCACGTAGTCGCCTTCGTTGAGCGACGATGCCTCGGCGATGAAGTTCTCGGCTCGGCGCGACCGCTTCGGCTTGCGGATCAGCCGGTCGCCCAGGATGTCCTGCTCGGTGACCAGCGCCAGGTCGGCGGTCTCGAAGCCGTGCTCCAGCCGCAGCACCGCGAGGCCGGCGAAGTTCTTCGGCAGGCTTGCGACCTCGGACCAATGGTCGATCCGCTTGCTGGCGGTCATGCCATGGTCGGCCATCACCAGGCCAAGCCGTTCGCGCGAGCCTTCAGAATAGGAGGCGATCAGCACCCGCTTGCCTTCGCCCACCAGCTCGATCAGGTGCTGGCGCAGCGCGTCGTAGACGTTGACCTCGCGCAAATTGCGCTCGGGCGCGAAATCGCGGCCGCGGCGCGCACCGTAGTCGACGACATGCGCCGCTTCCGGCAGCTGGTAGGCGCTGAACGCCCGGGCGTCCTGCTGCTCCAGCCGTTGGTTCCATTCGTCGGCGGTCAGATAGAGCCGGTCGGGCGGCAGCGGATGATACCGGGTCTCGCCGCGCATCTGGGCCTGCTCGCTGCGCGCCTTGTAGTAGTCGTCGACCATCTCGCGCCGCGAGGTGAAGGACTCGTCCGCGAGGTGATCGAGGCTGACGAAGGCGTCGGGCAGATAGTCGAACACGGTGTCGAGGCGCTCGTAGAACAGCGGCAGCCAGTGTTCCATGCCCTGGTATTTCCGGCCTTCGCTGACCGCCTCGTAGAGCGGATCGCCGCCGGTCACGGCGCCGAACATCTCGCGGTAGCCGGCGCGGAAGCGAACGATGGAGGCCTCGTCGAGCGGCGCCTCGCTCACCGGCACCAGCCGGAAGCGCTTGTCCTTGCCGGTGGTCAGCTGGTTCAGCGGGTCGAAGCGGCGGATGCCGTCGAGCGTGTCGCCGAAGAAGTCGAGACGGATCGGTTCGTCGGCGCCGGCCGGGAAGATGTCGACCAGGCCGCCCCGCACCGCGAACTCGCCGGCCTCGCTGACCGTGCTGGAGCGGACATAGCCGTTCTCGGTCAGGAACTTCACCAGGTCGTCGCTCTTCACCGTATCGCCGAGTCGGGCGATGAAGCTGTTCCGGCGCAGCACGTTGCGCGGCGGCAGGCGCTGGCCGGCGGCGTTCACCGTGGTCAGGACCACGCGCCCCTTCGCCGACGGTCCGGCCAGCAGCGAAAGCGTCTCCATCCGCCGGGCGCACAGCACCGGATTAGGCGAGATGCGGTCATAGGGCAGGCAGTCCCAGGCGGGCAGGGAGACGATCTCGATCTCAGGCGCGAAGAACTCCAGCGCGTCGGCAAGCGCGGCCAGCCGCCCGTCGTCGCGGGCGACATGCAGCACGCCGCCCAGCACGCCCTCGGCGCCGCGGGCGCGCGCTACCTCGGCGATGATCAGGGCGTCGGCGCCTTCCGGGACGCCGCAGAGCGTCAGCCGGCCCGCCATTTCGAGAACGCGTGGGTTCACCGAAGTCCCTCGACGGTGAAATCGAATGCCTGCAGTAAATCCATCACCCTGGTTCGGTGTTCCTCGGGAACCGGATCACGGCCGATCACCCAGCCATAGACGTCAAGGTCCTGCTCCTCGAGCAGTGCCGAGAACTGGTCCAGCTCGACGGCGCCGAACTGCTGCAGATAGGCGTCCGCGAACCGGCCCATCATCAGGTCGGCTTCCTTGGTCCCACGGTGCCAGGCACGGAAACGCAATTTCTTGCGCGTAACGTCGAGGGTTTCGGTCATGACGCTCGCTCCCTTCGCGGCCCCCGATATAATGTCTCCGCACCCGTCTGTCAGCACCCGGAAGGCTGCCTTGCGTCCCGAGGTCCTGTTTCCCCTGTTCAAACCTGTCACGTCGATCTCCGGCGTGGGCCCGCGCATGGCCAAGCTGGTTGAGAAGGTGGCGGGCGACAAGGTCATCGACCTGTGCTGGCATCTGCCCACCGGCCTGATCGACCGGCGTTTCTCGCCCAAGGTCGCCGAGGCGCCCGTCGGGCAGGTGGTGACCCTGACCGTGCAGGTGGACCGGCATGAAAGGCCGGGGAATTCGCGCAGCCCTTACCGCGTGCTGTGCAGCGACGACACCGGATTCATCGCCCTGGTGTTCTTCAGCGCCCGCGACGACTACCTGCGCAGGATTTTGCCGGAAGGCGCCGTGCGCGTCGTCAGCGGCACCGTCGAGGAATTCAACGGCGGGCGGCAGATGAACCATCCGGACTACATCGTCGGCCCCGAGGAAAAGGCCGCCATCCAGATCGTCGAGCCGGTCTATCCGCTGACCGCCGGCCTGTCGCCCAAGATCCTCACCAAGGCGGTCCGCGCCGGTCTGCTCACCGCGCCGACATTGCCGGAATGGCTCGACAAGCCAACGCTGTCGCGTGGGAACTGGCCGGCATGGTCTGACGCTCTGAGAACGGCGCACAGCCCGGAAGCAACGTCCGACCTCGATCCGAACGGCGGGCCGCGCCAGCGCCTCGCCTATGACGAGCTGCTCGCCAATCAGCTGGCGCTTGCGCTGGTGCGCACCCGCATGCGGCGCGCCAGGGGCAGGCCCCTGAAAGGGACCGGCGAACTGCGCGCGCAGCTCGCCACGCTGCTTCCCTATCAACTGACCGGCGCGCAGAAGACCGCCATCGGAGAAATCCTCGCCGACATGGCCGTACCCGACCGCATGCTGCGGCTGCTGCAGGGCGATGTCGGCAGCGGCAAGACGGTCGTCGCGTTGCACGCCATGCTGACGGCGGTCGAGGACGGCGCCCAGGCCGCCCTGCTGGCGCCCACCGAAATCCTCGCCCGTCAGCACTATGAGACCATCCGGCATCTGGCCGCGCCGCTCGGAGTCGAGGTCCGGCTGCTCACCGGCCGAGACAAGGGAAGGGCGCGGGACGCGCTGCTCGCGGACCTGGCGTCGGGCGCGGTGCAGATGATCGTCGGCACCCACGCGCTGCTGCAGGAGGATGTGGCCTATCACGACCTCGCCGTCGCGGTGATCGACGAGCAGCACCGCTTCGGCGTCCACCAGCGTCTGACGCTGTCCGCCAAGGGCGGAGGCCCGGTCGACGTGCTGGTGATGACCGCGACGCCGATCCCGCGCACGCTCACCCTCACGACCTACGGCGACATGGACGTGTCGCGCCTGACCGAGAAGCCGCCGGGACGCATGCCCATCGACACCCGCGCCATGCCGTCCACGCGCCTCGACGAGGTTGTCGCCGGGCTGCACCGTGCCGTCGAGCGCGGCGCGCAGGCCTATTGGGTGTGCCCTCTGGTCGAGGAGTCCGAGGTTCTCGACGTGGCCGCCGCCGAGCAGCGCTATGCCGCGTTGCAGCGCGAGTTCGGCGACCGCGTCGGTCTGCTCCACGGCCGGATGAAGTCGGCCGAGAAGGACGCGGTGATGGAGCGCTTCGCCGCCGGCGCGCAGGCCATCCTGGTGGCGACCACCGTCATCGAGGTCGGCGTCGACGTGCCCAATGCCAGCATCATGGTGATCGAACATGCCGAGCGCTTTGGCCTCGCCCAGCTGCACCAGCTTCGCGGCCGGGTCGGGCGCGGCACGGCACGCTCGTCCTGCATTCTGCTCTATGGGTCGCCGTTGTCCGACACCGCGCAACAGCGCCTGAAGGTGATCCGCGACACCGACGACAGCTTCGTGATCGCCGAGGAGGATCTGCGGCTGCGCGGCGCGGGTGAATTGCTGGGCACGAAGCAAAGCGGCCTGCCCGAGTTCCGGCTGGCCGACCTGGAAGTGCATGGCGATCTGCTGCGCCTCGCGCGCGAGGACGCCGTGGCGATCCTGCGCGGCGACCCGGAACTGAAGTCAGCGCGAGGAGAGGCGCTGCGTGTTCTGCTCTATCTGTTCGAGCGTGACGCGGCGATCCGGTACCTGACCTCCGGCTAATGCCTGCCGCTCCCGCCACAGCGCCGGCAGCGCCAGCGCGGCGATGGCGGCCAGCGCCACCAGGTTCTTCTCCAGCTCCGGCAGCGGCCCGGCGTGGCGGTCCCACGCACACAGCAGGTAGACCACCAGGACGTGCCAGGCATAGACCTGCAGTGAATGCCGGCCGAGCAGGCGCAGGAAGCGCAGACGGAACAGGCCGTTGAAGAACGTGCCGGCGCCGCGCTCCAGCAGTCTGGACGACCGCGGCCCTGCGACGATCAGCCAGCCGACCACATAGGCCAGCGCCGCGAAATTCAGCAGATAGATGGCGCTGAACTCCGGCCTGTTGTCGTATTCGCCGAAGCGCGCCAGCATGTCGGACGGCAGCACCGCGGCGACGCAGGCCATCGCGTAGACGAATAGCTCCAGCGCCCGCCGCCACATGATCGGCCCGGTGGCGATCAGGCCTCGCCTGGCCATCCGCCCGGTGTAGACCATGCCGATCAGCAGGCCGGACAGGAACACGAAGCCCGGCGTGTCCTGCACGAAGCTCAACTCGCCCACGTTCAGCTTCACCAGGAAATAGCCGCGCAGACCGTCAAGCACCTCGAGACGTCCCGTCGGCGAAACGACCCCCGGCGTCCGGGGCATCGCGGCATTGGCGTTATTCATGCGGCAGTACCCCGTTCGCTTCAGTCGACTTCAAGTAACTGGTAAAACTGGCGGATTGGGACGACGAGGAGGCGAAAACGTGAATTCGCACGGCCTTGCGCCCAACCATCGGATGACCTGCCGCACCTGCGCGCTATATTTGACGGAGAATTCGGAGCATCGGGAAGAGAGACCCGCCATGCAGGACATCGACCGGCGAAGCGTGCTTGCTTACCTTGGCGCGGTCGGTGCCGTGGCATTGGCGCCCGCGAGCGGGCTCGCCCAGGGCGGCGCGTTGCTGAAAAAGACCATTCCCGGCACCGGCGAGAGTTTACCGGCCATCGGCTTGGGCAGCTGGCAGACATTCAACGTCGGCGACGACCGGGAAGCGCTGGATCGTTGCGCCGCGGTCATCGCCCGGTTCTTTGCCCTCGGCGGCACCGTCATGGACAGCTCGCCCATGTACGGTTCGTCGCAACCGACCATCGGCCACGCGCTTGCCAAGCTCGGAAAGCAGCGCACGGTATTCTCGGTCGACAAGGTCTGGACATCGGCCGAAGGCCCGGCGCAGATCGAGCAGTCGCGCCGCTACTGGCAGGTGCCTTACTTCCACCTGCTGCAGATCCACAACCTGCTGTCGTGGGAGGATCATCTCCTCACGCTCCAGCGCATGAAGCAGGAGCGCAAGGTCCGCTATATCGGCATCACCACGTCGCATGGCCGCCGCCACGACGAGTTCGAGGACGTCATGCGCAAGCATGACTTGGACTTCATCCAGGTCACATACAACGCGCTCGACCGCGAGGTGGAGCAGCGCATCCTGCCGTTGGCACGGGAGAAGGGGATCGCGGTCCTGATCAACCGGCCGTTCCGCCAGGGCAGCCTGATCGACGAGGTGAAACGCCACAAGCTGCCCGCCTGGGCAGCCGAGACCGGCTGCGCCAACTGGGCCCAGTTCCTGCTCAAATTCGTCGTTTCCCATCCGGCGGTCACCTGCGCGATCCCGGCGACCAGCCGGATCGACCATCTGGAAGAGAACATGGGCGCCATGCTCGGCCCGCAGCCCGACGAGGCGATGCGCCGTCGCATGGCGGCCCATGTGGCCGACCTGTGATGGCCGACCTGTGATGGCCGACCTGTGATGGTCGACCTGTGATGGCGGCCCTGTGATGGCAGGTTGGCTTTCCTACAGCCTGTCCGACTTCCTGATGTTCTCGCCGGATACCTATTACCGGCTGTTCGAGTTGCACAACGCGGCGGTGTGGCCGGCGCAAATTCTTGCCATCCTCGCCGCAGCCGCCATCGCCGTGCTGTTGTGGCGGCGCCCGCCGTGGCAGGGCCGCGCCGTCGCCGCCATCCTCGCCGCGGCATGGTTGTTCGTCGGCTGGGGATTCCTGCTGGAGCGCTACAGCACCATATTCCCGGCCGCGTCCTGGCTGGCGTGGCTGTTCTTCGCCCAGGGCGGATTGCTGGCTTGGTCGGCCGTGCGCCGGAATGCGGAGCGCTTGTCCTTGTCCGACGACGCGTCCGGCCGACTCGCCGCCATGTTGCTGGCGGTCGCGCTGGTCCTGCAACCGCTGGCGGGTCCGTTGGCCGGGCGGCCCTGGACCGGGGCCGAGCTGTTCGCCGTCGCGCCCGATCCGACGGCGTCGGCGACCCTCGCCGTGCTGCTGCTGGGTGCGGGTCGCGTCCGGTGGCTGCCGCTGGTCCTGCCGCTGCTGTGGTGCCTGGTCAGCGGACTGACGCTGGCCGCGATGGACTCGCCGCACGCGCTGCTGATGCCGGTCTTCGGCGTGCTCGCGGTCTGCGGCGCGCTGCTGCGATCGCGCCGCGCCTAGCGGTTGGAGCGCCTTCGGGTTCTGTCGTATACCTGCCGTGAATCAACAGGAGGGACAGACCATGGCATCGAGGCGCGACCAGATCACCATGACGCCGGACGAGCTCAAGGCATTCATCCTGCGCGAGCATACCCTGATCATCGTCTCCAACGGTCCGCACGGGTTCCCGCATCCGATGCCGATGTTCTTCTACTATGACGAGCAGGGCCGCTTTCTGGTGTCGACCTACGGCACCAGCCAGAAGGTGGTGAACCTGCAGCGCGACCCGAAGGCGGCGCTGCTGATCGAGGCCGGCCACGACTATGCCGAGCTGCAATCCATGATGGCCGAGGCCACCGCCGAGATCATCGACGACAACGCCTTCGTCGTTGAAACCATGATGAACATCCGCCGCCAGCGCGACCCGTCGAAGACCGAGTTCCCGGCCGAGGAGATGGAGGGCATCCGCTATTCCGCCCGCAAGCGGGTAATCATCCGCTTCACACCGGTGAAGACGATCAGCTGGGATCATTCGAAGCTGGGCGGGGCGTACTGAAACTCGGCGTCTGTTGTTAAAGGAATGGAAATCGTGATATCTAGAAGGTGTTTCTAGAAAGGCGTTCTTTCCATGGCTCTCAGTATCAAGACGGAAACAGCCGACCGATTGGCGCGCGAGCTCGTACAACTGACCGGTGAAACGATGACCGAGGCCGTAACCAAGGCGCTGGCCGAGCGGCTGGAACGGGAACGCAAGGCACGTCGGGCCGATCCGGAGGAGGTGCAGCGGCTGCTTGACCACGCCGCGCGCATCAGGGTGAACTACGATTGCAGTCCAGTGACCAAAGAGGAAATTGACGAGATGTGGGGTGACGGCGCGTGATCGTCGTCGATACGTCGGTCATCATTGCGGTTGTCCTGGGAGAAGCGTCCGCCAAACTCGTCATGGACAGGTTGCAGCAGGAACCTGTCGGGGAGCGTAGGATGTCGGTTGCCTGTTATCTGGAGGCGGGCACGGTCATGGCGGGCCGAAGGCAAGCCAATCCCATTGCGGCCGTCAGGGAATTGGAAGTCTTCCTCGAAGACGCACGGATCAATCTCGCACCAGTCGATGAAGCCCAGACCAGAATCGCCCTACATGCGCGGATTCGATACGGTCGTGGCATGGTTCACGGAGGTTTACTGAATTTCGGCGACTGCTTCTCTTACGCACTCGCCAGAATCCTCGAAGCGCCCTTACTCTACGTAGGGAATGATTTTAGCCAGACGGATGTGATATCAGCGCTTTAGCCGACGGAAGGGGAGGACGACCATGCGCATCGACCTGAGCGGCAAGACCGCGCTGGTGACCGGCTCGACGGCCGGGATCGGCCGGGCGACCATCGAGGGACTGGCCGGCGCGGGCGCGCGGGTGATCGTCAACGGACGCACCCAGGCGGCCGTCGATGGCGCGGTCGCCGAGATCAAGGCCGCCTTTCCAGGCGTGACCGTCGACGGCGTCGCCGCCGATGTCTCGAATGCGGCCGGCTGCGAGGCGATGGTCGCGGCGGTGAGGGACGTGGACATCCTGGTCAACAACGTGGCAACGTTCTCTGCCACGCCGTTCCTCGACCTGGCCGACGACGAATGGAACCGCTACTGGGAGACCAACGTCATGTCGGGGGTGCGCCTGTCGCGCGCCTACATGCGCGGCATGCTGGCGCGCGACTGGGGCCGCATCGTCTTCATTTCGTCGGAATCGGCGCAGCGGGTGCCGAAGGACATGGTCCATTACGGCACCACCAAGATGGCCCAGATCGCGCTGGCCCGCGGCCTCGCCGAGGCGGCGGCCGGCACCGGCGTTACCGTCAACTCGGTGCTGCCCGGCCCGACCACGTCACGAGCCGTTGGCGGCTTTCTCAATGCCGTGGCGAAGAAGCAGGGCCTGACGCCGGAGGAGATCGGCGCCGGGTTCCTCAAGAGCAACAAGCCCACCTCGCTGCTGCACCGTTTCGCGACGCCGGAAGAGGTGGCCAACATGATCGTCTATGTCTGCTCGCCGCAGGCCTCGGCCACCACCGGCGCCGCCATGCTCGTCGAGGGGGGCGTGGTGGGGACGACGCTTTGACCAGACGCGGTGATCATGGCGGGGGGCTTACCGGCCCGGCCTGATTCTGGTCCGGCGTTTTCGCGGTGGGTCCGGGTGCCTCTTCCTTATAGTCGGTGAGCGCTCCGCCGAAGATTCGGCAGCCCTTGATCTTGTCGGTCGGGCCGGAGACCGGCACACCGACCTTGTCGGCCAGCGCCTTGAGCGCTTCGGTGCCCTTCTTGCCGGTGCCGGCCTTGCACTGGTTGATCACGATCTTGCCGCCCACGCACATCAGCCCGCCGAGCGCGGAGAGGTTCTGGTCGAAGTTGTTTCCGATCGGCGTATCGCCGATCTGGGCATCGTTCGGGCCAAAGCTGATGTAGCCTCCTGCCGTGTCGCCATGGCCCCACACGTCGAGCTGTTCGATGCAGCGGCCGCAGAGGCCCCTTGGATCGTAATGGGGCGCGACCTTGGCCCGAAGCTGCCTGACGATGTCGGCCAGATCGGTGAAGGTGTCGCTCGAGCCGTACAGGTACGGCGTATAGACCTCCGCATCCACCATATGGACACTGATCCGGCCAGACGGCCAGGGGCAGGGCGAACTGCCGTCGACGGCGGCGATGCCCCCGGTGGTGACCGGCGGCGCCATCGGCGGAGGCGTTGACGTCTTCGGGCCGGTCGCGGCCAGTTCGGCTGCCGCTCGATCACGCTCGGCCTGGGCAAGCCGGTCCGCGGCAAGCTGGGCGGCCTCGGCCTGCTCGGCCGCCATCGCCTCGAGTTGCGAGGCCGCGCGTTTCAGGCATTCCGCCAGCTTTCTGGCCGCCTCGGCGGCGCGGGCGGCGTCGTCGGCATCCTTCGCGAGCTTTTCGGTGTCGGCCTGGATCTGTTCGCCCGATTGCTGTCTGTCTTCCGCCCGCTCGTAGTCTTCCCTGGCCTGCTCGCGATACTCTTCGGCTTGCTTCCTGAGCTTGGCCGCATCCTCCCTGGCATTGGCGGCCGCCTGGCGCGCGGCGTCGGCCAGACTGGGATCGTCGGTGGTTTCCGCCAGCTTGCCGTAGCGGTCGGCGGCCTCGTCCCACTTGCCGGCGCGCTGTTCCGCGTCGGCCGCGCGGGCTTCCATGCCGTCGCCCATTTGCCGGGCCGAGTCGGCGAGTTCTCCGTAGGACGCGGTCTGCCCGCGCTGGTGCGTGCCGAATTTTTCGTAGAGCCCTTTCCGGAACTCGGCCTCGCCGCGTGCGTCTTCCGCCCTGCGCGCGGCCTGTTCGTGGTCGTAGCGCGTTACAGTCGCCTCGGAAGCGAGGCCATTGGCGATGCTTGCCTCCTGCGCGGCGCTCTCGCGCAGCCCGTCGACCGAGCCGTCGTCGCCGTTCGGCCGGGACTCCAGAAGCTCCATCGCGCGGCGGAGATGTTCCTCGCACGGGTCCTTGCTCGCCACGCAGGTTCCGCCCGGCCCGCAGGCCGGACCGGACGTTGACATTGGGCCGGTAGCGGTGGAAGGACCGTCATTGCCGTTGCCGGCCACGAGCGGTCCGGCCGGCTCCTCCGGGCATTCCTCGTCGGGCGCCTGCTGGAACTGGAAGCCGTTCGGCGTCCTGGTCATCAGCAGGTTGAACGGCACCGTTGTCACCGGGTCCTCGCCGGGACGCGTGACATGGATCACCATGCCCACCGGCTGTCCGGCCGCGAACGCCGCCGGCGTCTTGTACCGCATGGCGATCCCGCGGGCGCCGTGCGAGGCGTTGGAGAAGCCCATCTGCTTCCACAGGCCGGCCGGGGCCGCGTCCGACGAGACGGTGCCCGGTATGTTGAAATTGCCCGCCTTCGAATAGCCGCCACGTTCCTCGCTGACCTTCTGGCCGTCCACATAGGTGGTCTTGGTCCACGAGACGGTGAGCGACCATTCGCCCCACAGGCCGCAGATGCCGACGTCCCTCGGAACCTGCGGGTCGTCGCCGGGCGGGCTCATGTAGGCGGTCTGGAAGGTGCCGTTGTCGGGCGACTTGGCCACCTCGGCGAACACGTTGACGGTATCGCCGGCCTGCTTGGCGCCCACCTTCAGGGAAATGCCGGTTCCCGGATCGGTGAACACGGTCATCTCCTTGTCCTTGATCTTGCACTTGACCAGCGGCGGACCGTCCTTGCCCTTGCCGCCGCCACCCCCACCGCCGCCGCCGAGGAACCCGCCGGCGAGCCCGCCCAGCGTCGACAGGGCCTTTCCCTTCGCTCGCGCGCCGGAGCCCACCTTGCCGTTCGATCCGACGATGATCGGCTGGGGCTTCTTGCCGCAGACCTTCTTGCCGGGGCCCGTCAGCGCCGGGGCAAACAGCGCGCCCGGCCCAGCCGTGTTGGCGGCCGCGGTCGGCAAATCGGGGGGCTGGGGACTGTGGGACGTCTGCTTGGGCGGTGCCGTCACGCTCTCACTGGAGGCGTTCCCGCTCTTCTCGGCCTTGGCCGCCTCCTTGGCCCGCTTCTTCTCCTCGTTGGCCCGTTTCTTGGCTTCCTTGGCCTCCTTCTTCGCCTTGTCGTTGTCGCTGGTGGAGGTGTCATCCTGCCGATCCGAACCCAGATCGTTCGGGTTCGACATCATGGGCGGGGGAATGGTGGGCATCTGCCCGGGAGAGGATTGGGGCAACGCGATTAGGATCAGGAAACATCCCGCGGCGACGATTGCACGCACTGGCCACGTCACGGACACGCTCATGGGAATCCCCCTATCCCAGGCAGTGCACGACTATACCAAATTGTTGCGAGACAGCAACGGTTCGAGGGCCCGGGAGGGGCCGCCGACGACTTACGCAGAGTCTACGAGGGGAAAAGGCTATCAGCCCGCTACATCGCCTTCTCGTACATCCGGTACGTCTTGTAATGCCGGCACAGGATCATCTCTAGGATCCGCTGCATCGGCACGTTGCTCTCCAGGATCCATGACAGCTCGGCGCGGCGGTAGCCGACTTCCTTGACCGTCGCCTTGCGGATTTCCTCGATCATCAGCAGCGCCATCGACGCACCGGCCAGACTTCCCTGGAACTGCTGGCGCACGCCCATCAGCGGCACGCGGCAGCGGGTGGGCGACTTCACCAGCAGGCGCCATGCCAGACGGGCCCAGCCGAACGGCAGCAAATTGCCGTCAAGGTCGGCGGCGGCCTGGTTGATGTCGGGCACGGTCAGCATGAAGGCGGTGGGCACGCCGTCCCATTCGGCGATCATGCAGCCCTGTTCCTTGATGAACGGCTTCAGGTCCTTGCCCATCTTGTCGACCTCGGCGTCGGTCATGGGGATGAAGCCCCAGTTGTCGCGCCAGGCGTCGTTGAAGATGTCGATGATGATCTTCAGCTCGTTATCGAAGTCCTTCTTGCGCATGCGGCGAAGCGTCAGCTTCTCCTGCCGGCGCGCCTTCTCGAGGATGCGCTGTACGTTCGCCGGGAATTCGTGGGTGATGTTCAGGTCGTAGGCCCACAGGTCCTGAACCTTGGCGTAGCCCAGCTCCTCGACATGCTCGCCGTAATAGGGGCGGGCGTGGCCCATCATCACCCTTGGCGGCTCGTCGAAACCTTCGACCAGCAGGCCGGATTCCTCGTTGATCGACAGGCTGAACGGGCCCAGCACGCGGGTCATGCCGCGCTCGCGCAGCCAGGTCTCGGCGGCCTCGAACAGGGCGTCGAACACCAGCGGGTCGTCGACGGCGTCGAGGAAGCCGAAATGGCCGGTGCCCGGTCCCTGATGGGTCTGGGCGAGCTGGTCGACCTGGGCGCTGATCCGGCCCACTGGCCTGCCGTCCATGCGGGCGATGAAATAGGCGGCTTCGGCGTGCTGGAAGTAGGGGTTCTTGTTCTTGTCGAGGACGTCGTGCCGCTCGAAGCGCAGCGGCGGCACCCAGTAGGGATCGCCGCGGTAGATGGCCCATGGCACGTTGATGAAGGTCTCGAGGTCGGCCTTGGTGGTGACCTCGGCGACCTGCACGCCGCCCTCGCCGAAGCTCATGGAGGTCAGGCCACGTCGCGACGGCGGTCGCGGGGTGTGCCCTTGGCCACGCCGCCCGACAGTTCGGCCACCCAGGGATAGCGCGCGGCCATGGCGTCGTCATAGCCCAGGTTGAACACGGTGACGCTTTTCGGCGGCCGCCGCTCGTTGGTGTAGAGCGTGGCGAACACCCGGTCCCAAAGGAAATTGGTGATGCCGAAATTGCCCCGCTCGTTGTGAAAATGATGCGCCATATGCATCTGCTTCATCCGGGCAAGGATCGGATTCTTCGGCTTGTAGGACAGGTGCTCGATGCAGTGGCAGAACTCGTAGAAGCAGGTGATCACGCAGCCGGTCGCCAGGCCGAACGCCGCGCCCGGCCAGCCGGCGAAGTAGTAACCCACCGGCATGGTGACGATCGCCACCGTCGGCAGCGTGGTGTAGAGCGCGCCGAACAGGATGTGCAGGTCGTGCGGGTCCTGGTGATGATCGTAGTGGATGCGCTTCCAGACCGGCGCGGTCAGCGGCGTCTTCGCCAGCCAGTTGCCGTGCAGGATGAAGCGGTGGATGCCGTACCATGCAAGCGGATAGATCAGGACGGCTGCCAGCCCCGTCCAGGCCAGCCCGGCCAGCGGCGCGCCCGCCGTCAGCGCATAGGCATAACCCGCGATGGCCACCAAGATGTAAGCCTGGATGGCGTAGTACTGGAAATAGGCCTTCACCAGTTCCTTCAGCGTCATCTTGTCCAGGTGATGGCGCCGCCGACTCCAGAAACCGAGCTTGATCACGATACGTGTCGTCCCAGATAGCCTGACCGGTGTCCGCACTGTAGCACGGACGGGCGGAAAATAGTCCCGCCGGCGGCAATGTCCAACCGGAAACAGGGGATGCCTTACCTGCGCAGCAGGAAAGGCAGTTTCCTGGCGAGCTTTTTCGTTACCACCAGCTGGGCGTCCTCGCGGGTGAAGCCGAACCGTATCAGTGCCAGCATGGCGACGATCAGCGTCACGATGCCGAGGATGAAATAGCCGGTGCGCCACATGCCCTCGGTGACGTCGAACAGCAGCGCCATGGCGAGCGAGATGCCCGCCGACACGGCAAGCGGTCGGATCAGCCGCCGGTCATAGGGCTTCAGGCCGTAGATGTAGCGCACCTGCAGGAAGCCCAGCACCGCCGAGACATTGATGCCGCCGGCCGCGGCGATGGCCGCCGCCACCATGCTGCCGCGCAGGCCGCCGCCGAAATATTCGGGATGCGGGATCAGCAGGAACGCCAGCAGCGCCGTCACCGCGACGCCCGCCGCCGCGTTGAGGAAGGGAATCCGGTACTTGCCGATCATCGCCAGGATCGAGGTCGACGGTCCCCAGGTCACCTCCAGGCTGCGGCCGATCACCAGGATCAGCAGCGC
>CAMDTB010000012.1 GCA_945907245.1 Rhizobium sp. Q54
CCACCGACCGCAGGGTTACGCTGTCCTTGCCCAACCAGACGGCATGGGCGCCGCTGCGCCACAGGTCGAAGCGGTCGACGACCAGCAGCGGCCCCCTGCAGCGGCGGAAGGCGGGAGCGGCGCTGATAACGATGTCCGCCAGCGCGCAGTCTTCAGGCAGGGCGTCCGGCAGCCTGACAAGGGCGATGCGCAGATCGGGCCGTCGCGCCGGACGATAGATGCAGCCGAGGATGTCGCAGGCTGGACGGCCGCCCGCGTCCGCCTCCTCGGTTTCCTTCTGAGCATCACGCCGCAACCAGGTTTCACGGGCAAAGGATTTCGGGCTGCCGCCGAGCATGACCAGATCGCCCGACGCGCCGCGCACCGCGGCGACCTTGCCCTTCTCGTCGATCAGGATGTCGGGCGGCCGCGCGGTTAAGGCGAAGGCAACGCCAACGAGCATGGGCACGATCCCCCACCAGCGCCACGCCCGTGTCCAGAGCAGCAGCCATAGACCGCCGCCGACCACCAGCCCCATGGTGACGTCCGGCAACGCCGGGATCCGCAGGTCCGCGCCAGGCAGGGTGGCGACCCATCGGGCGATGACCAGCGTCAGCTCGTTCCCCCACACCACCATCTTCAACGGCAGCGCCTCCCACCCGAAGGGCAGCGCGACGAAGACAGCCAGCACCCAGGGCATGATCCACAGACCCATGATCGGCACCGCCGCCATGTTGGTCAGCAGTCCCCAGGTGGCAAAGTTGTTGAAGTGGAAGGCGGCGAAGAACCCGGTCGCGGCGCCCGCCACGAGGCTGGTGACGGCCACTGCCAGCACATAGATCCCGAGGCGGCGCGGCAGGCTGCCGTGGCCGGCGGCGAGCCAGCCGCCCGTGCGGGCCCGCTCGTAGACCGCCACCAGCGCCACCACCGCCGCGAACGACATCTGGAAGCTGACGCTGAGCAGGCTTTCCGGCGCGAGCAGCAACAGCACGATGGCGGTGACGGCGACCAGCCGCATGGTGATCGCCACCCTGTCGAGCAGAATGCCGACGAACACCACCGTCGAGGCGATAAAGGCCCGCTGGGTAGGAATGGTCGCGCCGCTCATCAGCAGATAGAAGAACCCGGCACCCAGCGCCGCGATGGCGGCCCATTGCTTGACGGGATGCCGCAATGCCAGGCCCGGCACGCAGACCAGCAGGAAACGCACGACCACGAACACGAAGCCCGTCATCATGGCGATGTTCATGCCCGAGATGGCCAGCAGATGGGCGATGCCCGCGACGCGCAGCGTCTCCATCGTCTCCTCGCTGATCGCCGCCCGCTCGCCGGTCACCAGCGCCACGGCCATGGCACCGGTGTCGCCGCCGGTCTGGGCCAGCAGGCGCCGGCCGACGTCGTCGCGCCACCTCGCCACCCGCCAGGCGCCCCAGCCTTGCGCCTGCCCGGTCACCTTGACCGCCGAGACGGCGAAGCCGACGGCGCCCAGCCGGTCGAACCAGGCCTGCCGGGAGAAGTCATAGCCACCCGGCACGCTGGGTCCCGGTGGCGGCATCAGCACCGCTCGGAGTTCAACGAGCTGTCCCGGGCGGACGTCGTCTCCCTTGGTCCTCACGCCGACCCGCACCCGGTCGGGCGTCGCAGCCGCCGTCCATCCCTCGACCGACAGATGGGACAAGGTGAGCCGCATTTCCTTCGGCGCGAAACGTTCGACCTTTTCGACACCCCCGGCCAAGGGCAGCGCGCGGGTTTCCGCCATGATCGCCGGCGCCGAAACCAGCTGCGTCCGCACCGCCGCGGCCGCGAAGCCGACCGCCGCGCAGAGCACGGTCACGGCGAGCCACCGCAGTCCGCCATGGAGGAAGACGGCGCAAGCGCCTGCAACGGCGGCCGCCACCGCTGCCGGCCATGGCGAAGGCTCGGCCGCAGCGGCGAAGTAAGCGGCGATACCGCCCCCGATCAGCACCGGAATCCACAATGCCCAGCGGTCGCGTTCCGCCTCCAGCACCCTGCCTGTCTCGCTAAGCCCCCAGCTCAACAATTGGCCTCATCCCAATGACTTTATTGCGTGATCTTGATTCTCGAATTGTCGCTGAAGTTTTCCTGATCATTAAACCGGGAAGAAAGTCACGCGTGATAGTTTTTCCTTTAAGGCTATGTGTGCTAGAAGCATGTTGCGGTGCGAAAGCGCCCTGCCCTACCACCACGCCGAACAGGAGTACCGTCCTTCTCGTGTCCCACTCTCCTGCCCCAGTTGTAACCCGCTTCGCCCCCTCTCCGACCGGATTTTTGCATATCGGCGGCGCACGCACCGCATTGTTCAACTGGCTGTTCTCGCGCCACCATGGAGGTCGCTTCCTCCTCAGGATCGAGGACACGGACAAGGAGCGTTCGACGCAGGCCGCGATCGACGCCATCATCGCCGGACTGGACTGGCTGGAGCTTGGCCATGACGGCGAGATCGTCTTCCAGTCTCGCCGCGCTGCGCGGCACGCCGAAGTGGCGCACGCCCTTCTTGCCGCCGGCAATGCCTACAAGTGCTATGCGTCGGTCGAGGAACTGGCCGAGATGCGCGAGCGCGCCAAGGCCGAAGGCAGGCCGATCCGCTATGACGGCCGCTGGCGCGACCGGAATGCCTCCGACGCGCCGCCGGATGTCGCGCCGGTGATCCGCCTGCGCGCGCCGCAGGACGGCGAGACGGTGATCGACGACCTGGTGCAGGGCTCGGTCACCATCGCCAACGGCCAGCTCGACGACATGGTGCTGCTGCGCGCCGACGGTTCGCCAACCTATATGCTGTCGGTGGTTGTCGACGACCACGACATGGGCATCACCCACGTCATCCGGGGCGACGATCACCTGACCAATGCGTTCCGCCAGTTCCACATCTACGACCTGATGGGCTGGGTCGTACCGCGCTTCGCGCACATCCCGCTGATCCACGGCCCGGACGGCGCCAAGCTGTCCAAGCGCCACGGCGCGCTGGGCGTCGAGGCCTACCGCGACATGGGCTACCTGCCGGAGGCGCTGCGCAACTACCTTCTGCGGCTGGGCTGGGGCCACGCCGACGACGAGATCATCTCCACCGCCCAGGCGATCGAGTGGTTCGACCTGGACGGTGTCGGTCGCTCGGCGTCGCGCTTCGACTTCGCCAAGCTGGAGAACCTCAACGGCCACTATTTGCGCCAGGCCGACGACCAGCGGCTGACCGACCTGGTCCTGCCGATCGTCGCCGGGAAGCTGGGCCGCACGCCGGCCCCGGACGCCGCCCGGCGCATCTACCGTTCGATGCCCGGCCTCAAGGAGCGTGCCAAGACCCTGCTGGAACTGGCTGAAGGCGCGCTTTTCCTCGCCGAGGAGCGGCCGCTTGCGGTGGACGAGAAAGCCAAAGTCCTATTAGATAATCCGGAAGCCAGGGAGATCCTGGGACACGCCTATAGCGGGCTGAAATCCGTCTCGGATTGGACAGCCGAATCCCTCGACCTCATGCTGCGCAACATGAGCGAGGCCGAGGGCATAAAGCTCGGCAAGATCGCTCAGCCGTTGCGCGCGGCGCTCGTCGGGCGGACCACGTCCCCCGGCATCTTCGACGTACTTGCCGTGCTTGGCCGCGACGAAAGCCTGGCGCGGATCGCCGACCAGATAACCACATGACGCGTCGCATATGGCGGCGCGAGAAAGACAGGGGACAGTAGATGGGTGAAAGCGAGAAGATTGCGAAACTCGGCGCCGGCGGCAAGACCGTCGAGCTGCCGGTGATGGAAGGGTCGGTTGGTCCCAGGGTGATCGATATCCGCAAGCTCTACGGGGCAACGGACATGTTCACCTACGACCCGGGCTTCACCTCGACGGCGAGCTGCGAGTCCAAGATCACCTACATCGACGGCGACGCGGGCATGCTGCTCTATCGCGGCTATCCCATCGAGGAATTGGCCCGCTCCTCGGATTTCGAGGAAGTCTGCTACCTGCTGCTCTACGGCGAGCTGCCGAACAAGGCCGAGCGCGAAAAGTTCGTGCGCGGCATTACCTACCACACCATGGTGCACGAGCAGCTGCGGGAGTTCTTCCGAGGCT
This sequence comes from Rhizobium sp. Q54, assembly GCA_945907245.1. Taxonomy (GTDB): domain Bacteria; phylum Pseudomonadota; class Alphaproteobacteria; order SMXS01; family SMXS01; genus RI-34. The sequence continues at coordinate 4,054 of CAMDTB010000012.1, forward strand.
TCCGGAGGGATGCGCATCCCATGGCGGTCATGTGCGGCGTCGTCGGCGCACTTTCGGCCTTCTACCATGACAGCACCGACATCAACGACCCGCACCAGCGCATGGTCGCGACGCATCGCCTGGTTGCCAAGATGCCGACCATCGCGGCGATGGCGTACAAGTATTCGACGGGACAGCCCTTCGTCTATCCCCGCAACGATCTGGGCTATGCCGAGAATTTCCTGCACATGATGTTCGCGGTGCCGGCCGAGCCCTATACCATCGACCCGATCATGTCGCGTGCCATGGACCGCATCTTCACCCTGCATGCGGACCATGAACAGAACGCCTCGACGTCGACCGTTCGCCTCGCCGGCTCGTCGGGCGCCAATCCGTTCGCCTGCATCGCCGCCGGCATCGCCTGTCTGTGGGGCCCCGCCCATGGCGGCGCCAACGAGGCGGTGCTGACCATGCTGCAGGAGATCGGCAGCAAGGACCGCGTGGCCGAATACGTCAAGAAGGCCAAGAACAAGGACGACAACTTCCGCCTGATGGGCTTCGGCCACCGGGTCTACAAGAACTACGACCCGCGCGCCAAGATCATGCAGGAGACCTGCCACGAGGTGCTGGGCGCACTCGGCAAGCAGGACGATCCGCTGCTCGAACTGGCCATGGAGCTGGAGCGCATCGCCCTCGAGGACGACTACTTCGTCGAGAAGAAGCTGTACCCGAACGTGGATTTCTATTCCGGCATCATCCTGCGCGCCATGGGCTTCCCCACCAGCATGTTCACCGTGCTGTTCGCCGTCGCCCGCACGGTCGGCTGGGTCGCCCAATGGAACGAGATGATCGAGGATCCCTTGCAGAAGATCGGCCGTCCGCGCCAGCTGTATACCGGTCCGGTGCAGCGCTCCTACGTGGCCATGGACCAGCGCAAGTAGGCTTTCGATCCATTGAAGGAAAAGGCGGCGTCCGGGGACGCCGCCTTTTTCATGTCTGCGGCATGCCTGTCGCCCTGCCGGGCGCGATGGTCAGCGCGGGCGCTTCTCGATGACCGCCGAGAGGACGGCTTCGGTCACCACCTTGCCCTCGACCTTGGCCTGGACGGCCAGGCGCCACAGATAGGACCGGGCCTTTTCCTTCCGGACATGCAGGTGGAGCGTGTCGCCCGGCACCACCTGCTGGCGGAACTTGGCGCTCTCGACCGACGTCAGGTAGACGAGGGCGTCATCCTCGTCGGTAAGCAGCACGTCGAGGGCGAGAACGGCGGCGCTCTGGGCCAGCGCCTCGATGATCAGCACACCCGGCATCACCGCCTTCTCGGGGAAATGGCCCTGGAAGAACGGTTCGTTGGCGGTGACGTTCTTGATGCCCACGGCCCGTTCGCCCCGCTCGATGATGTGGAGCCGGTCCACCAGCAGCATGGGATAACGATGGGGAATCAGCCGCTTGATCCGCTCCAGATCCAGCGTCTCCTCGATGGTTTCCCCAATCAGCGCGTTCATCCCGCGAGCCCTTTCCAGGTTCTGTCGTTACCGGCCCTTAATACCAGAAGTTCGCCAAAGCGCCACCAGTTCACAAATGCGAAAATCCCCCGCGAGATCGCTCTCGCGGGGGACCATGTCGTCTCGAAAACGCCGTTAGGCTTACTGGCGGGGCGTGGAACCGGCGGCCGGCATGTTCAGCTTGATGCTCGGCATCTTCTGGTCCAGCTGCGAGATCACCTCGCGGGTCACGTCCGTCACCTGGCCGGTCATCACGATGACACTGCGGTCCAGGATCATGTTCGCGCCGTACTTGCTCAGCAGCGCCTGGTAGACCGGGTTGAGCGCGGACTGCAGATCGCGGTCGGCGTTGCCGAGGGCGACCTGGACGCGGTTGGCCTTGTCCTGCAGGTTGTTGCGGCTGTCGGCGAACTGCTGCGCGGCGGCCTTGCGCTTTTCCTCGAAGGCGGCGTCGCTGAGGATCGCCTTCTGGCGGCTCAGTTCCTGCTCGGCGTCGGCGGCCTGCTTCTCCAGCTTCTGCTTGTCGGCCTCGAGATCGGCGCGCAGGGTCTCGACCTGACGGGCAAAGTCCTGGCCCGCCTTGGACGACTTCTGGACCTCGCGGAGGTCGACGATGATGATCTTCGCCGCAGCGGTTTCCTGGGCGGAGGCATAGGAGGCTGCACCAACCACGAACAGGGCAGCGGCAGCCGCCAGCCAGGTGCGTGCGATATTCCCGTTTTTCATTAGAATCTGGTCCCGACGTTGAATTGGAAGAACTGGGTTTGGTCGAAGCTTTCTTTCCGGATGGCTTTGGCGAAGTCGAAACGAATGGGCCCGAAAGGCGATTTCCAGGAGAAGCCGATACCGGCCGACATCCGGATGCTGTCGGAGCCCAGCACGACTTCGCAATCGCCTTCGTCGTTGCAGAGCTGACCGTTCACTACGCCGTCGACGCCGTACAGAGTACCGAAGTCGACGAAAGCGGAGGCTGTAATACCAAACTCTTCGACTGCACCCAAGGGAATAAACACTTCCACCGAGCCGGCGAAGTAGGTGTTGCCGCCCAGGGCGTCCTCGCTGTCCCTCAGACGGGCGCCGACACCGGCCTGTTCGAAGCCGCGCAGGCGGGTGCCGCCGAGGAAATAACGCTCGTTGATGCGGATGTCCTGGCCGAGGCCGAAGATGTGGCCCGCCTCCAGCGACAGGTTGACCACCCAATCCTCGCCGATGAACAGCAGCGGGTAGTACCAGTCGTAATTCAGGCGGGTACGCAGGTAGCGGGTGTTGCCGCCCATGCCCGCCACATCCTGCGAGAACACGATGTTGAAGCCACGGGTCGGCTTGATCCGGTCGTCGCGCACGTCATAGGCCAGCGTCATGCCGACGGAGGACGTGGTGAAATTGCCTTCGTCGATATAGACGGATTCGACGAGGTTGTTGCGATCGGTGACCGTGTCGTAGCGGAACTGGTAGCGCAGCCCCATCGACAGGTATTCCGTGATCGGGAACACCGCGCGCAGGTTGACGCCGCTCGAGCCCTGTGAGAACGAGCTTTCCTTGTAGTCCACCTTGCGGTGGAACAGGTCGAAGCCCGCCGCCAGCGGCCGGTCGAGGAAATAGGGCTCGGTGAAGCCCAGGTCGATCTGCTGGCGCCGGCCGGACGCGGCGAGCGACAGGCGCAGGTCCTGGCCCTTGCCGAGCAGGTTGCGCTCGCGGATCGAGACTTCACCGATCAGGCTTTCCGACGAAGACACGCCCGCGCCGATCGACAATTCGCCGGTCGACTGTTCCTGCACGGTCGCGGTCAGCACCACGCGGTCGGGCGAGCTGCCCTGCGCCTGGTCGATTTCAACGCCCTTCTCCTCGAAATAGCCGAGGCCCTTCACCCGCGTCGTGGTGCGGCGCAGCTTGGAGGTGTTGAAGGCGTCGCCCTCGACGAGGCGGAACTCGCGGCGAATCACCTTGTCCAGGGTGCGCGTGTTGCCGACGATGTCGATGCGTTCGACATACACCCGCGGCGCGTCGAGCAGCCGGTAGGTGATGGCGATGATCTTGTTTTCCTTGTCGCGGGTGATCTTCGGCCGGACGTTGACGAAGGCGTAGCCGATCTTGCCGGCGGCCTCGGTGATCGCCTCGACGGTCTTCTCGATCTCCTGGGCGTTGTAGGTCTCGCCCTCCTCGGTCAGCACCAGACGCGTCAGCTGGGTCGGGTCGAGATCCTCGATCTCGGACTCCACCGCCACCTTGCCGACCGTGTAGATCGGACCCTCTTCCAGGGTGATGGTGATGTAGAAATCCTCGCGGTCGCGGCCGAGTTCGGCCACGGCCGAGATGGTGCGGAAATCGGCGAAGCCGCGCTGCAGATAGTACTGGCGCAGCAACTCGCGGTCATAGAGCAGCCGGTCGGGATCATAGGTGTCGTTCGAGGTCAGGAAGCGCCACCAGCGGGCTTCCTTGGTCGCCACCTCGCCACGCAGGTCGCCGTCGGAGAACTTCTCGTTGCCGATGATGTTGACCCGGCGGACCGTGGTCTTTTCGCCTTCGCTGATCTCGTAGACAAGGTTCACGCGGTTCTGCGGCAATTCGATGATCTTCGGCTCGACGGTGGCGGCGAAACGGCCGGACCGGCGATAGAGCTCGATCAGGCGCTGCAGGTCGGCCTGCACCTTGGCGCGGGTGAACACCGTGCGCGGCTTGATCTGCAGCTCCTGGCGCAGCTTGTCGTCGTCGAGCTTCTTGTTCCCCTCGAAGGCGATGCGGTTGACGATGGGGTTTTCCACCACCGACACCAGCAGCGTGCTGCCCTGCAGGGTGATCTTCACATCGGCGAACAGGCCGGTGCCGAACAGCCGCTTTAGCGACTGGTCGACGACCTCCGGCTGGTAACGGTCGCCCGGCGCGACCAGCAGGTAGGACCGCACCGTATCCGGCTCGATGCGCTGATTGCCCTCGACCCTGATGGCGGAAACGATGCCGCCGCTCTGCGCGAACGACGGCTGCGCCAGGGCGGGGATCAGCATCAGAGCTGCGGCGAGCAGCCACGACTTCCAGGACACCTGCCGCATCTCGTTACTCGACCATCCTGTTAGGCTCTTTATGATTGAATTCTGGACACCATGCCGATCAGGTCGTTCCAAGTGACAACGACCATCAGCAGCAGCACAAGCGCCATTCCCACGCGGAATCCATACTCTTGGACCCTCTCGCCCAGGGGACGACCGCGAACGGCTTCAAAGGCATAATAGAGAAGATGCCCGCCGTCCAGCACGGGAATCGGAAACAGGTTGATCAGCCCCAGATTGATCGACAGGACCGCCGTCAGCATGACCAGTCCCAGCAGGCTGGATTGCGCGACCTCGCCCGAGACCTCGGCGATCTTCAGCGGCCCGCCGAGGTCCTTGACCGACCGTTCGCCGCGGATCATCTCGCCGACGACATGAAGGATCATCAGCACGTTGTCGCGCACTTCGACGCCCGAGTACCACACCGCATCGAAGAACCCGCGCTGGACCATGGCCGGGTGCTCGTTGACGACGCCAAGCCGGCCTGAACGGCTGGACTTGTCGACATGGGTCGCGGGAATCGCTTCCAGGACCAGCGTCTCGCCGCCGCGCTGCACCGTGATGCTCAGCGGTTTGTCGGCGTTCAGCACGATCTGGTTGCGGAACTGCTCGAAGGATTCGATGCCGCTCGAGCCGACCTGAAGCACGCGGTCGCCCGCCTGGAATCCAGCCTTCTCGGCCCTCGACCCCTCCAGCACCTTGTCGATCACCGGCTCGCTGAACTGCTGGCCAACGGTCATGAACATGCCGATGAAGATGACGAGAGCGAGCAGGAAATTCGCGATCGGCCCCGCCGCCACCACCGCCGCACGGTGGCTGATCGGCCGGAAGTGGAAGCAGTCGCGACGGTCGGCCTCGCTCATCAGCTCCAAATCCTGCGTCTGGTTGCTGGCGGCCGTGGCATCGCCGAAAAATTTCACGTAGCCGCCCAGCGGAATCGCCGACAGGCGCCACTCGATGCCGTGCCGGTCCTTGCGGCTCCACAGCGGCGGCCCGAAGCCAATCGAGAACACGTCGACGCGGATGCCCAGCCGGCGAGCGACCCAGAAATGTCCCAGCTCGTGAAAAAACACCAGCGCGGAGAAAACCGCGATGAACGCAATGACCGAAGTGCCTACGAACGGAATATCCATCGAACTCTTTGCTGCTGCGACGAGTTTCAGGCCAGCATGGCGCTGGCGAGTGACCTGGCCTGGCTGTCGATCTGTTCGAGATCATCCCAGCCGCGGAGCGGCATGGCGCCCATCCGTTCCAGCACCTTCTCGACGATTTTCGGGATTTCCAGGAAAGCGGCGCGCTCCTGCAAGAACCCCTCCACGGCGACTTCGTTGGCTGCGTTGAGGATAGTAGGTGCCGCCCCCCCGCTTTGCAAGGCTTCGCGCGCCAGCCGGAGCGCGGGGAACCGGTCGAGATCGGCCTGCTCGAAGTCGAGGCGCCCCACCTGCCCCAGGTCCAGACGATTGACCGGCGTATCCATCCGGTCGGGCCATGCCAGCGTGTGGGCGATGGGCGTGCGCATGTCGGGCGAACCGAGCTGGGCGAGTACCGAGCCGTCGACATACTGCACCATGCTGTGGATCACCGATTGCGGATGCACCAGCACCTCGATTTGCTGCACGCTGACCGGGAAGAGATGGTAGGCCTCGATGGCCTCGAGCCCCTTGTTCATCAGCGTCGCGGAATCGACCGAAATCTTGGCGCCCATGGACCAGTTTGGATGCTTCACCGCCTGCGCCGGCGTGACCTGGGCCATCTGCTCGCGGCTAAAGGTGCGGAATGGTCCGCCGGACGCGGTGAGGATGATTTTCTCGACGCGCTCGGCGTGTTCGAAATCGAACACCTGGAAGATCGCGTTGTGCTCGGAATCAACCGGCAGCAGGGTGGCACCCGACTTGGCGACGTCCTTGGTGAACAACTCGCCGGCGCACACCAGGCATTCCTTGTTGGCGAGCGCCACGGTGGCGCCGCGGCGCACCGCGGCCAGCGTGGGCCAGAGGCCCGCGGAGCCGACGATTCCGGCCATCACCCAGTCTGACGACAGGCTGGCCGCTTCGATCAGGCCCTGGGGACCGGCGAGTACGGCGATGTTGGTGCCCGACAGCGCATCCTTCATTTCCTGGTATTTCGAGGCGTCGCCAATGGCGACGACGCTGGGGCGGAACTGGCGCGCCTGGGCGGCGAGCAGCGCGACGTTCGACTGCGCGGTCAGGGCGACCACATCATACGCGTCCGGGTTGCGCGCGACCAGGTCCAGGGTGCTGAGACCGATGGACCCCGTGGATCCCAGCAAGGTCAGGGTGCGGGGCAGAACGGCGGGCTTGTTGAGTGGTTCAGCCATGCGGCAGGGCACCGAATTCACGAAGGAGGATGATGGAAAGCGCCACCAGGGGCGCCGTGAAGATCAGGCTGTCGACGCGGTCGAGGACGCCGCCATGGCCGGGAATGATGTTCCCGCTGTCCTTCACGTTGAAACGGCGCTTGATGCTCGACTCCCCGATATCGCCGACCTGCGACAGGCCAGCCAGCACAAAGCCTACCAAGAACTGTACGAAAGGATAGCCGAAAGCGGCTGCCTCGCCGCCCGCGAGCTTCGCGAACACGGTGGAAAGCAGCCCTGCCGTGACACAACCGCCGACCAGGCCGGACCAGGTCTTGTTGGGGCTGAGCCGCGGCGCCAGCCTGGGTCCACCGACCCGGGAGCCGACCAGATAGGCGCCGGTGTCGGACGCCCAGATCACCAGCAACAGCCAGAGCACCAGCAGGAAGCCGCCCCATTGCCGCAGCCACAACAGCGATACCGCCGCTATACCGAGATAGAGCAGACCAGTGACCGGCCAGGCCAGCGGCCAGCGGCGCAACAGCGCCACGCCGGCGGCAAGCGCCGCGCCCGCCAGCACGAACAACAGCGCCAGCCGGCCTCCGACATCCTGCAGTGCCACGCAGGCGAGCGCCAGGCTCACGCCGTTGACGATGGTGAGCGCCGCATGCGCCGAACCGGTCATGCGGTTCCATTCGATTGTGCCGTAGACAGCGATGACGAAGATCAGCGCGGCGAACCACCATCCTCCGGCCCAGGCCGCGCCCAGCGCCACCGGCGCCATGGCCAGCGCCGATGCGGTGCGAACAAGTAAGCGGCTGGCCAATCAGGTCTATCCTCGCCCTGGACGCGCTCAGGAGCCGGACGTGGCGCCGAAGCGCCGTTCCCGCGCATTGAACGAATCGATGGCCTTCATCAGCGACTGCTTGTCGAAGTCCGGCCAGTAGACATCCATGAACAGCAGTTCGGCATAGGCGGACTGCCACAACATGAAATTGCTGAGGCGCTGTTCGCCGCTGGTGCGGATCACCAGGTCGGGGTCGGGCATGCTTTCCGTATAGAGGAAGCGCGAGAACAGGCCCTCGTCGATCTCATTGATGTCGATCTCGCCGCGCTGATGGGCGGCGGCGATGAGTTTGGCGGCGTTCACGATCTCTGCCTGCGCGCCGTAGCTGATGGCGATGGTGAGCGTCAGGCCGTTGTTCTGCCGGGTGCGCGTCTCGCCCTCGTTGATCAGCGCGCGGATGTCTTCGGACAGCCTGGAGCGATCACCGATGATCTTCAGCCTGACGTCGTTCTTCGCCAGTTCGGCGATCTCGCGCCGCAGATACAGCCGCAGCAGGCCCATCAGGTCATCGACTTCGGACGCCGGACGCTTCCAGTTCTCGGACGAGAACGCGAACAGGGTCAGGTAGGACACACCCAGTTCGCGGCAGGCTTCCACCGAACGCCGCACCGCCTCCGCGCCCTGCCGATGCCCGGCGATGCGCGGCAGGCCGCGCGCCTGTGCCCAGCGCCCATTGCCGTCCATGATGATGGCGATGTGCTTCGGGATGAGCGCATAGAGCTGTTGGGGCGAGACGTCCAGCATGCCTATACCTGCATGATCTCCTTTTCCTTGGTCGCGAGCATCTCGTCGATCCTAGCGACCATCTTGTCGGTCATCTCCTGGATCTCATCGGCATAGAGCTTGTGATCATCCTGACTGATGTCGCTGGCCTTTTCGAGCCGCTTCAGCAGATCCATGCCGTCGCGCCGGACATTGCGGACCGCTACTTTCGCCTGCTCGGCATAGCGCCCGGCGACCTTGGTCAGCTCGGCGCGCCGCTCCTGGTTCAGTTCCGGGATCGGAATGCGGATCAAGGTCCCGTCCGGCGACGGGTTGAGGCCCAGGCCCGAATTGCGGATCGCCTTGTCGACCGCCGAGACGTTCGAGCGGTCCCACACCTGCACGGTGATCATCCGCGACTCCGGCACGCTGACGGTGCCGACCTGGTTGATCGGCATGGCCGAGCCGTAGACGTCCACGGTGATCGGCTCGAGTAGCGACGCGGATGCGCGTCCCGTGCGCAGTCCGCCGAATTCGGATGACAGGACATCGACCGCGCCCTTCATGCGGCGTTCGATGCTGTCCAGGTCGATATCTTCATCAGCCATGGCGACCTCTATTTGCCAATCGTCGTGAATGTACCCTGGCCCGACAACACCCGCGCGAGCCCACCCGGTTCCTGGATCGAGAATACCAGAATGGGGATTTCGTTCTCCCGGGCCAGCGAGACAGCGGATGCATCCATCACTTTAAGATCGTTCGATAACACCTCGAGATAGTTGAGGTGCGTGTGATAAATCGCGTTCGGATCCTTCTTCGGGTCGGCGGAATAGACGCCGTCGACCTGGGTGCCCTTCAGCAGCGCGTCGCAGCGCATCTCGGCCGCGCGCAGGGCGGCTGCCGTGTCGGTGGTGAAGAACGGGTTGCCGGTGCCGGCGGCGAAGATCACCACCCTGCCCTTTTCCATGTGCCGGATGGCCCGGCGCCGGATATAGGGCTCGCAGACGCTCGACATGGGAATGGCGGACTGCACCCGCGTCGCCACACCCTTGTTCTCCATGATGTTCTGCATGGCCAGCGCGTTCATCACGGTGGCCAGCATGCCGATCTGGTCGGCGCTTGCCCGGTCCATGCCCTGGGCCGCGCCCGACAGGCCGCGAAAGATGTTGCCGCCGCCGATGACCAGGCAAACCTGTATGCCGGAGGCCACGACCGCCTTCACGTCGTCGGCGATGCGGTCGACGGTGGCGAGGTCGATGCCGTAGGAGCCGCCGCCCATCAGGGCCTCGCCCGAAACCTTCAACAGGACACGGCGATATGGACCTGGCGTAGCCACAGCTTTCCCCTTCTTGCGTCAACGCGCGGATTGCCGCGCGACCGGCGGCGCGCACCTTACAACATCTGCGCCGGGCTACTGTAGCCCGTATTACGGGTCGATGTCGAAATTGGCGTTCCGGATCGTCCGCTTCCGGACAATGCCGTCCGGAAGCGGAACCCGATCACTGAACGACAGGCCTCAGCCGGCCATGCTCGCGACTTCGGCGGCGAAGTCGCCTTCGTTCTTCTCGATGCCCTCGCCCAGCACGAAGCGGACGAAGCCGGTCACCTTGACGTCGGTGCCCAGTTCCTTGGCGAGGCCGGCGACGACCTTGTCGATCTTGCTCTCGCCGTCGATCACCCAGGTCTGGGACAGCAGCACGACTTCCTCGAAGAACTTGCGCATGCGGCCATCGACCATCTTCTGGATGATGTCCTCGGCGCGGCCGGAGTCGCGCGCCTGCTGCACCAGGATCTGGCGCTCGCGGGCGACCAGGTCGGCATCCAGGTCGTCGGTCGAGATCGACTGCGGCGCGGCGGCGGCGATGTGCATGGCCAGCTGGCGGCCGAAAGCCTCCAGCTTGCCGGTGTCACCTGCCGACTCCAGCGCCACGATGACGCCGATCTTGCCCAGGCCCGGCGCGGCCGGGTTGTGCACGTAGCTGGCGACGACGCCCTGGCTGACCCTCAGCGCGGCCATGCGGCGGATCGCCATGTTCTCGCCGATGGTGGCGATCATGTGCGTCAGCTGCTCGGCGACCGTGCGGCTCTCGTTCGGGAAACCGCTGGCGATCACCGCGTCCTGGTTGCCGTCATTGGCCAGCGCCAGGTCGGCGACGGTCTTGACGAACGCTTGGAACGTATCGTTGCGGGCGACGAAATCGGTTTCCGAGTTCACTTCGGCCAAGGCGCCGGCATTGCCGCCGACGCTGACGCCAACGAGACCTTCGGCGGCCACGCGGCCGGACTTCTTCGCAGCGGCGGCGAGGCCCTTCTGGCGCAGCCAGTCGACGGACGCCTCGAGGTCGCCCGCATTCTCGCTCAGCGCCTTCTTGCAATCCATCATGCCGGCGCCGGTCTTCTCACGGAGTTCCTTCACAAGGGCGGCGGTGATCTCAGCCATGGTTCTTCCTTCCTGCAAACGGGTGTCTATGACAAATGGGGGCCGTTTTTACGCGGCCCCCGTGTCGATTCGATGAACGTGTGGGGCTTGGCTCAGCCGCTGGCGGCTTCGGCCTGTTCCTCGTCCTGGGCCGGGGCCTCGGCCTGAGTCTCGGCCTCTACCTGAACCTCGGCCTCGGCCTGGAGCTCATCGGCCTCGGGCAGATCCTCGACCACCGGGCTCTCGGATTCGCCGATATCGACGCCGCCGGCCACCAGCTCGCGCTGGATGCCCTCGAGCACCGACGACGCAACCATGTCGCAGTACAAATGGATCGCGCGGCTGGCGTCGTCATTGCCCGGGATCGGGAAGTCGATGCCGTCCGGGTTGCAGTTGGTGTCAACCACGGCCGCCACCGGGATGCCCAGCTTGTTGGCTTCCTGGATGGCGATCGCTTCCTTGTTGGTGTCGATCACGAACAGCAGGTCCGGCAGGCCGCCCATGTCCTTGATGCCGCCCAGCGAGCGCTCGAGCTTCTCGTGCTCGCGGTGCAGGCTCAGGCGCTCCTTCTTGGTCAGGCCGCCGCTCTCGCCGCCATTCATCTCTTCTTCCAGCGACTTCAGACGGCGGATCGACTGGGAAATGGTGTTCCAGTTGGTCAGCATGCCGCCGAGCCAGCGATGGTTGACGTAGTGCTGGCCGCACTTGCGGGCGGCGGAAGCGACCACGTCGGCCGCCTGGCGCTTGGTGCCCACGAACAACACTCGGCCACCGCCGGCGGTGATATCGCGGATCGCCACCAGGGCGCGGTTCATCAGCGGAACCGTCTCCGACAGGTCGATGATGTGGATCTTGTTGCGGGCGCCGAAGATATACGGGCCCATCTTGGGGTTCCAGCGATGTGTCTGGTGACCGAAGTGAACACCCGCTTCGAGGAGCTGGCGCATAGAAACTTGAGGCAGAGCCATCTGCAATCCTTCCTTTACCGGTTCAACCGCCACAGGGAAAAGAGCCAGCTGGTGCCGACACCGGACCGATCAAGCAACACACTTGACCGTGCCCCTGCGTGTGTGATGGGCGGTCATTTAGCCCGGCAGCACACCGGATGCAAGGAGTTTGACGGCAAATTCCCTTGGTTTTTCTTACGTCGGGAGGCTTGCTGGCCCTATTTGTGCTGGGCGCGGGTCAGTTCTTCCTCGGTGATGTCGTAGTCGGCTTCCGGCGGAATTTGCAGCTTGCCGTCGAGGATCTCGGGCAAGACCGTGACGATGGTGGCGTTGCGGGCCGCGTCGAGCGCCGCGTCGACCGTCTTGTTGCGGCCGAGCTTGGCGAGCTGCATGCGCGTGGGAAACGTGATTTCGCGCAGCTTGGCGGCTTCGTCGGCCAGGGCCTGCGACGCACTGATCCACACCGAGTCCACGGATTCGCCGCCATCATGGGTATGGATATGGTCCTCGGGCACGCGGACCATATAGAACCAGGTGTCGTAACGCCGGGGCGCACCCGTGGGCGTGATCCAGTGGGCGAACGGCACCAGCAGGTCGGTCATGAACTCGATGTTCTCGGCCTCGGCGAGATCGACCATGTTCATCTCACCCTTTTCGAGCTTCTTGCGGTGCCGCTCGGCGATCCGGTCGCGGTGGGCGTCGCCGACGAAGCCGCTGCCGTCGCGCTCGCGCGCCAGCAGGATGCCGGTTTCCTCGAACACTTCGCGAATGCCGGTGATGCGAAAGGCCACGTCCTCAGACGTGCAGGTGGCGTACTTCGCCGCGCCCACGTCCGCCGGATCGTGCTTGCCGCCGGGGAATACCAGCGCGCCGCCCATGAACTTCATGTCGCGGTGACGCTGCACCATCAGCACTTCCATCTCACCGGGACGGTCGCGCAGCATCATGACGGTGGCGGCGAACGGAATCGTTTCGGTCATCAGATTTCCTGGACTTCGAGAATGCCGGGGACGGTTTCGAGGCTGTCCCGCAGCTTTGGCGATATCTTGTATCGATCGGGCAACGTCAACTCAACCTGCCTGCTCGTCTCCGGTAGGTTGAGCGTGACATGGACGAGCCCCTTGCCCCGTCCTCCCTGCTCCAGGATGTCCTTGACCACGTCGAACGGCTTGTCACTGTCGATGACGATGCGCAGGCCCATTCCCGCGGCTGCGGCGACCTCGTCGATGGTCTGGGCCGAGTTGGCGACCAGCTTGGGCGCGTCGTTCTCCATGCGCGCCTCGACGGTGAGCACCACCGACTTGTTCACCACCAGCAGGTCGCGGTGCGAGAACAGCTGCTGCGAGAAGAACATCACCTCGAAGGCGCCGCTCGAATCGGACAGCTCGACGAACGCATAGGGCTTGCCCTTCTGCGACTTGCGCTCCTGCACACGCGAGATCACGCCCGCCAGCCGGAAACCGGTCATGCCGCGCTGCATCTGGGCATAGGCTTCCAGCCAGGTCATCACGTTCTGCTGCTTCAGCGCGCGCTTGTAGGCGTCGAGCGGATGGGCGGTGAGGAAGAAGCCGACCGCGTCGAACTCGTTTGACAGCTTCTCCATCGTGCCCCAATCACGGACAACCGGCAGCTTCAAAGCCGAAGGCTCGCCGGCGGCCGGGCCGCCGAACAGGCCGCCCTGGTTCGACGTCCGGTCGCTCGCCGCCGCCGCCGCGTGGCGCAGGATGGTCTCGCTGGCCTCGAAGGACTGGGCGCGGTTGGCGTTGAGCGAATCGAACGCCCCTGCCCTCACCAGGTTCTCCAACTGGCGCTTGTTGACCTGCCGTGGATCGATGCGGCGCGACAGGTCCCCCAGGTCGCGGTACGGCCCGGCCGTCTCGCGCTCCTCGACAAGCGTGTGCATGGCCTGCGCGCCGACATTCTTCACCGCCGCCAGCGCATAGCGGACGCCGAGCCGATCGCCCTCGACGGCCTCGACCTCGAACTCCACGCCGGACCGGTTGATGTCGGGCGGCAGCAACGGGATCGACAGCCGCTCCAGCTCCCGGCGGAACATGTTGAGCTTGTCGGTATTGCCGGCGTCGAGCGTCATGGATGCGGCGAGGAACTCCACCGGATAATTGGCCTTCAGCCACGCGGTCTGATAGGCGACCAGTGCATAGGCCGCCGCGTGGCTCTTGTTGAAGCCGTAGCCGGCAAACTTGTCGACCAGGTTGAAGATGAAGGTCGCCTGCTCGGGATCGACGCCCTTGGCCGCCGCGCCCTGCACGAAGCTGGCACGCTGGGCGTCCATCTCCTCCTGCTTCTTCTTGCCCATGGCGCGGCGCAGCAGATCGGCCTGGCCCAGGCTGTAGCCGGCGAGGATCTGGGCGATCTGCATCACCTGCTCCTGGTAGATGATGACGCCGTAGGTCTCCTCCAGCACCGGCTTCAGCCAGTCGTGCATGTAGGTCGGCGTCTCCTCGCCATGCTTGCGCTTGATGTAGGTGGGGATGTTGTCCATCGGACCGGGGCGATAGAGCGCCACCAGCGCGATGATGTCCTCGAAGCTGTCGGGCTTCATGCTTTTCAGCACGTCGCGCATGCCCGAACTTTCCAGCTGGAAGATGCCCGCGCCGTCGCCCTTCGAGAGCATGCGGAAGGTCTTTTCGTCGTCTAGCGGCAGCCGGGCGATGTCGATCTCGATGCCGCGCCGGCGGATCAGCCGGACCGAGCGGTCGATCACCGTCAGCGTCTTCAGGCCGAGGAAGTCGAACTTCACCAGCCCGGCCGGCTCGACCCACTTCATGTTGAACTGGGTGACCGGCATGGGCGAGCGCGGGTCGCGGTAGAGCGGCACCAGTTCGTCGAGCGGCCGGTCGCCGATCACCACGCCGGCCGCGTGGGTCGAGGCATTGCGGTACAGACCCTCCAGCTTCAGCGCGGTCTCCAGCAGATGGGCCACGGACTCGTCGCCGTCGCGCTCGGCCTGCAGCCGCGGCTCGCCGGCGATGGCCTCGGCCAGTGTCACCGGCTTGGCTGGATTGTTCGGCACCATGCGGCACAGCCGGTCGACCTGGCCGTAGGGCATCTCCAGCACGCGGCCCACGTCGCGCAGCGCGGCGCGCGCCTGCAGCTTGCCGAAGGTGATGATCTGGGCGACCTGGTCGAAGCCGTATTTCTCTTGCACGTAGGAGATCACCTGGCCGCGCTTCTCCTGGCAGAAGTCGATGTCGAAATCGGGCATCGACACGCGTTCCGGATTTAGGAAGCGCTCAAACAGCAAGCCGAAGCGCAGCGGGTCCAAGTCGGTGATCTGCAGCGCCCACGCGGCCACCGATCCGGCGCCCGAGCCGCGGCCCGGCCCCACCGGCACGTCGTGATCCTTCGCCCATTTGATGAAGTCGGACACGATCAGGAAGTAGCCGGGGAAGCCCATGCCGATGATGACGTCGAGCTCGAATTCCAGCCGCTTCTCGTAATCCTCGATGACCGCGCCCTCGGGAAGGACGATCTGTTCGAGCCGCACCTTGAGGCCTGCCCGCGCCTGGCGGCGCAGTTCCTCTACCTCGTCGCCGTCGCGCGAGAACTTGGGCAGGATCGGCTTATGGGTGCTGACCATGAAGGCGCAGCGCCGGGCGATCGCCACCGTGTTGTCGATGGCCTCCGGCAGGTCGGCGAACAGCACCTTCATCTCTTCGGCCGACTTGAAGTAGTGCTCCGGCGTGACCCGCCGCCGGTCGGTCTGTCCCACATAGGCGCCGCCGGCGATGCACAGCAGCGCGTCATGCGCCTCGTACATGCCCTTCTTGTCGAAGAACACGTCGTTGGTGGCGACGAGCGGCAGGTCGAGCCGGTAGGCGATGTCGAGGAACGCGGCCTCGGTGCGCTGCTCGTCGTCCTGCATGTGGCGCTGGATTTCCACATAGGTCCGCCCGGCGAACACCTCGGCGAAGCGCCGGGCCAACGCCTCGGCGGCGGCGAGCTGGTTCTGCTGGATCAGCCGGCCGATGGGTCCCTCAGGTCCGCCGGTCAGCAGCAGCAGGCCCTCACTGGCGTCGAGCAGGTCGTCGAGCGACACCCGCGGCTCGCTGGTCGCGTCGGTCTCCATGAACGAGCGACTGACCAGCTTGATCAGGTTGCGCCAGCCGGTCTCGTTCTGGACCAGCAGCACCACTGGCGCCGGATCGGGCGCCTGCTGCCCCAACGGCGCCTGGGCGTAGGACACCCGCACGATGCAACCGATGATCGGCTGAATCCCCGCCTCGGACATCAGCACGGACTGCTCCAGCGCGCCGAACAGATTGCCCGTGTCGGTCACCGCCATCGCCGGCATCTTGTGCGCCACGCACAGCTTGGTGAGCTGCTTCAGATGGATGGCGCCCTCGGACAGCGAGTAGGACGAATGGACGCGGAGATGGATGAAATCGGCCAAGGCGCTGTCCAGAATCAGGGGGTGGATCGGGCGAGCACCACAAGATAATGCGTTCAACCTCTGGGACCAATCGCTGTCCTTGGGTGAAGGCAACCTTTCTGTGGATAGCCTCAGCCGGCCTCGATCATCCCGTTGTGCAGCAATATCCGCCGGTCCATGCGGTCGGCGAGCGCGCCGTTGTGGGTGGCGATCAGGGCGCCGACGCCGTCCTCGCGGGCCACGCGAAGAAGCTCGGCGAACACCGCGTCGGCGGTACGCTCGTCCAGGTTGCCGGTAGGCTCGTCGGCGAACAGGATTTTCGGCTTGTTGGCCATGGCGCGGCAGATGGCGACCCGCTGCTGCTCGCCGCCGGAGAGCTGCGCCGGATAGTGCTCCAGGCGCTGGCCGAGGCCGAGGCGCGTCAGCAGCTCCCTCGCCCGGGCGCGGGCGTCGGACTGGGACTTGCCGGCCACCATCTGCGGCAGCGCCACGTTGTCGGTGGCGCTGAACTCGGGCAGCAGATTGTGGAACTGGTAGACGAAACCGACGGTCTCGCGGCGTATCGCCGTGCGTTCGCTATCGGACAGCATGGCGCAGGAGTTGCCCGCCAGCACGATCTCGCCGCTATCGGCGGTCTCCAGCAGGCCGGCGATGTGCAGCAAGGTCGACTTGCCCGCGCCCGACGGGCCGAGCAGGGCGATCACCTCGCCGCGCGCCACCTCGACGGTCGCGCCGCGCAGCACCTCGAGGCGCCCCTGCCCCGCGTCGAAGCCCTTGCGCAGATCGACCAGCTTCAGCGCCGCGTCACTCATAGCGCAGCGCCTCCACCGGATCGAGGCTGGCGGCGCGCCAGGCCGGATAAACGGTCATCAGCAGGCTGAGCAGCATGGCAATGCCGGTGACGAGGCCGACCTCGAGCGGGTCCATGGTCGCCGGCAGACCATCGATGCCGTAGACCTCGGGCGGGAAGAAGGTGGTGTTGAGCAGATTGCCCAGCCCGCCCAGGATCTCGTTGCGGAAATTCAGCAGCACCACGCCGAGGATGAAGCCGATGATGGTGCCGCTGATGCCCAGGATGCCGCCGCACAGGATGAAGATCTTCATCACCGACCGCCGCGAGGCGCCGATGGTGCGCAGCACGGCGATGTCCCTACCCTTGTCCTTCACCAGCATGATCAGGCTGGACATGATGTTGAAGGCGGCGACCAGGATGATCAGCACCAGGATGACGAACATCACGTTCCGCTCGACCTTCAGCGCGCTGACCAGCCCGGCGTTGAGGCTTTCCCAGCTGATCAGGCGGAAGCCTTCGCCCGCCGCCGCCTGGATCTTCGGCATGGCGGCGTCGATGGCGCGCGGGTCGTTCAGCACGACCTCGATCTCGCTGGCCTGGTCCTTCTGGCGGAAATAGGTCTGCGCGTCCTCGAACGGCATGAAGATGTAGGTGCTGTCGAACAGCACGTTGCCGACGCTGAATACAGCGACGATGGTGTAGTCGCGCATGCGCGGCGCCGAGCCGAACGGCGTCGCCGTGCTCTGCGGCGACACCAGGGTGATGACGTCGCCCGGCCGCACGCCGAGCGTATCCGCCAGCCTCGTGCCCAGAACGATGGCGTCGCCGGGCGTGAAATCCTCCAGGCTTCCGGCGATGACCTTGGTGCGCCCCTTGGAATCGGCCTTGGCGATGTCGTGCCGGGCCATATCCTCGGGCCTTATGCCGTGGACCATGACGCCGGCCGACTGGCGCGGGCCGACCGCCATGGCCTGGCCCTCGACGATGGGCCGTGCGTCACGGACGCCGTCGACCTTGCGCAGCCTGTCGACCAGCGGCTGATAGTCGCGCAGGGGCTGGGTGAAGGCGGTCTGCACCAGCACATGGCCGCGCAGGCCGAGAAGCTGGTTGATCAGCGTGTTCTGGAAGCCGTTCATCACCGACATGACGATGATCAGCGTGGCGACGCCGAGCACGATGCCGACCACCGACAGCACCGCCGTCAATGAGATGAAGCCGTCCTTGCGTCTTGCGCGCAGGTAGCGCGCGGCCATCATCCATTCGAAGGCGGCGATCATCAGGCCTTCGCCGCGAGGCGGTTGAGGGCGGCCTCGGGCGTGATCTCCTCCGTCTCACCCGTCGCGCGGTTCTTGAATTCGACGACGCCTGCCTTCACGCCGCGCGGGCCGACGGTCACGTGCCAGGGAATGCCGATGAGGTCGGCGTCGGCGAACTTCACGCCGGGGCGCTCGTCGCGGTCGTCATAGATCGTCTCGACGCCGGCGTTCTGGAATTTCTCGTAGAGGCTGTCGGCAGCACCGGTGCATTCGGCATCGCCGTAGCGCAGATTGATCAGCGCCGCCTTGTACGGCGCGACGCTTTCGGGCCAGATGATGCCCTTCTCGTCGTGGCTCGCCTCGATGATGGCGCCCACCAGACGCGATACGCCGATACCGTAGGAGCCCATCTCGACGGTCACCTGCTCGCCGGTCGACGAGGTAACGTTGGCGCCCATGGGCGCCGAGTACTTGGTGCCGAAATAGAAGATGTGCCCCACTTCGATGCCCTTGCGCTGGCGCAGCCTGTCGGCCGGGATCGGGCAAGCGGCGGCGTCATGCTTCTCGTCGGCGGCGGCGTAGAGGCCACGAAGGTCCTCGACCATGGCGAAATCGGCCTTCAGCATCTGGTCCGTGGTGTAATCCTCGAAGGCCGCATCGAAGAACAGGTCGCTCTCGCCCGTGTCTGCCAGGATATGGAACTCGTGGCTCATGTTGCCACCGATCGCGCCCGGGTCGGCCTGGACGGGAACGGCGCGGAGCCCGAGACGGGCGAACGTCCGCAGGTAGGCGACGAACATCTGCAGGTAGGATTGTTCCGCGCCCGCCTTGTCCAGGTCGAACGAGTAGGCGTCCTTCATCAGGAACTCGCGGCCGCGCATGACACCGAAGCGCGGGCGGATCTCGTCCCGGAACTTCCACTGGATATGATAGAGATTCTTCGGCAGGTCGCGGTAGGACCGGACGGAGGCGGCGAAGATGTCGGTGATCAGTTCCTCGTTGGTCGGTCCGTAGAGCAGCTCGCGCTCGCCGCGGTCGATGATCCGCAGCATCTCCTTGCCGTAGTCGTCATAGCGCCCGCTGCGGCGCCACAACTCGGCCGACTGGATGGTCGGCATCAGCATTTCCTGGGCGCCGGCCCGGTCCTGCTCCTCGCGGACGATCTGCTCGATCTTCTTCAGCACCCGGAAGCCGAGCGGCAGCCAGGAGTAGATGCCGGCCGCGGACTGGCGCACCATGCCGGCGCGCAGCATCAGCCGGTGCGAGGCGATCTGCGCCTCGGTGGGCGTTTCCTTCATGGTCGGCAGGAAAAGGGCGGAACGGCGCATGATGGACTGACTGGCTCCCGTCTGGCGCCGCAATCTGCGGTGATCGCGGCTTTGTTGCGGCGGACTTTAGGGCGCGCCTTTGGCTAAAGCAATTGGCGGCGACCCTGCCGCGCCCGCAATACCGGGTTGTGGTGTTTTTGCAACACGCAGCGGAAAAGTTACAATCAGACGCCTGGAAGTTGCCCTCGGACGATGACAGGCCCAATGGAATCACCTACATTCCCATCACCAACGAAGCGCAGCAGAAATCAAACAATAGCGGCGCAAAGCAAACAGGCACCGAGCACACTGCGGAGTGGTCCAAGTTTGGGGAGTTAAAGTT
Organism: Rhizobium sp. Q54; assembly: GCA_945907245.1. Classification (GTDB taxonomy): domain Bacteria; phylum Pseudomonadota; class Alphaproteobacteria; order SMXS01; family SMXS01; genus RI-34. Next base: position 23,906 of record CAMDTB010000012.1, read on the forward strand.
CCTTGGGAGGGGACTTAACAAACTCAGAACGGCGAAATAGCCGACTAATAAGAATTATCGACGATCTCAAGAAGCAAGGCTCTCACGAGCCTTGCTTTTTTCTTGTGTGTTGTTCGGAACCGGAGCGCGGTCAATCCGTACGATGAAAATCGGGACGCAACGTGATCAGCCCCGAACCCTGCAGCCAGTAGTAGCCGCCCCACAGCACCGCCGCGATCAGGCTGGCGGCAAGCACCTTGCGCCACATATAAGGCCGGACGGGCGCGCTGTCGGCGTGGCCCTCCCCCGCGGCCTCGCCCAGGTCGCCCGGAGTCTTCACGCCGATGGGCAGCATGGTGAAGAACACCACCCACCAGAATACCACGTACAGGACAATGCCGCTGACGACGCCCACGCCCCCGGCCTCGATCAGACCTGCTCGATTTCCACCAGCGTGCCGCAGAAGTCCTTGGGCGACAGGAACAGCACCGGCTTGCCGTGGGCGCCGATGCGGGGCTCGCCATCGCCCAGGATGGTGGCGCCCTCTTCCTTCAGCTTGTCGCGGGCCGACAGGATGTCGTCGACCTCGTAGCAGACATGGTGGATGCCGCCCGACTTGTTGCGCTCGAGGAACTTGGCGATGGGCGAATTGTCGCCCAGCGGATACAGCAGTTCGATCTTGGTGTTCGGCAGCTCGACGAACACGGTGACCACGCCGTGGTCAGGCTGATCGACGGGATCGGTGACCCTGGCGCCCAGCGTGTCGCGGTAGACAGCCGTCGCGGCGGCGAGATCCGGCACGGCGATGGCAACGTGGTTGAGACGACCGATCATGAACGCGCTCCTCTTGAATCCGGCGTGGTAAATCTGGTTGGGTCTTATTTAGGGAATCAGGCCTGTGCGGGCAATCGCAGAATCTGCACGTCCGTCACCGGCTTCTTTTCGGTCGTCTGGCGAACCACCCGTCGCGCCGCGACGCGGACCGCCTCGCGCAGCACGTCGTCCTCGCGCCGCTGGCCACGCGGCATGCCTTTGACGGCCGCCTCGATGGCTTCGGAAATGTCATCCGCGAGGGCGCCGGGATCGGGAACGCCGAACAGGGTGACGCCCGGATCGGCCAGCAACCGGCCTTCGTCGTCCACCACGATGGCGACGACGAGATGACCGTTGTGCAGGCCGCGGCGCCGCTCGACGATGGAGACGCTGTCCTCGGCGACCAACTGGTTGCCGTCGAGCACAAGGCGGCCCGCCGTCACCCGGTCGATGATCTCCGCCTTGCCGGGCGCCAGCCGGATCACGGTGCCATTCTCGGGCACGACGCAGTACGGCACCTGCAGCTCGCGCGCCAGGTCCGCATGCTCATACAGGTGGCGTGCCTCGCCGTGGACCGGCACCGCGATCTGGGGCCGGATCCACTGGTACATGCGGGCCAGCTCTTCGCGGCCCGGGTGGCCGGAGACATGCACGAACTCGTCTTTCTCGGTGATGATCCTGACGCCCCGCTTGGCGAGCGCGTTGTAAAGCCTGCTGAGCGCCAGCTCGTTGCCGGGGATGATCTTGGACGAGAAGATCACGGTGTCGCCGTCCGCCAGGCTGATATGCGGATGATCGCCGGTGGCGATGCGGACCATGGCGCCGCGCGGCTCGCCTTGGCTGCCGGTGCAGATGTAGAGCACCTTGTCGCGTGGCAGGAAGCCGGCGTCGGCCTCGTCGATGAACGGCGGCAGATGGGTCAGGTAGCCGGTCTCGCGGGCGACCTGGACGTTGCGCCGCAGCGATCGGCCGACGAGCACGGCGTGCCGGTCGTGGGCCTTTGCCACTTCGGCCAGTGTCTCCAACCGGGCAATGTTTGAGGCGAAGGCGGTGATCGCCACCCTGCCCGTCTCCTTGCCCACCAGCTCGAGCAGATGGCGGCGCACATCCGCCTCGGAACCGCTGGCGCTGGGATTGAACACGTTGGTGCTGTCGCAGACCATGGCGAGAACGCCCTCTTCGCCCAACCGGGCGAGCGCGTCCTCGTCGAGCGGATGGCCGATCAGCGGGTCGGGATCGATCTTCCAGTCGCCGGTGTGGAACACGGTTCCCAGCGGCGTGCGGATGGCGAGGGCGCTGGGCTCGGCGATCGAATGGGTCAGCGTCAGGAAATCAATGTCGAACGGCCCCAGCGTCACGCGGCTGCCTAGCGCGGTCTCGATGATCGGCACCTGCTTCAGCAGTCCGGCCTCGGCCAGCTTGGTGCGCAGGATACCGGCGGTGAACGGCGTGGCGTAGACCGGGCACCCCAGCCGCGTCCACAGATGGGGAACCGCGCCGAGGTGATCCTCATGCGCATGAGTCAGGACGATGCCGAGCAGCTTGTCGCGCCGCGCCTCGATGAACGAGGGATCGGGCATGACCAGGTCGATGCCGGGAAGCGACGGATTGCCGAAGCTGACGCCCAGATCGACGACGATCCACTGGTCGTCATACCCGAACACGTTCAGGTTCATCCCGATCTCGCCCGCGCCGCCCAGCGGCACGAACAGCAGTTCCTTGGTCATTCGTTCCTCAAGCCGCGCCGTGGAAATAGACGTCCCCGGCGGTTATTTGACGTGTTCCGGCCGCCGTTTCGACCACCAGCGCCCCCGTCTCGTCCAGTTCGGCGAAGCGGCCTGTCAGCGTCTCGCCGTCGAGCCGGACCTGGATGTCCTGCCCCAGCCGGTAAGCGCGCACCAGCCAGTCGGCCCGGACCGCCGTGAAGCCGCGTTCGCGCCATGCGGCGTAACGTAGCTCGAAAGCCTCCAGCAACCATGTCAGCGCCTGGTCGGCACTCACCTCATCCAGTCCGGCATGATGGAAATCCGTCGCCGGATAGGGCGTGTCGCCTGGATGGCTCGAAATGTTGAGGCCGATGCCGACCACGACCGCCTCGGCCCGGGCGCCGGTCGAGGTGGCCTCAAGCAGGATGCCGCAGATCTTGGCGCCGTCGACCAGCACATCGTTGGGCCACTTCAGCGCCACCCTGTCGCCCGCGCCGGCCCTGATCAGCACGTCGCTGACGACGAGCGCCGAGACGAAGGAGAGCTGCGCGGCCTGCGCCAGGAGGCAATCGGGCTTCAGCAGCAGCGAGACGAAGAGGTTGCCCGGCTCGGACATCCAGGAACGGCCGCGGCGTCCCCTGCCCGCGGTCTGGCGCTTGGCCCAGTAGACCGTGCGGTCGCGCGCCGTGGCGGCGTGGCGGCGCGCTTCCTCGTTGGTGCTGTCGATACTGTCGAAGATTGCGATGCTGTAGCCATCCGGCAGATGGACCACCGCGATCCCCTTACTGGAACAGCGACTGGGCGGCGGTGCCGGCGATGGCCTGGACCCGGCTGACGATCACCGGAAACGCGAACAACATGGTGATCGCGGCCGATGTGAGCGCCACAGCGACGATCCCCTTGCCCGGATGGACGTCGAATGGGGCAGCCGGCTCGTCAAAGTACATGATCTTGACGATCCGTAGATAGTAGAAGGCGCTCACCGTACTGGCCAGCGCGCCGATCACGGCCAGGTAGGTCAGATCGGACTCGATGGCGGCGATGAAGACGTAGAACTTGCCGAAGAAGCCGGCAAGCGGAGGGATACCGGCCAGCGAGAACATGAACACGGCAAGGGCGAACGCCATCGCCGGGCGGCTCTGGGACAGGCCGGACAGGTCGGCGATGGACTCGGTCGCCCCGTCCTTGCGCCGCATGGCGATGATCAGCGCGAAGGCGCCGACATTCATGGCCAGATAGATCGCCAGGTAGATCAGCACCGCCTTGACGCCGTCGGGAGACGCGGCGGCGAGGCCCATCAGCGCATAGCCGACATGGCCGATGGAGCTATAGGCCATCAGCCGCTTGATGTTGGTCTGGACGATGGCGAACACGGCGCCGACGATCATGGAGGCGATCGACAGAAATACCAGGATCTGCTGCCACTCGTCGGCGATCTCGGGGAACGCGCCGAACATAGTGCGCGTGAACAGCGCCATGGCGGCGATCTTCGGCGCCACCGCGAAGAAGGCGGTGACCGGCGTCGGCGCGCCCTCGTAGACGTCGGGCGTCCACATGTGGAACGGCACGGCAGAGACCTTGAACGCCAGGCCCGACAGCACGAACACGAGACCGAGCAACACGCCGATCGGCACCGGCCCGTCGCCCGAGACCGCGGCGGCGATCTGCTCGAAACTGGTGCCGCCGGTGTAGCCGTAGATCAGTGAACTGCCATAGAGCAGCATGCCCGAGGACAGCGCGCCGAGGACGAAATACTTCAGGCCGGCCTCGGTCGAGCGTGCCGAATCCCGGCTGAACGCGGCCATGACATAGAGCGCGAGGCTCTGGGTCTCGAGGCCGATGTAGAGGGCGATCAGGTCGTTGCTCGACACCATCATCAGCATGCCGAGCGTGGCCAGCACGATCAGCACCGGGTACTCGAAGCGCTTCAGGTTCTCGCGCTCGAGGTAATCGACCGAGATGATGATCGAGATGGCGGAGCCGATCAGGATCAGGATCTTGCAGAAGCCGCCGAAGGAATCGGACACGAACATGCCGCCGAACGTCACGACCGTGTCGTGGTAGCCCGGCAGCACGGCGGCGACCGCGGCCAGCAGCAGCAGGACCGCCAGCGCGGACACCGTGCGCAGCGACTTCTCGCCGCTGAAGACGCCCAGCATCAACAGCGCCAGGGCGCCGACGGCGAGGATGATCTCCGGAAGCGCCGGAAGAAGGGCCGGTACTTCGGTCATGGATGCGCTCCCTCGGCGACCGCGGGTCTGCCGGCCTCGTGGGCGGCGATGGCCGTGTCGTAGTTGTGCAGCAAATTGTCGACGGAGACGTGCATGACGTCGAGGAACGCGCCGGGAAAGATGCCCATCCAGAACACGACGGCGATCAGCGGCGCGAAGATCAGCTTCTCGCGCAGCGACAGGTCGAGCATGCGCTTCAGGTCGTCCTTGCTCAGGTCGCCGAAGATCACCTTGCGGTAAAGCCACAGCATGTAGGCCGCGCCCAGAACGAGGCCTGTGGCCGCCAGCGCGGTTACGACGGTGTCGACCTGGAACAGGCCCGCCAGCACCAGGAACTCGCCGACGAATCCGCTGGTGCCGGGAAGGCCGACCGACGCCATGGTGAAGATCATGAACACCAGCGCATAGCGCGGCATGTTGTTGACAAGGCCGCCATAGCGCTCGATCTCGCGGGTGTGCAGCCGGTCATAGACGACGCCAACGCACAGGAACAGCGCGCCGGAGACGATACCGTGGCTGAGCATCTGGAAGATGCCTCCCTCGACGCCCTGCGGGTTCATCACGAACAGGCCGAGGGTGACGAAGCCCATATGGGCGACGGACGAATAGGCAATCAGCTTCTTCATGTCCTGCTGCATCAGCGCGACCAGCGAGGTGTAGATCACCGCGATCACCGACAGCGCGAACACCAGCGGCGCGAAATAGTCGCTCGCCACCGGAAACATCGGCAGTGAGAAGCGCAGGAAGCCGTAACCGCCCATCTTCAGCAGCACACCCGCCAGGATCACCGATCCTGCGGTCGGCGCCTCGACGTGGGCGTCGGGCAGCCAGGTGTGCACCGGCCACATCGGCATCTTCACCGCAAAGGAGGCGAAGAACGCCAGCCACATCCACTTCTGCAACCCGGCGGCGAAATGGTCGCCGGTGAGGAGCTCGGGGATGCTGGTGGTGCCGGCGTGGATATAGATGGTGATCATCGCCAGCAGCATCAGCAGCGAACCGACCAGGGTGTAGAGGAAGAACTTGAACGACGCGTAGATTTTCCTCGCGCCGCCCCAGACGCCGATGATCAGGAACATCGGGATCAAGGCACCTTCAAAGAACAGGTAGAACAGCACGAGATCAAGCGCGCAGAATACGCCGATCATCAGGGTCTCGAGCAGCAGGAAGGCGATCATGTACTCGCGCACCCGCTTCTGGATCGCCTCCCAGCTCGCCAGGATGCAGAAGGGCATCAGGAAGGCGGTCAGGATGACGAACAGCATGGAAATGCCGTCGACGCCCATGCGGAAGTGGATCGTGTCACCCAGCCACGCACGCTCTTCGACGAACTGGAAGTCGGCGGTGCTACTGTCGAAGTTGATCCAGATCAGCAGCGACAGAACGAAGGTCGCGCCCGTGGTCAGCAGCGCAATGGACCGCACGTTGCGCGCCACCACCGCCTCGTCGCCGCGCGGCACGAGCGCGAACAGCGCGCCCAGCAGCGGCAGGAAGGTGACGAGCGAAAGAATCGGCCAGTCGGTCATCAGCGTCCCCCGCCCGAATGCAGCATGTACCAGGTGACGAGGGCGGCGACGCCGATCAGCATGGCGAAAGCGTAGTGATAGACGTAGCCGCTCTGCAGCACCCGCGCCCGCCGCGCGACGAAGCCAATGGCGGCGGTGACGCCGTCGGGGCCGTAACCGTCGATGACCTTTCCGTCACCCTTCTTCCAGAGCTGGAAGCCCAGCCACTTGGCGGGACGCACAAACAGCGCGTCGTAGAGCTCGTCGAAGTACCACTTGTTGAGCAGGAACTGGTAGAGCGCCTGGTTGGACGCGACCAGCATGCCCGGCATGCTGGGACGGCCGACATAGAACACCAGCGCCAGCACCAGCGCGGCGAGCCCGGTCAGGACCATGCCGCCCTGATGCTCGACGACGCCGGGCATCGCGCCCGCGGCGATGATGCCGATTGCCGCGGCGATGCCCAGCAGGCGCGCCCATTTCGGCACGTTGTCGATGTAGAACGACCACGAGATCGCCAGGCCGCCGACCGCCATGACCAACGGCAGCAGCTTGACCCAGAACGGCACGTGGTGCGCGTGCTCGAGCACATTCTCGCCGACGACCTTGAGCGCCGAGCCCCAGAACTCGGCGTAGTGGTGGCCGACGAAGAATTCGTAGAACACGAAACCGGCCAGCACCGCGCCCGTCGCCAGGATGTAGAGAGGGACCAGCATCACCTGCGGGGATTCGTGGGCATGGTGCAGCACGTCATGGTCGGCGCGGCTGTGGCCGTGGAAGGTCATGAACAGCAGCCGGCCCGAATAGAAGGCGGTCATGAACGCCGCCGCGATGCCCAGCCAGAACGCATACATGCCGACGCCCGAATGGGCCGCGAAGGCGGACTCGAGAATGATGTCCTTGGAATAGAAGCCGGCGAAGCCGAACACTCCCGGGATGCCGATGCCGGCCAGAGCCAGCGAGCCGATCCACATCAGGATCGCCGTCACCTTCATGTAGGGGAACAGGCCGCCCATCTTGCGGATGTCCTGCTCGTCCGACATGCCGTGGATCACCGAGCCGGCGCCCAGGAACAGCAGCGCCTTGAAGAAGGCGTGGGTAAACAGGTGGAAGATGGCCGCACCATAGGCGCCGACGCCGAGCGCGAAGAACATGTAGCCCAGCTGCGAGCAGGTCGAATAGGCGATGATGCGCTTGATATCGTTCTGCACGAGGCCGACCGTCGCGGCGAAGAACGCCGTCGAGGCGCCGATGATGGTGACGAACTGCAGGGTGCCGGGCGCCAGCTCGAACATGGGCGAGCAGCGCGCCACCATGAACACGCCGGCGGTCACCATGGTAGCCGCATGGATCAGCGCGGACACCGGCGTCGGCCCTTCCATGGCGTCCGGCAACCAGGTGTGCAGGCCGAGCTGGGCCGACTTGCCCATGGCACCGATGAACAGCAGGAAGGTCAGCGTGTTCATCACGTCCAGCTGATAGTTCAGGAACGTGAAGCTCTTGCCGGCCATGGCCGGGGCGGCGGCGAACACGGAGTCGAAGCTCACCGCGCCGAATACCAGGAAGATGCCGAAGATGCCGAGCGCGAAGCCGAAATCGCCCACCCGGTTGACCAGGAACGCCTTGATCGCCGCGGCGTTGGCCGTGGGCTTCTTGTACCAGAAGCCGATCAGCAGGTAGGACGCGACGCCGACGCCTTCCCAGCCGAAGAACATCTGGACGAAGTTGTCGGCGGTCACCAGCATCAGCATGGCGAAGGTGAACAGCGACAGATAGGCCATGAAGCGCGGCTTGTGCGGGTCGTGGCTCATGTAGCCGATCGAGTACACATGTACCAGGCACGACACGCCGTTCACCACCACCAGCATGACGGCGGTGAGCGTGTCGACCTTGATCGCCCAGTTGACGACGAAATCGCCGGAGGTGATCCAATTGGCGAGCACCACGTGCTCGGGCTGGTGCCCGAGCGCCACGTTGACGAACACGACAATCGACAGGATCGCCGAGGTGATCACCGCGCCGCAGGTGACGAGCTGCGCACCGCGGTCGCCGATCACCCGCCCGCCGAAGCCTGCGACGATCGCCGCAAGGAGGGGGAGGAAAACGATAAGCTGAAACATCCCCCTCAACCCTTCATCTGGCTGATGTCTTCCACGGCGATGGTGCCGCGGTTGCGGAAATAGATCACCAGGATGGCGAGGCCGATGGCCGCCTCGCCCGCAGCAACGGTCAGCACGAACAGCGCGAACACCTGGCCGACCAGGTTGCCCAGGAACACCGAGAAGGCGACCAGGTTGATGTTCACCGCCAGCAGCATCAACTCGATCGACATGAGGATGATGATGACATTCTTCCGGTTCAGGAAGATGCCGAAGATGCCCAGGGTGAACAGGATCGCGGCGACGATCAGGTAGTTTTCAAGGCCGATCGTCATCTCAGATCCCCTGCCCCGGCGGAATTTTCTTCACTTCGATGGTCGTCTTGGGGTCGCGGTAGACCTGGCTGGAGATGCGCTGCTTCTTGACGCCCGGACGGGTCCGATGGGTCAGCACGATGGCGCCGATCATGGCGATCAGCAGGATCACGCCGGCCGCCTGGAAGGCGTAGACATACTGGGTGTAGATCACGGCGCCGAGCGCCTCGGTGTTGGTGACGCCGTCGGTCGTCGCCTGGGGCACGGCATGGCCCGCCACCTCCGGACCGAACTGCCATACGCCGACCACCATGATCAACTCGATCAACAATGCGATGCCGATCAGGCCGCCGATGGGCATGTACTGCAGAAAGCCCTGACGCAGCTCGGTGAAATTGATGTCGAGCATCATCACCACGAACAGGAACAGCACGGCCACGGCGCCCACATAGACGATCACCAGGATCATGGCGATGAACTCGGCGCCGATCAGCACGAACAGGCCCGCCGACGTGAAGAAGGCCAGGATCAGGTACAGAACCGAATGCACCGGATTGCGGGCGGCGATCACCATGAAGCCGGCGGCAATGGTGATCGCGGCGAAGAGATAGAACGTGATGGTCTGCAGGATCATCCGGTGAGCGTTCCTGGTTGGGCTTCTTCTGGCCGGGTTCTTAGCGGTAGGGCGCGTCGGCTGCAAGGTTGGCGGCGATTTCCCGCTCCCAGCGGTCGCCGTTGGCCAGCAACTTTTCCTTGTTGTAGTAGAGCTCCTCGCGGGTCTCGGTGGCGAACTCGAAATTCGGCCCCTCGACGATGGCGTCGACCGGGCACGCCTCTTGGCAGAACCCGCAATAGATGCACTTCACCATGTCGATGTCATAGCGGGTGGTGCGGCGCGAGCCGTCGGCGCGGGGTTCGGCTTCGATGGTGATCGCCTGGGCCGGGCAGATCGCCTCGCACAGCTTGCACGCGATGCAGCGCTCCTCGCCGTTCGGATAGCGGCGCAGCGCATGCTCGCCCCGGAAGCGCGGGCTCAACGGACCCTTTTCATAGGGATAGTTGATGGTGTGCTTGGGCTTGAAGAAGTACTTCAGCGTCAGCGCCATGGCCTGCACGAACTCCCAGAGCAGGATCGTCTTGGCGGCACGAGAGAAGCTCGACATCGGCGTGCTCCTAACCCTTGTTTGGCAACAGGTCGAAGGCGACCAGGAAGCCGGACACCACCACGACGGCGCCGAGCGAAATCGGAAGGAACACCTTCCAACCCAGGCGCATGAGCTGATCGTAGCGGTAGCGCGGCACGGCCGCCTTCACCCATGAGAAGATGAAGAAGAAGAAGGCGATCTTGAGGATCAGCCAGATCGGACCCGGAATGAAGTCCAGGAACGCGAACGGCGGCAGCCATCCGCCGAAGAACAGGATCGACAGCATGGCGCACATCAGCAGGATGTTCGCGTACTCGCCCAGCCAGAACATGGCGAAGGTCATGGACGAGTATTCCACCTGATAGCCCGCCACCAGCTCGGCTTCGGCTTCCGGCAGGTCGAAGGGTGGACGGTTGGTCTCGGCCAGCGCCGAGATCAGGAAGATGATGAACATCGGGAACAGCGGAATGAAGAACCACAGGTTCCGCTGCGCCTCGACCACGTCGGACAGGTTGAGCGAGCCGACGCAGAGCAGCACGGTGATCAGCACGAAGCCGATGGACACCTCGTAGGACACCATCTGCGCCGCAGACCGCAGGCCGCCGAGGAACGGGTAGCGCGAGTTGGACGCCCAGCCCGACATGATGATGCCGTAGACGCCCAGCGACGAGATCGCGAACAGGTAGAGGATGCCGACATTGATGTCGGATATCACCAGCTTCACGCCGTTGACGTAGCCCCACGGGATGACCGCCCAGGCGACCATGGCCAGCACGAAGGTCAGCACCGGGGCGATGAAGAACACGCCCTTGTTGGCGCTGGCGGGCACCACGGTTTCCTTGAGCACCAGCTTGATGCCGTCGGCGAAGCTTTGCAGGATGCCGAACGGGCCGACCACGTTGGGACCGCGGCGCAGTTGCATGGCGGCCCAGATCTTGCGGTCGAGATAGATGATGATGGCGACGGCCAGCACGACCGGCAGCATGACCGCCAGGATGCCGCCCAGCATCCACAGGCCCGGCCAGACATAGTCCTGAACGAACGGATTATCCATGGGTGCCGGTCCCTTCCTGGGCCGGTTCGATCACGGCATGGCACTCGGCCATGATGTAGGACGCGCGGCAGATCGGGTTTGTCAGGTAATGCTGCGTGACCGCCGAGGCGAACGGCGCGTCGCCCAGCGGACCGGACTGGCCGAACGTGCTCCATGCGGCGGGCACGACGTCGTTGATGGCGGTGACATGCGCCACCTCGCCTGCGATCCTGCGGCGCAGCGCGCCGAGATTGTCGTAGGGCAGCTTGCCGCCGGTCAACCCTTCCGACAGCGCGCGGACGATGGTCCAGTCCTCGCGCGCGTCGCCCGGCGGGAACACGGCGCGATTGCCGAGTTGCACCCTGCCCTCGGTGTTGATCCAGGTGGCGTTCTTCTCAGTGTAGGCGGCGCCCGGCAGGATGATGTCGGCGTGCTTGACGCCCTGGTCACCGTGGCTGCCCTGGTAGATCACGAAGGCGTTGTCGAGCCGGCTGGTGTCGAGTTCGTCGGCATGCAGCAGGTAGACCACCTCGACCGCGCCGGACTGGGCGCCCGCCAGGATGCCCTCGACGTCCAGGCCGCCCTCGCCCGGCACGAAGCCCAGGTCGAGGCCGCCCACCCGTGAAGCCGCCGTGTGCAGAACGTTGAAGCCGTTCCAGCCCTCGACGATCATGCCGTAGGTGTCGGCGATCTCGCGCGCGGCGGCCAGAACGGCGGCGCCGTCGGCGCGGGCGAGCGCGCCCTGGCCAACGATGATCATCGGGTTCCTGGCGCCCCGCAGCACCTCGGCGAAGGAATGGCCGCCCGAGGCGACCTCGCCCAGCGTGCCCGGACCGGCGCCCAGATAGTCATAGTCGTAGGTCAGTTCCGGCTGCTCACCGATCACGCCGATGCGGAAGCCGCCGCCCAACCAGCGCTGGCGGATGCGGGCGTTGATGATCGGTGCCTCGATCCGCGGGTTCGAGCCGACAATCAGCAGCGCGTCGGCCTTGTCGATACCGGCGATGGTGCTGTTGAACAGGTAGGAGGCGCGCGCCGACGCATCGAGCTTGGCGCCGTCCTGGCGGCAGTCGATGTTGGGCGAGCCCAGATTGGCCATCAGGTCCTTCAGCGCAGCCATGGACTCCAGGTCCGCCAGGTCGCCGGCGATGGCAGCGACCTTCGTGCCCGGCAGGCCGTTGACCTTCGCGGCGATGGCGGCGAACGCCTCGGCCCAGGTGGCTTCCTGCAGCTTGCCGTCCTTGCGGACATAGGGCCGGTCGAGCCGGTTACGCTTCAGGCCGTCATAGGCGAAGCGGGTCTTGTCGGAGATCCACTCCTGATTGATGTCCTCGTTGAGGCGCGGCAGCACGCGCATGACTTCCTTGCCACGGAAGTCGACGCGGATGTTGGAGCCGACCGCGTCATGCACGTCGACGCTCTCGACCTTCTCCAGCTCCCACGACCGGGCGGTAAAGGCATAGGGCTTGGACGTCAGCGCGCCGACCGGGCACAGGTCGATGACGTTGCCGGACAGCTCGGACGTCATGGCCTGCTCGAGATAGGTGGTGATTTCCATATGCTCGCCGCGGCCGATGGCGCCGATTTCCTCGACGCCGGCCACTTCCTCGGCGAAGCGCACGCAGCGGGTGCAATGGATGCAGCGGGTCATCACCGTCTTGATCAGCGGACCCATGTACTTTTCTTTGACCGCGCGCTTGTTCTCGTGGAACCGCGTGGCGCCCTTGCCATAGGCCATGGACTGGTCCTGCAGGTCGCACTCGCCGCCCTGGTCGCAGATCGGGCAATCCAGCGGATGGTTGATCAGCAGGAATTCCATCACCCCTTCGCGGGCTTTCTTGACCTGCGGCGTGTTGGTGTGGATCACCATGTTGTCGGCGGCCGGCATGGCGCAGCTGGCGATCGGCTTCGGCGCCTTTTCCTGCTCGACCAGGCACATGCGGCAGTTGCCGGCGATGGACAGGCGCTCGTGGTAGCAGAACCGCGGCACCTCGACACCCACGATCTCGCAGGCCTGCAGCACCGTGGTGCCCGGGGCGACCGTGACTTCCTTGCCGTCGATGGTAAGCGTTGGCATCCCGTTTCCCCTACGCCGCCTGGACCTGGGCGTTCTTGTAGGCGGCGATGCGCGCCTCGAGCTCGGGGCGGAAGTGGCGGATCAGGCCCTGGATCGGCCAGGCCGCCGCGTCGCCGAGCGCGCAGATCGTATGCCCTTCGACCTGCTTGGTGACTTCCTGGAGAAGGTCGATCTCCGGCACGTCGGCCTCGCCGCGCACCAGCCGGTCCATGACGCGCCACATCCAGCCGGTGCCTTCGCGGCACGGCGTGCACTGGCCGCAGCTCTCATGCATGTAGAACTTCGACAGCCGGGCGATGGCCTTCACCACGTCGGTCGACTTGTCCATGACGATGACGGCGGCGGTGCCCAGACCCGACTGCACCGCCTTGAGGGCATCGAAATCCATCAGCACGTCGTCGCAGATGTGCTTGGGCAGCAGCGGCACCGACGAGCCGCCCGGAATGATCGCCAGCAGGTTGTCCCAGCCGCCGCGCACGCCGCCGCAATGCTTCTCGATCAGTTCGCGCAGCGGGATGCTCATGGCCTCCTCGACGGTGCACGGCTTGTTCACGTGACCGGAGATGCAGAACAGCTTGGTGCCGGTGTTGTTCGGCCGGCCGATGCCGGAGAACCAGGTAGCGCCGCGGCGCAGGATGGTCGGGATGACGGCGATCGATTCCACGTTGGAGACCGTCGTCGGGCAGCCCCACACGCCCATGTTGGCCGGGAATGGCGGCTTCAGGCGCGGCTGGCCCTTCTTGCCTTCCAGGCTCTCGATCAGCGCGGTTTCCTCGCCGCAGATATAGGCGCCCATGCCGCGGTGGACGTAGACGTCGAACCGGTAGCCGGTGCCGCAGGCATTCTCGCCGATCAGGCCAGACTCATAGGCCTCGTCGATCGCCCGCTGCAGGTTTTCCGCCTCGCGGTAGAACTCACCGCGGATGTAGATGTAGGCGGCGACGGCGCGCATGGCGTAGCCGGCGATCAGGCAGCCCTCGACCAGCTTATGCGGGTCATGGCGCATGATCTCGCGGTCCTTGCAGGTGCCCGGCTCGCCCTCGTCGGCGTTCACCACCAGGTAGGACGGGCGACCGTCGCTTTCCTTCGGCATGAACGACATCTTGAGGCCGGTCGGGAAGCCCGCGCCGCCGCGGCCGCGCAGGCCGGATTCCTTGATCTGGGTGATCAGCCAGTCCTGGCCGTTGGCGATCAGGGCGGCGGTACCGTCCCAGTCGCCGCGCGCCTTCGCGCCGTCGAGGAAAGGGCTCTGCAGCCCGTAGAGATTGGTGAAGATGCGGTCCTGGTCCGCCAGCATCACGCGGTCTCCTTCAACGTGGTCGGCCCGCCTTCGGGGGCCGAGAACTGGCGGTCGATCTGGGGACCCGGCGCGGGCGTGCGGCCCGCCTTCAGGTCGTCGAGGATGCGCCTGGTGCTGTCGGCGTCCAGATCCTCGTAGAAGTCGTCACCGATCTGCATCATCGGCGCGTTGACACAGGCGCCCAGGCACTCGACCTCGATCAGGGTGAACTGCCCATCGGCGGAGGTATGGCCGTTGCGGACGCCCAGCGACTGACGGCAGGCCTCCATCACCTGGTCCGAGCCGCGCAGCCAGCACGGCGTCGTGGTGCAGACCTGGACGAAGTGCCGGCCGACCGGCACCAGATTGTACATGGTGTAGAAGCTGGCGACCTCGTAGACGCGGATATAGGGCATACCCAGCAGCTCGCCGATCGCCCGGATCGCCGCTTCCGGCAGCCAGCCGCCATTCTGGCGTTGGGCGATGTCGAGCAGCGGCATCACCGCGCTCTGCTGGCGGCCTTTCGGATACTTGGCGATATGCCGGTTGACCTGCTCCATGCTCTCCGGGGTGAACTCGAAGCTGGCCGGCTGGACGAAGGGGGCAGCGTGCACGCCGCTCATCGGTCGATCTCCCCGAACACGATGTCGAGAGAACCGAGGATGGCGGGAATGTCCGCCAGCATATGTCCCCGGCACATGAAATCCATGGCGGCAAGGTGCGGGAAGCCCGGCGCGCGGATCTTGCAGCGATACGGCTTGTTGGAGCCGTCCGAGACCACATAGACGCCGAACTCGCCCTTCGGCGCCTCGACGGCGGCGTAGGCCTCGCCTTCCGGCACCTTGTAGCCTTCGGTGTAGAGCTTGAAGTGATGGATCAGCGCTTCCATCGAGCGCTTCATCTCGCCACGCTTGGGCGGCACGATCTTGCGGTCGAGCGAGGCGACCGGGCCGGCCGGCATCTCGTTGATCGCCTGCTTCATGATCCTGAGGCTCTGGCGGATTTCCTCGAGCCGCAGGATGAAGCGGTCGTAGCAGTCCCCGTGCTTGCCGATGGGGATGTCGAAATCGAACTTCTCGTAGCCGTCATAGGGCTGCGACTTGCGCAGGTCCCAGGCGATGCCCGAGGCGCGCAGCGGCGGGCCGGAGAAACCGAGGTCGAACGCCTCGTCGGCGGTGACCACGCCGATGTCGACGTTGCGCTGCTTGAAGATGCGGTTCCCGATCAGCATGGTTTCCATGTCTTCGAGAACCTGCGGGAACGTATCGGTCCACGTGAAGATGTCGGCGAGCAGCTCGGGCGGCAGGTCCTGGTGTACGCCGCCGGGCCGGAAATAGGCCGCGTGCAGCCGCGCGCCGCAGGCCCGCTCGTAGAACACCATCAGCTTCTCGCGTTCCTCGAACCCCCACAGGATCGGCGTCATGGCGCCGACGTCCAGGGCGTGGGTGGTGAGGTTCAGCAGGTGGTTGGCGATGCGGCCGATCTCGGCATAGAGCACGCGGATGTACTGGCCGCGCACCGGCACCTCGCAGCCCAGCAGCTTTTCGACGGCCAGCGCGAAGGCATGCTCCTGGTTCATCGGCGCGACATAGTCGAGCCGGTCGAAATAGGGCACGGCCTGCAGATAGGTCTTGTACTCGATGAGTTTTTCGGTGCCGCGATGCAGCAGGCCGATATGCGGATCGAGGCGCTCGACGATCTCGCCGTCCAGCTCGGTGATCAGACGCAGAACGCCATGTGCCGCAGGGTGTTGCGGACCGAAGTTAAGGTTGAAATTCTTGAGTTCGACGTCCGCCATCAGCCTTGCTTTCCACCTGTCCCGACGCCGTCTTGGCCCGCCGCCTTCTCGTCGCCGGGCAGGATGTATCTGGCGCCTTCCCAGGGGCTCATGAAATCGAAGTTGCGGAACTCCTGCATCAGGCTGACGGGCTCGTAGACCACGCGCTTCTGCTCCTCGGAGTAGCGCACTTCCACGTAGCCGGTCAGCGGGAAGTCCTTGCGCAGCGGGAAGCCCTGGAAGCCGTAGTCGGTCAGGATGCGCCGCAGGTCCGGATGGCCGGTGAACATGACGCCGTAGAGATCCCAGCACTCGCGCTCGAACCAGCTCGCCGAGGCGAAAATCTCGATAACCGACGGCACCGGCGTGTCCTCGTCGGTCTGCACCTTGACCCTGACACGGTGGTTATGGGTCAGGCTGAGCAGGTGGTAGACCACGTCGAAACGCAGCGGCCGGCTCGGATAGTCGGCGCCGCAGACGTCGATGAGCTGCTGGCACTGGCAGGCGGTGTTGTCGCGCAGGAACTTCAGCAGCCGGACGATGTTCTCGGCATGGGCTGTCACCGTCAGCTCGTCGAGACGAACCTCGAAGCCCGTCACGACATCCGGCAGGCTGGTGGCGATATGGTCGCCAAGCTCGTGTAGCGCCCCGTCCATCTTGGCCTCTATCGCGACAGGTTTCCGGTCCGCCGGATCTTCTTCTGCAGCTGCAGAATGCCGTAAACCAGCGCTTCCGCGGTGGGCGGGCAACCGGGAACGTAGATATCGACGGGCACGACGCGGTCACAACCGCGCACGACCGAATAGGAATAATGGTAATAGCCGCCGCCGTTCGCGCAGCTGCCCATGGAGATCACGTAGCGCGGCTCGGGCATCTGGTCGTAGACCCGGCGCAGCGCCGGCGCCATCTTGTTGGTGAGCGTCCCGGCGACGATCATCACATCCGACTGGCGCGGTGAGGCGCGCGGCGCGAAGCCGAAGCGCTCCATGTCGTAGCGCGGCATGGACGCCTGCATCATCTCGACGGCGCAGCACGCCAGGCCAAAGGTCATCCACCACAGCGAGCCCGTGCGGGCCCAGTTGATCAGATCGTCCATGCGGGCGACGATGAAACCCTTCTCCGACAGGTCCTCGGAAAGCGTCTCGAAATAGGCGCGCGAGGCGGCGGTCGAGGCGTCCAGCGGTTGGGCCGGCGCGAGTGGATTGATTACTCCCATTCCAGCGCCCCTTTCTTCCATTCATAGACGAAGCCGACGGTCAGCACGCCCAGGAAGATCATCATCGACCAGAATCCGAACAGGCCGATCTCACCAAGTGAGATAGCCCAGGGGAACAGGAAAGCGACCTCGAGATCGAAGATGATGAACAGGATCGCCACCAGGTAGAAGCGCACGTCGAACTGGCCGCGGCTGTCGCCGAAGGCGTCGAAGCCGCATTCATAGGCGGCCAGCTTGGCGGGATCGGGGTTCTGGCGCGCCACGAGCACGGCGGCTCCGATCATGATCAGCGAGAAGGCTGTGGCGACGCCAAGGAACATCAGAATAGGTAGGTACTCGGCGAGCAAACCCTGCATCGGAAACCGTCTGATTGTGCGTTGTAGTTCCGGCTTACCGATCGGTCCGGCTGGGATCGATCGGGGCGCAGTATAGTCCGCGCACCCCCCGAGTCAAACCCAATGGGCCTGTGATTTTGCAGGCCAGAACTGTGGGAAAGTGGCGAGAGTGACGGGACTCGAACCCGCGACCTTCGGCGTGACAGGCCGACGCTCTAACCAACTGAGCTACACCCCCGCAAGAGCGGATGACACGGTCGCAAAACGATCGCCTGGTGGCGCGTTCGCCACCGCACTGCCGACCGGATTACGGAGAGAAATGGCGAGAGTGACGGGACTCGAACCCGCGACCTTCGGCGTGACAGGCCGACGCTCTAACCAACTGAGCTACACCCCCGCAAGGGAGGCTCCGTGTACGGCACCACCCGAATGGTGTCAACGGATAATGGGTAGTTGGACAGAAGATTTTGGGCGTTTTATGGCGCAGCTACCACAGGCGGTGGCGACAGCAGCCGCTTGCGGGAAAACGCCCTGCCCGAATGGGATTTGAGGTAGCGCTCGAATTCCAGGGCTTTGAGCTTATCGGGAAAGGCGCAGTACCAAAGCAGCGTCCAAGGGGTGAATTTCGCGGTATGGGTTGATCTGCCAGCATTGTGATCCGCGAGACGCCGCCGCAGATCCGAGGCGGCGCCGATATACTCCTGCTCGGGCGATGAGATGCTGCGCAGAATATAGAGATACCACATGGGTTCCACCCTGCCCAAACGGCGCATCGGCGCGACGGGCACCAACCCGTCTTCGCTTGCGCTACGCCGGGCACTGCTTCGGCCTAACGGCATCCACGTGGCTGCGCCACGCGTAGCCCGAAGGGCGAAGCGTGGTGGGCGGTGACGGGCTCGAACCGCCGACCCTCTCGGTGTAAACGAGATGCTCTACCAACTGAGCTAACCGCCCGAAACACTTAAAATCAAACGCGTAACCGACAAAATAAATGAAACCGACCGCCCCGCAAAGGACGGCCGGCCCAAAATCCGTGCTTTCAGGAAACGCCTTTAGTTGACGGCGTCCTTCAGCGCCTTGCCAGCCTTGAACTTGGGCTGGGTGGACGCCGGAATATTGATGGTATCGCCGGTGCGCGGATTGCGGCCGGTGGTGGCGGCGCGCTTGGCGACGCTGAAGGTGCCGAAACCGACGAGACGGACTTCTTCGCCCTTCGCCAGCGCACCAGAAATACCGTCGAAGACGGCATCGACCGCACTTGCCGCATCCGTCTTGGAGAGGCCTGCACTGGTTGCAACGGCCGCGATCAGGTCATTTTTGTTCACGACAACCCCCTTGTTTGTAGATGATTTGTCCAACAGGTCTCTCTTTGCGAGAGAACGGGAAGTTTAGAGGGAGCGCCTGGGAGCGTCAAAGGAAAAGCCCCCGAAATGCGGAGAAAATCTACGCTTTTCGAGGGCTTCGTCCGGTTTCGAACGGTCAGGCCGTCCGTTTAGTGGGTAACCAGTCCTTCGGCGTCGCCAGCCGGCTTGTCCTTGGCCAGCGAAGCCACCGCATCATCCTCTTCCCAGGTGATCGGCACCAGCGGCTTGGTCAGCGCGTGCTGCAGCACCTCCTCGACCGTGGCGACCGGAATGATCTGCAGACCGGTCTTCACGTTGTCGGGGACTTCCGCCAGGTCCTTCTCGTTGTCCTTCGGGATCAGCACGGTCTTGATGCCGCCGCGCAGCGCGGCGAGCAGCTTCTCCTTCAGGCCGCCGATGGCGAACACCCTGCCCCGCAGCGTGACCTCGCCGGTCATGGCGATGTCCTTGCGGACCGGGTTGTTGGTCAGCACCGACACGATCGAGGTGACCATGCCGACACCCGCCGACGGACCATCTTTCGGCACCGCGCCCTCGGGGACGTGGATGTGGATGTCCCGCTTCTCGAAGATCCGCGGATGGATGCCGAACGTGGTGGCCCGCGACTTCACGAAGCTGGCGGCCGCCTGGATCGACTCCTGCATCACGTCCCCCAGCTTGCCGGTGATGGTCATCTTGCCCTTGCCGGGGACCAGCACGGATTCGATCGACAGCAGCTCGCCGCCCACTTCGGTCCAGGCCAGGCCGGTGACCACACCGACGCTGTCTTCCTCTTCGGCGATGCCGTAGCGGAAGCGGCGGACGCCCGAGTACTCGCCGAGATTCTCGGAGGTGACGCGCACCTTGGTGGTGCTGCCGCCGACCAGCGCACGGATCGCCTTGCGGACCAGCTTGGCCAGCTCACGCTCGAGCGAGCGCACGCCCGCCTCGCGAGTGTAGAAGCGGATCAGGTCGCGCAGGGCTTCGTCGGTGATTTCCCACTCGCCCTTCTTGATGCCGTTCTGCTCCAGCTGCTTGCTGATCAGGTGGCGCTTGGCGATCTCGACCTTCTCGTCCTCGGTGTAGCCGCTGAGACGGATGATCTCCATGCGGTCCATCAGCGGACCGGGAATGTTCAGCGTGTTCGCCGTCGTCACGAACATCACCTTCGACAGGTCGTAATCGACCTCGAGATAATGGTCGTTGAAGGTGTTGTTCTGCTCGGGGTCGAGCACCTCGAGCAGCGCCGACGACGGATCGCCGCGGAAATCCGCGCCCATCTTGTCGATCTCGTCGAGCAGGAACAGCGGGTTGTTGCTGCCCGCCTTCTTCATGCTCTGGATGACCTTGCCGGGCATGGAGCCGATATAGGTCCGGCGATGGCCGCGGATCTCGGCCTCGTCGCGCACGCCGCCCAGCGACACGCGCACGAAGTCGCGGCCGGTGGCCTTGGCGATCGACTTGCCGAGCGAGGTCTTGCCGACGCCGGGCGGGCCGACGAGGCAGAGGATCGGGCCCCGGATCTTCTTGGTCCGCTGCTGGACCGCCAGATATTCCAGGATGCGCTCCTTGACCTTCTCCAAGCCATAATGGTCCGTATCCAGGACCTGCTCGGCCACGTGGATGTCGGTCCGCACCTTCTTGGACTTGCCCCACGGAATGTTGAGCAGCCAGTCGAGGTAGTTGCGCACGACCGTGGCCTCGGCGGACATCGGGCTCATGTTGCGCAGCTTCTTCAGCTCGCCCTCGGCCTTGGTCCGGGCTTCCTTGGTCAGCTTCAGGCGGGCGATCTTCTCCTCGAGCTCCGCGATTTCGTCGGCGCCCTCGTCGCCCTCGCCGAGCTCGCGCTGAATGGCCTTCATCTGCTCATTCAGGTAGTACTCGCGCTGGGTCTTCTCCATCTGCTTCTTGACGCGGCCGCGGATCTTCTTCTCGACCTCGAGCACGCCGATCTCGTTTTCCATCAGGCCGTAGACCCGCTCCAGGCGGCTGCCCACGTCGTGCATCTCGAGCAGCTCCTGCTTCTCGGAGATCTTGACGGACAGGTGCGAGGCGAGCGTGTCGGCCAGCTTGGCCGGGTCCTCGATCTGGTTGACCGAGACCAGAACCTCCGGCGGCACCTTCTTGTTGAGCTTCACATACTGCTCGAACTGCGTGACCACGGAACGGGCCAGCGCTTCGAGCTCGGCGCGCTCGGCCAGGGTTTCCTCGATCACCGACGCGCGGGCCTCGAAGAACTCGGGATTGTCGACGAACTCGTCGAGCCGCGCGCGCGAGCCGCCCTCGACCAGCACCTTCACGGTGCCATCGGGCAGCTTCAGCAGCTGGAGAACCGACGCGATGGTGCCGACACGGAAGATGTCGGCATGGCCGGGATCGTCCTGCCCGGCGTCCTTCTGCGTGACGAGAAGGATCTTCTTGTCATCCTTCATCACGTCTTCGAGCGCCCGCACCGACTTCTCGCGGCCCACGAACAGGGGAACGATCATGTGCGGGAACACGACGATGTCGCGCAGCGGCAGAACCGGGAACGTGTTGGACTTGTCTGACTTCTGCATGGCTTCCATTCGATCCATATCTGGGGGCCAACCGACTCGGCAGCCCCATTCTATCGTACCCGCTCACATGGAGATTGGGTTACGAAAGATCAACCCCCGACCCATGACAGGGGAACACGGATGTCACGCGCCCTTGACGGCGTCGTCGGCGCGGCGATCGGAATAGATGTAAAGCGGCTGGGCGCGGCCCTCGACAACCTCGTTGTTGATGACCACCTCGCCCACGCCTTCCAGCGCCGGCAGGTCGAACATCGTGTCGAGCAGGATGGACTCCATGATCGACCGGAGTCCGCGGGCGCCGGTCTTGCGCTTGATCGCCTTCTTGGCGACGCCATGCAGGGCATCGTCGGTGAAGCCGAGCGACACGCCTTCCATCTCGAACAGGCGCTGGTATTGCTTGACCAGCGCGTTCTTCGGCTTGGTCAGAATCTCGATCAGCGCCGTCTCGTCCAGGTCCCTCAGCGTCGCGAGCACCGGCAAGCGGCCGACGAATTCGGGGATCAGGCCGAACTTCAGCAGATCCTCGGGCTCGACGTTCTGCAGGATGTCGCCGGTGCGACGGTCCTCGGGACCGACCACGTTGGCGCCGAAGCCGATGGATTTCTCCGAACCGCGGGCGTCGATGATCTTCTCGAGGCCCGAGAAGGCGCCGCCGCAGATGAACAGGATGTTGGTGGTGTCCACCTGCAGGAATTCCTGCTGCGGGTGCTTGCGGCCGCCCTGGGGCGGAACGCTCGCCACGGTGCCTTCCATGATCTTCAGCAGAGCCTGCTGCACGCCCTCGCCCGAGACGTCACGGGTGATCGACGGGTTGTCCGACTTGCGGCTGATCTTGTCGACTTCGTCGATGTAGACGATGCCGCGCTGCGCGCGCTCGACATTGTAGTCGGCAGACTGCAGCAGCTTCAGGATGATGTTCTCGACGTCCTCGCCGACATAGCCGGCCTCGGTCAGCGTCGTCGCGTCCGCCATGGTGAACGGCACGTCGAGGATGCGCGCGAGCGTCTGCGCCAGCAGCGTCTTGCCGCAGCCCGTCGGGCCGATCAGCAGGATGTTGGACTTCGACAACTCGACGTCGTTGTTCTTCGACGCGTGGTTGAGCCGCTTGTAATGGTTGTGGACCGCGACCGAGAGCACGCGCTTGGCGACCTCCTGGCCGATGACGTAGTCGTCCAGCACGCGGCAGATTTCCGCCGGCGTGGCGATGCCATCGCCCGACTTCACGAGGGAGTTCTTGTTCTCCTCGCGGATGATGTCCATGCACAACTCGACGCATTCGTCGCAGATGAACACGGTTGGACCCGCGATGAGCTTGCGCACCTCATGCTGGCTCTTCCCGCAGAAAGAACAGTAAAGCGTGTTCTTTGAGTCGCCGCTGCCGCTGGTCTTGGTCATTACCCGAGTCGTACCGTCGTTTCAGTCCATGCTATCCGGGCGAAGCCGGGGCAATCAATGCCTATATTGCGGCTCACCGCCGCATCAAGGACACGTGTCCACGTCCGGGCCGCGTCAAGCGGCTTTACTCTGTGGGTCCGGACGCTTCTCGAAAACCTCGTCGATCAGGCCAAACGTCTTGGCATCGGCCGCGGTCATGAAGTTGTCTCGCTCCAGCGCACGGCGGATCGTCTCGATGTCCTGGCCCGTGTGCTTGACGTATATCTGGTTCAGTCGCTCGCGGATCGCCAGGATCTCGCGGGCGTGGATTTCGATGTCCGTGGCCTGGCCCTGCGCGCCGCCCGAGGGCTGGTGCAGCATGACGCGGGCGTTCGGGGTGGCGAAGCGGCGGCCCGGCTCGCCAGCCTGCAGCAGCAGCGACCCCATCGACGCGGCCTGGCCGATGCACACCGTCGACACCGGCGCCTTGATGTACTGCATGGTGTCGTAGATCGCGAGGCCGGAGGTCACGATGCCGCCCGGCGAGTTCACGTAGAGGGCGATTTCCTTGCTGGGATTCTCGGCTTCGAGGAACAGCAGCTGGGCGCAGATCAGGCTCGAGACATGGTCGTCGATCGGACCGACCAGGAAAATGATGCGCTCCTTGAGCATGCGCGAATAGATGTCGTACGCACGTTCGCCGCGATTGCTCTGCTCCACCACCATGGGAACGAGCGCGCCGTAGATTTCCAGAGGATCCCTCATTTCACCGCCTTGTAGCCCGTGAAGCCCATCCGCCATCAGATGGGCCTCGCAATTGAATTGTGAAGAGGCAGGACAGATTCAGGGCGTCCTGCCCCCCGGTTCCGGACTGACGCGCTTGTCGACCCGGTGTTACTTGGAGTCGGCGGCGGCGTCTTCGTCGGGGTCGCTGAGCAGCGTTTCCCGGTCGACTTCCTTCTCCGTAACTTCGGCCTTATCGAGGATAAAGTCCATGACCTTCTCCTCGAAAATCGGCGCGCGGACCTGCTGCATCGCGTCCGGATTCTTCTGATAGAATTCGAACACGCGGCGCTCCTGGCCCGGGAAGCGCTGGGCTTCCATCATGATTGCGCGGTTCAGCTCCTCGGCGGTCACCGTGATCTCGTTGGTGTCGCCGATGTTCGACAGCAGCAGGCCGAGGCGGACGCGGCGCACCGCGATGTCGTTGTATTCCGTGCGCAGGTCGGCTTCCGGCTTGTCGGCCGTCTCGAGGGTCTTGCCGTCCTGCTTCAGGCTGGCCTCGAAATCCTGCCAGATCTGGTTGAATTCCATCTCGACCATGCCTTCCGGCACCGGGAAGTCGTGCATCTCGGCGAGTTGGTCGAGCATGGCCCGCTTCAGCTTCATGCGCGAGACGCGGGTGTAGTCGGCGGCCACCTGCTCCTTCAGCCGCTCGCGCAGCTGCTCCAGGCTTTCCAGGCCGAGCTTCTTCGCCAGCTCGTCGTCGATCACCGCATCGACCGGCTTCTTCACTTCCTTGACGGTGACCTCGAAGACGGCGTCCTTGCCAGCGAGGTCTTCCGAGCCGTAGTCGGCCGGGAACGTCACATTGACGTCGCGCTTCTCGTTGGTCTTGGCGCCGATCAGCTGGTCCTCGAAGCCGGGGATCAGCGAGTTCGATCCCAGCACCAGCTCGTAATCCTCGGCGGTGCCGCCCTCGAAGGGCTCGCCGTCGCGCTTGCCGACGAAGTCGATGACGACGGCGTCGTCCTTCTTCGCCTTGTAGGTCTTGGCGGCGGCCTTGTAGGCCTTCTGGCCCTCGGCGATGCGCTTGAGCGCCTCCTCGATGTCGTCGTCGCCGACCGGCGCGGTCTGCTTCTCCAGCTTCACCTTGCTCAGGTCGCCGGGGACGATCTCGGGAAGGACCTCGACCGAGAGCTTGTACTCCAGGGCGCTGCCGCGTTCGAACGAGGTGATCTCGATGTTCGGGCGCATGGCCGGACGCAGTTCGTTCTTCTCCAGCGCCTCGCGGGTGGTGTCGTTCACCGTCTCCTCGAGCACCTCGCCCATCAGCGCGTCGCCGTGCAGCTTGCGCAGATGGCCGACCGGCACCTTGCCCGGCCGGAAGCCCGGCAGGCGGATGCGGCCGGCGAGCTGCTTCAGCTTCTCGTCCAGCTTGTTGTCGATGACATCCGCCTCGACGGTGATGGTGTACTGCCGCTTGAGGCCTTCGGCGCTGGTTTCGGTCACTTGCATGGGAACGTCCGAATTCTGTTGTGCATCATATCCAGGGCGGAGGATCGTGTTGGTGCGGGCGAAGGGACTCGAACCCCCACGAGTTTCCTCACCGGAACCTAAATCCGGCGCGTCTACCAATTCCGCCACGCCCGCCAATACACTGGCGCATCCGCGACGATCCCGCCCCGCTCAGGGGGCGGACGTATAGCACACCTATTTTGTAATGCACCAGCGATCTTGAAGCGACCTTCAGGCGGGCTGCGGTGCCCGTGCGCCGGCGCTTCGCCGCAGGCGGATGCCGCGGCGCACCAGCAGCGCCAGCGCGACCAGCGGCACGCCGAATGCAATGGCCAGGGCGGGCCAGTTCGACACGGCAGGCCGCGCGTCCTGGCGCAGATCGGCGATGGGTCGCAACGCCGGCGTGGCGCCAAGCGCGCGCGCCCGCGCCTCGAACGCCCGTTCCTCGAGCCAGACCTCGCTGCCGGCGCGCGTGTCGAGGATCATATGGGTGCCGGAGAGGCCCTTGGGATACAGCTCGCGCAGGCGCACCATTTCGTTGGCGAGGAACCGGGTGCCGAAGACGCGGTCGCCCGCCACCTGGAGCCGGCGCAGGTCGATGACGAGGATCCTGCCGTCCGGTCCCGAGACATTGCCCTTGTCCGCGCCCTCTTCCACGGTGAAGGCGTAGCCGTTCGGCAGTGCGATCCGCAGGGCATCCCTGGAGTCATCCGGCAGGGTGACGGACAGGTGCGCGAAGGTGACCGCGCCGATCCATGCCGCAGACAGGAACGGCAGTAGCACGGCGCGGCGGATGAAGCCGCCGCGGCCCTCGGTCACGCCCCGCATCATCGCCCACGCCGCGAGCGCGAAGACCCCGGCGACAACGGCCGCGATCGCCATCACGAACAGCCCGATATAGAAAAGGCCGAACGCCAGCGTCATCATGGAGGAGTGGCGAGTTCGCGCAGCACGGCGGGCAGCATCTCGCTGATGTCCTCGGCGATCAGGCCCGGCCCGAACAGGACCGCGGCCTGGCCGTGGAGCCAGGCGCCGGCACACGCGGCCTCGAACGCCGGCATGGACTGGGCCAGCAGGCCGACGATCAGGCCGGCGAGCACGTCGCCCGACCCGGCGGTCGCCAGCGTCGGCGGCGCGTTGGCGTTGATGACGGCACGGCCGTCCGGTGCGGCGATCACCGTATCCGGCCCCTTGAACAGCACGACCGCGCCGGCGCGCGCGGCGGCCGCCCGCGTGCGCTCGAGCTTGCTGCCCCCGGCGAGATCCGGGAACAGGCGGGAGAATTCGCCGTCATGGGGCGTCAGGACGCAGGGTCCGGCGATGGCGCCGAACAGGTCGGCGGGCGCGCCCTGGAAGCTTGTGATGGCGTCGGCGTCGATGACGCAGGACCGGCCGGCCCGCAGCGCCTTCAGCGCCGCGTCACGGGTCCCCTCGCCCACGCCGTTGCCCGGCCCGACCAGCACCGCGTTGCGGCGGCGGTCGGCGAGGATGTCGGCGAAGTCGGTGAAGGGGGCGGTCATCACCGCGTTGAGCTGGGAGGCGTGCGCCACCACCGCGTCGGGCGGACAGGCGACCGTCACCAGTCCCGCGCCAGCCCGCAGTGCCGCCCGCGCGCCGAGCCGGGCCGCGCCGCCATGGGCCAGCGGGCCCGAGACGACGATGGCGTGGCCGCGCCCGTATTTGTGGCCGCCCTCGGCCGGAAACGGGAACACAGGTCGCCACAGCGCCGGGCCGTTCTCCCAGCAGCGCGGGCCGATCTCGTCCAGCACGTCCGGAGGAATCCCGATGTCGCAGGCATCGACACGGCCGCAGAGAAACTTCGAAGGCGCAAGTACATGAGCTGGTTTCTTGCGAAAGAAGGTGATGCTGTGCGCCGCCTTGACCGCCGGGCCGAGCACCCTGCCCGTCGAGCCTTCGACACCGCTCGGCACGTCGATGGCGACGACCGGCACACCCGCACTGTTGACCGCCCCGATCACCTCGGCCGCCACGCCGGTGATCGGCCGGTCGAGCCCGGCGCCGAACAGCGCGTCGACGATCAGGCCCGCGCCCACAAGTAGGTCAACCGACAGCGGCTCCACCGGGCCGGTCCAGCGCGCCGCCATGCTGGCCGCGTCGCCCTTCAGCCGTGACGGGTCGCCCAGCAGGCCGAGCCGGACGGTCCAGCCCTGCCGCTGCAGCAGCCGGGCGATGACAAAGCCGTCGCCGCCATTATTGCCCGGGCCGCACAGCACCGCGACGGGCACGCGGTCATAGCGCTCCGCGATGACGCGCGCGCACGCCCTGCCCGCGTTCTCAATCAGGGTGACGCCCGGCGTGCCGCGCGCGATGGCAAGCGCGTCGGCGCGGTACATCTCCTCGGTGGTCAGCAGTTCGAGCCCCGTCATGTCGCGACTCTACGAGGCATCGCGGCGGACGCCAAAAGATAACGTATGAGAGAGGAAACTGGGGTGGCTGATGGGAATCGAACCCACGACCTCAGGTACCACAAACCCGCGCTCTAACCAACTGAGCTACAGCCACCACAGGGGCGCAGTTCTTACATTGGGTCGCCCCGCCTTGCAACAGCAGAACGGGACAAAAACAACCTTGAGCGGTTCAGTCGAGGCTGAACCGCTCAAGGGCATTTCGCCGCGGCTTTCGGCCGGCAAGGCCATACGCCTTGCCTGAAAGCGCTCTACCCGTTCTTGCCCGCGAACGCGCGCAGCCGGGCGATCGCCTCGTCCAGCACCGCATCCTGCTTGCAGAAGCAGAAGCGCACCAGATGGGTCGGCGGATCCTCCGGATAGAAGGCGCTGACCGGGATCGAGCCGACCCGCGCCTCGCGCACCAGCTTCATGGCGAACTCGACGTCGGTGCCCTCGTTCCACAGCGGCCGAAAGTCCACATTGGCGAAATAGGTGCCCTGCGACGGCAGCACGTCGAAGCCCACCTCGCGCAGCCCGGCGACCAGCCGGTCGCGCTTGCGCTCCATGGCGGCGGCAAGGCCGGCGAAATAGGCGTCCTCCTTGCCGAGGCCGTGTGCGACCGCGGCCTGCAGGCTGGGCGGCGTGGTGAAGGTGATGAACTGGTGCGCCCTGGCCACCGCGCCGATCAGGTCGGCCGCGCCGGTCAGGTAGCCCACCTTCCAGCCGGTCAGCGAGAACGTCTTGCCCGCCGAGCCGATGCGGATGGTGCGCGCCGCCATGCCCGGCAAGGTCATCAGCGGCACGTGCCGGCCGCCGGAGAACACCAGGTGCTCGTAGACCTCGTCGCAGACCACATAGGCGTCGTGCTGGATGGCCAGTTCGGCGATCAGCGCCAGCTCGGCGTCCGAGAACACCTTGCCGGTCGGGTTCATCGGGCTGTTCATCACCAGCAGCTTGGTCTTCGGCCCGAACGCGGCGCGCAGATCGGCCTCGGGCAGCGACCATTCCGCCGCCGCCGAGTCCGGCGACCGCAGCCGCACCATTCGCGCCGCCGCGCCGGCCAGCTGGACGATGGGCAGGTAGGAATCATAGACCGGCTCGATCAGCACGGCCTCGTCGCCCGGCCGGAGCAGCGCCAGCAGGCTGGCGGTCAGCGCTTCGGTGGCGCCGGACGTGACCAGCACCTGGCTCTGCCAGTCCACGTCGAGGCCGTAGAACCGCCTGTTATGAGCGGCGACCGCCTGGCGGAGCGCCGGCAGCCCCATCATCGGCGGATACTGGTTCGGCCCTTCGATGGCGGCGCGCGCGGCGGCCTCGCGCACGTCAGCCGGGCCATCCTCGTCCGGAAAGCCTTGGCCCAGATTGATGGCGCCGTGCTCCACCGACAGCGCCGACATGACGGTGAAGATGGTCGTCCCCAGTCCGCCGATGACGTCGTTGACCGGCTTCAATGGACCACCTCAGCGTCTGATACTGCCTCTAAATTAATCATTCTGCCTCAGTAGTGTGCAATTCCATGGCTTGCGGGTGCCGAACCTATGCCATGGACAGTCCGGAAACGGGAAGTTACGGTTTGGCCGCGACTTGGCACGCATCGTGCTTGATGCGTCGTACTACGAAACATCCAAAACTCTGGGGTTGGACGAACGCGAGCATGAAGAAAATCGAAGCGATCATAAAGCCGTTCAAGCTGGATGAGGTGAAGGAAGCCCTTCACGAAGTCGGCCTGAGCGGCATCACCGTCATCGAGGCCAAGGGTTTCGGACGGCAGAAGGGTCACACGGAGCTGTACCGCGGCGCTGAATATGTCGTCGATTTCCTGCCCAAGGTGAAGATCGAGGTCGTGCTCGACGACAGCCTGCTGGAGCGGGCCATCGAGGCGATCCAGCAGGCCGCGCAAACCGGCCGCATCGGCGACGGCAAGATCTTCGTCACCAACGTCGAGGAAGCGATCCGCATCCGCACCGGCGAAACCGGCGTCGACGCCATCTAACTTACCAGCCAACAACTCGAATCGAGAACGAGAGAGGAATATCCATGAGTGACGTTACTGCCCTGCTGAAGCGGATGAAGGACGAGGACATCGAGTACATCGACCTGCGCTTCACCGATCCGCGCAGCAAATGGCATCACCTGTCCATGCACAAGGACGTGGTCGACGAGGACATGTTCGTCGACGGCGTCATGTTCGACGGCTCCTCCATCGCCGGCTGGAAGGCGATCAACGAGTCCGACATGGTGCTGATGCCCGATGTCTCGACCGCCGTGCTGGACCCGTTCTCGGCGACCAAGCAGCTGATCGTGATCTGCGACATCCTGGAGCCCGGCAGCCACCAGGCCTATAGCCGCGATCCGCGCGGCACCGCCAAGGCGGCGCTGGCCTACCTGAACTCGACCGGCATCGGCGACGCGGCCTATTTCGGCCCCGAGCCCGAATTCTTCATGTTCGACAACGTCCAGATGGATGTGGGCTACAACACCGCCTTCTACCGTTTCGACGACGTCGAGAGCCCGCACATGGCCGGCGCCTCCATCGAAGGCGGCAACATGGGCCATCGCCCGCGCATCAAGGGCGGCTACTTCCCCGCCCAGCCGGTCGACAGCGGCCACGACATCCGCGCCGAAATGCTCGGCACCATGCGCGCCATGGGCGTGCCGATCGAAAAGCACCACCACGAGGTGGCGACCTCGCAGCACGAGCTGGGCATGAAGTTCGGCACGCTCGTAACCGCCGCGGACGCCGTGCAGGTCTACAAGTATGTCTGCCAGAACGTCGCCCACGCCTATGGCAAGTCGGTGACCTTCATGCCGAAGCCGGTGGCGCTCGACAACGGCTCGGGCATGCATGTCCACCAGTCGATCTGGAAGGGCGGCAAGCCGCTGTTCGCGGGCAACGGCTATGCCGACCTGTCGGACGAGTGCCTGTACTACATCGGCGGCATCATCAAGCACGCCAAGGCGATCAACGCCTTCACCAACGCCACCACCAACAGCTATAAGCGCCTGGTCCCCGGCTATGAAGCCCCCGTGCTGCTGGCCTATTCGGCCCGCAACCGGTCGGCCTCGTGCCGCATCCCCTACTCGCCGAGCCCGAAAGGCAAGCGCGTCGAGGTGCGTTTCCCCGACCCGGCGTCGAACCCCTATCTGGGCTTCGCGGCGATGATGATGGCCGGCCTCGACGGCATCGAGAACAAGATCCATCCGGGCGAAGCCATGGACAAGGATCTGTACCACCTGCCGCCGGAAGAACTGGCCGCCGTCCCGACCGTCTGCGGCAGCCTGCGCCAGGCCTGCGAGGCGCTGGACTCGGACCGCGACTTCCTGAAGAAGGGCGGCGTGTTCAACGACGACCAGATCGACGGCTACCTGGCCCTCAAGGAAGAAGAGTACATGGCGTGGGAAACGGCTCCCCACCCGATCGAATACATGATGTACTATTCCGCCTGACACGAAGAGGCGGGCATCCCGCCCGCCTCACCTCTACACGGAAAGCCCCGGCCTCGCGCCGGGGCTTTCTCTTTGTGGGGGCTGGATTAGACCAATGTCCGCCACATCAGCTATCCACTATTCGGCTCGGATCACCTCTGAAATCTTCAAGATCAAACCACTCACATAGTGACAGTAGCCCAAGACCATGATCGCGTCTGGCCA
The DNA here is from genome assembly GCA_945907245.1 of Rhizobium sp. Q54. Taxonomy (GTDB): domain Bacteria; phylum Pseudomonadota; class Alphaproteobacteria; order SMXS01; family SMXS01; genus RI-34. The sequence goes on from CAMDTB010000012.1 coordinate 54,987, forward strand.
CTCTGTCTCGCATTGCCCGAGCACGCCCACCATAACGTAACGGGTCGATCGCTCGGGCGCGGCATCGAGGATATCGTTCCTGGCATAGATGCCAATTCTCTTGCGGTGGAGGACTTCATCTATGTTGGAGCCGGGCTTGTTGCCGTCACGGACACGACCAAACAAGGCTCTTCCAGCCCAAAACCCTTCGACGGCAATGCATTTGCCGTTCAACTCGGAAGCGCGTTCCAGCACCTCTCCGAAATTCACCCGAACCGCAGTCTGCATATTGCATATAGCCGGGTCGGACCAAGCACCCGTCACAATGGCTCCGGGACTGCGTTCTTCGGACATTGCTGGTGACTGAGCGGCTGCGTCGTCACTAGTCAGCATGAGCAGAATGCCCAGGAAAAAACTGGCTACGTAGCGTCTGACCATGACGCAAGCGTATTCATTGTCGGGAGCAACCTTCAACGAAACGTCAGCAGACAGAGCCGGTTCACACAACATATCGAGTGCAGTTCCGCGTCTCGATACCCTATAATGCGGTGCTCCTGATTCACGCTCCGTTCCAAGGAACCCATGAGCACCAAGCCCAACGATGATCTATTCGCCTCCAATGCCGCCAGCAGCGACTATTCCGCCAAGGACATCGAGGTCCTCGAGGGGCTGGAGCCGGTGCGGCGGCGGCCGGGCATGTATGTGGGCGGCACCGACGAGAAGGCGTTCCACCACCTGGCGGCCGAGGTGCTCGACAACTCCATGGACGAGGCGGTCGCCGGGCATGCCTCGCGCATCGATATCGAGCTGCGCGAGGACGGCAGCCTGAGCATTCGCGACAATGGCCGCGGCATCCCGGTCGATGCCCATCCCAAGTTCAAGACCATCTCGGCGCTCGAGGTGATCATGACCACGCTGCATTCGGGCGGCAAGTTCTCCAGCAAGGTCTACGAGACCTCGGGCGGCCTGCACGGCGTCGGCGTCTCGGTGGTGAACGCCCTGTCCGAATGGTGCGACGTGGAGGTGGCGCGCGACCGCAATCTGTGGCGCCAGACCTATTCACGCGGCAAGCCGACGTCGACTCTCCAGAACATGGGCGCCGTGCACAACCGGCGCGGCACCACGATCAGCTTCCGGCCCGACCCGCAGATCTTCGGCGGCGAGCTGGCGTTCAAGCCGGCGCGGCTCTACCGCATGGCGCGCTCGAAGGCGTATCTGTATCGCGGCGTCGAAATCCGCTGGTCCTGCGCGCCGTCGCTGCTGAAGTCGGGCGACACCACGCCGGAGTCCGATACTATCCACTTCCCCAATGGGTTGAAGGATTTTCTTGACCAGGAGATCGAAGGCGCCGACCTGGTGACGCCGACGCCGTTCGCCGGCTCCGGCGAGATGGAAGCCGGCGGCAGGGTCGAGTGGGCGATCGCCTGGCCGACCGACCGGGACGGCTTCATCAACTCCTACTGCAACACCGTGCCGACACCCGAAGGCGGCACCCACGAGACCGGCATGCGCAACGCGCTGGTCAAGGGTCTCAAGGCCTATGCCGAGCTGGCGGGCAACCGCAAGGCCGGCCAGATCACCGCCGAGGACGTGCTGGCCAACATCACCGCCATCCTGTCGGTGTTCATCCGCGAGCCCCAGTTCCAGGGCCAGACCAAGGAACGGCTGGCCAGCCCGGAAGCGACGCGGGTGGTCGAGACCGCCATGCGCGACCATTTCGACCACTGGCTGTCGGGCGCGCCGCAGGTGGCCGACAGCCTGCTGGCCTACGCCCTGCTCCGCGCCGAGGAGCGCATCCGCCGCAAGCAGGAGAAGGAGACCGGCCGTAAGAGCGCCACGCGCAAGCTGCGCCTGCCCGGCAAGCTGACCGACTGCGCCAACGCCGGCACCGCGGGCACCGAGCTGTTCATCGTCGAGGGCGATTCGGCCGGCGGCTCGGCCAAGATGGCGCGCGACCGCGCCAACCAGGCGGTGCTGCCACTGCGCGGCAAGATCCTCAACGTGGCGAGCGCCGCGCAGGACAAGCAGTCGGCCAACCAGGAGTTGAAGGACCTGGTGCAGGCTTTGGGTTGCGGCACCGGCACCCACTACCGCGAGGAAGACCTGCGCTACGAGAAGATCGTGGTGATGACAGACGCCGACGTGGACGGCGCCCATATCGCCACCCTGCTGATGACGTTCTTCTTCCATTCGATGCAGAATTTGATCCGCGAAGGGCATCTCTACCTGGCCATGCCGCCGCTCTACCGGCTGACCCACAAGAACACCACCGTCTATGCCCAGAACGACGCCGAGAAGGACCGGCTGATCGCCGAGATGTTCAAGGGCAGCGACAAGGTCGACGTGGGCAGATTCAAGGGATTGGGCGAAATGAGCGCGGCCCAGCTGAAGGCGACGACCATGGACCCGTCGACCCGGACACTGCTCCGGGTGAAGCTTCCGGAAGGCAAGGATCGCTTTATCGGACTGGAAGAAACCACCGATCTGGTTGACCGGCTAATGGGAAAACGGCCGGAGTTGCGGTTCGAATACATTCAGAAACATGCTTCTACTGTAAGCGATCTCGACGTTTAGCCCGAATTATTCATCAGCCGGGCTATTCCGGGTCGGCGAACGTAGCTTAACCTACTGATTTGGTGTAGAGAATAGGTGCTTAG